>JANYFN010000267.1 GCA_025362675.1 Limisphaerales bacterium | reverse complement strand
GGTTCGACTTACACGTTGTTCGCGGGCGGCGTGGTTTTCAACCAACTGGCTGGCGTGATTGACACGCAGAATGGCACGAATGGATTAGAGCTGGTTTTTCAAGGCGGCGGCAATTTCACCGGCGGCTACATCACCACCAATGTCAGCGGACTGAATGTGTTTTCTATCGGCAGTTTCAACTTGAACGGCACGGTGACGGGCACGAACACTTACGAGAACAACGGCAATCTGGTTGGCGTGAATGTCATCAAGGGTGCGTTGACCTGGGTGGGCGGCGTGTGGAACGGCGCGGTGGTGACGATCAGCACGAACAGCAAGGTGATTGTGGCCGGCGGTGCTGGCCTGAATGATTTCAACACGGCCATCGTTACGAACTTTGGGACGGTGGCTTGGAGCAGCGGGCAGATGCGCGGCGGCAACGGCTCGGTGATTTATAACTACGGCTTGTGGGACGCGCAAAGCGATCAGCAGATCAATGCGGCCTATGGCGGCGCCGCTACGTTCAATAACTTGGGCACCTTCCAAAAATCAGCGGCCAGCGGCAGCACGGTGGTGGCGTCCAGCCTCCTGTTCAACCAGACCAGCGGCGTGTTGAGCGCACTGAGGGGAAATATTGTATTGCAGGGCGGTGCCAATTTCAGCGGTGGCACGATCACCAATGGCACCGCGGGGACGACGTATTTCAGCCAGGGCAACTTCAATATCGTCGGCACGACCACGAGTGGCAATGTCGTGGAGAACGCTGGCATTATGGTGGGCAACAATGTCATCAACGGCACGTTCACTTGGACGGCGGGCAACTGGAATGGGGCCGCGGTCACCACGACAACGAATAGTGTGGTCACCATCAATGGCGGTGGCGTCAACGATCTGAACGGTGGCGTGGTGACGAACAACGGAACCGTGTTGTGGGGCAACGGGCAAATTCGCGGCGGCAACGGCGCGGTCATCGTCAACAACGGTTTGTGGGATGCGCAGACCGACCAGCAAATCAATGCGGCGTATGGCGGGGCGATGACCTTCAACAACAACGGCACGTTCCGCAAAGAGTTCACGAGTGGCGTGACGAGTATTGCCAATCCAATCACCTTCAACAACACGGGCAAGCTGGATGCCCAAAATGGTAACATCGCGTTGCAAGGCGGCTACACACTGGCCAACGGCACGAAGATGGGCTTTGGTCTTGGTGGCGCGGCCGGCAATGGTTCGGTCTCGCTCTCAGGCGCGGCCGCGTTCGCTGGTAGCTATAGCGTGAATTTGAATGGATTCTTTTGGCCGGCGGCGGGCAGCACGTTCAACCTTTTGAATTACACTTCGGAAACGGGCGTGCTGTTCACCAACACCACGACTTTGCCAGCGGTTGGCGCTCTCACCTGGCAGACGAACTATAACGCCACGGCGTTTGTGCTGACCACGCTGGCGCACACGAGCACGAACCTCACCTCTACGAACGTATTTCTCTCCAGCGTCAACCCGAGCAACGTCATCGTGCAATGGCCCGGCGACCATACGGGTTGGCGCGTTCAGACCCAGACCAACACCCTCGCAGTGGGCCTAAACACGAACTGGGTCGCCATCCCGGGTTCGTCCGTGACTAACCAGCTTGTGTTGGCCAACGTCAAAACGAACGGCGCAGTGTTTTTCCGAATGATTTATCCGTAAGCGACCAGTTCGAACCGGCATTTTTTAATCCCGCCCCCTTTCACAAGAGTTGCGGCGACCACGGCGGGTTGCTAATTTCACCGCGCGTTAAAAGTTGACGCGCGTTTTTATTTATATGAACAAAAATATTTCTCCCCAAGTCGGGATTTTAATGGGCAGCGATTCGGACTGGCCGACGATGAAACTCGCGGCGGAAGCGCTCAAAGAATTCGGCATCGCTAGCGAGGCAAAAGTGATTTCCGCGCATCGCGATCCGCATGGCCTTGAAGCATACGTTTCCGGTGCGCCCGCGCATGGCGTCAAAGTGTTTATCTGCGGCGCGGGTGGCGCGGCGCATCTCGCGGGCGTGACGGCGGCGTTCACGACGTTGCCGGTCATTGGCGTGCCGATCCTCGGAAAATCTACCGATGGCTTGGACTCGTTGCTCTCGATGGTGCAGATGCCGCCGGGCGTGCCGGTCGCGACGGTGGCCATCAACGGCGGACGCAACGCGGGCATTCTCGCCGCACAAATCCTCGCCGGGGCGGATGCGCGCGTGGCGGAGGAACTGAAAAAATTCAAAGTGAAGCTGATGGAAGAATCGCGCGCGAAAAATAAAACGCTGGCGCAATAATCCACATGCACCAGCTCATCAAAGGCGTTCACAAGTTCCGCGACGACCAGTTCGGGAATTACCGCAAGCTGTTCCGCAAGCTCTCGCAGGAAGGGCAGAACCCGCACACGCTTTTCATCACCTGCTCAGATTCACGCGTGCTCGCCGAACTCATCACGCAGAGCAAGCCGGGTGATTTGTTCGTCGTGAAAAACGTGGGCAACATCGTTCCGCCCGCCAGCGCGACGGGCGACACGAATTCCACCGCCGCTGCCATCGAGTTCGCCGTGGAAAACTTGCGCGTCAGCGACATTGTCATCTGCGGCCATTCGCAATGCGGCGCGATTTCTTGTCTGCTCGGCGACGCACCGGTGGCGGATTCACAACCGCATTTGCGCGACTGGCTCAAGCTCGCCGCGCCGGTGCTGGACACGTTGAAAAATGATTATTCCAATTTTCATTCGCTTGCCGAACGTTCCAACGCGGCGGCGGAGGAAAATGTTTTGTTCGGTCTCGACAACTTGCACAGCTACGCCTGCGTGCAAAATCGTTTGATGGACGGCTCGCTCCGCTTGCATGGCTGGTTTTTTGAAATCGCCACGGCGGAGCTCTTTGCCTACAACCCGGAGACGCGGCACTTCTCACCGCTCATTGCGGAGAAATAATCAATCCGGCCGGATCATCTCGAAGCGCTCACTGGTTTTACAATACCAATGCGGCGAGGCCATGCGCCCTATCGTCAAAAGTTTTTCCGTTCGCACCCGGCGTTTTTCCGCGTCAAATAATTCATCGCGCAGATGCACGCGCTTGATGAGGCCGATAACCATGCGGTTGCCGCCGATCTGCAACGTGCCCCACTCGACACATTCCAAACTCGCGGGCGCTTCCACGATGCGTGGCGGTTTCACGACGGATGACGGCGCGGTGGTCAGGCCGGCGCGGACCAATTCATTCTCGCCAAACGGCAGCGACGCGGCGCATTTGTTCATGGCTTGGGCAATGGATTGATCCACCAAGTTCACGACGAATTCGTGACCGGAACGGACGTTGCGCGCGGTGTCTTTGGGCGTGCCGTCCTCGCGGTCGCCGGGCGCGAACGCGCAGATGGGCGGGTTCGCGCCCATGAGGTTGAAAAAGCTGAACGGCGCGGCGTTCACCCGGCCATCCGCGCTGATCGTAGTGACGAGCGCGATGGGGCGCGGCGTGACGAGACTGGCGAGAATGGGATAGGCGCGATCGGCGAATTCTTTTTCGAGATCAAGTTCCATAAATCAATTTTTGAGTTTTAGTTTGGCCACGAATGCGCCATCCACGCCGTCGGCAAACGGCAGCAATTGTCGTTCGGTTTCGAGGATAAAATCGGGGTTCGCTTCGAGAAACTTTTTTATCAGTTCAGAGTTTTCTTGCGGCTCCAAACTGCAAGTGCTGTAAACCAAAACGCCGCCGGGTTGGAGACGCGTCGCGGCTTGCTGGAGTAAATCGGTTTGCGTTTTTTGCAGCCGCGCCATTTCCTCGGCGGAAATGCGCCAGCGCAAATCCACGCGCCGCCGCAGCACGCCGGTGTTGGAGCAGGGGGCGTCCACCAAAATGCGGTTGAAGGTTGAAGGTTCAAGGTTCAAGGTTGTGGGCAATGCGGGTTCGACACACGTCACGCCGAGGCGGGCGCAGTTTTCGCGGATCAATTTCAAGCGGTCGGGAGAAATGTCTTCCGCGATAATTTTTCCTGCGTCGTCCATTTGCTGCGCGATGAAAGTAGTTTTGCCGCCGGGCGCGGCGCACAGGTCCAAAATGGTTTCGCCGGACTGCGCGTCGAGCAGGGCAGGGGCGAGCAGCGTGCTGGGGTCTTGCACATAAAACCAGCCGTCGCGAAAACTGCCGAGCGTGTTCAGCGGCGGATGCGACTTGAGTTCGAACGCCAGATTTTCGCCGGTCCAATCGCGCGTGATGAAATCGTATTCTACATTTTCTTCGCGCCAGCGGGTGACGAGTTTGGCGGCGTCGGTTTTCAATGTGTTGATCCGCGCGAAGGTTTTTGGCGGTGTGTTGTTCCACTCCAAAAGGAGCCGCGTTTTTTCGTCGCCAAATTGTTTACGCCACTTTTCCACGAGCCAGCCGGGATGCGACCAGCCGAGGGCGGGCTGGGAAATTTTCATGTCCGTCAGAATTTTTTTGATTTGCTCAAACTCACGCAGATGGGCACGGAGGACGGCGTTGATCATACCGGCTTGCGAGTGGTAGCCCGCGCTTTTGGCGAGTTCCACCGTCTCGTGAACGGCGGCGTGCGGCGGAATGCGGTCGAGGAAGAAAATCTGGTAGAGCCCGAGGCGCAGGAGATTCCGCAAGGCCGGCCGCAGTTCACGCGACGGATCGGTCTTGCGGGCGATGAGGCAATCGAGCGTGGCCTGCCAGCGCACGACGCCGCAAACGAGTTCGTGACAGAGTCCGCGATCAACTGGCGTGAGACGCGCGTTGGCCAGCGCGGTATCCAGTAGATTCTCTGTAAATTCGCCGCTGTTGAGGCGTTGCGATAAAACACGCGCCGCTATTTGTCTTGGATTTTGGTCGTTCAATTCGTTTAATGTGGGAAACCCCATTTAGGGACGCGAGACAAAAAAATTATGAAAGACGAATTTGAAAAACTGGCGGCGGCAGGAAAAATCGAAGGTAAACACGTTGCCGCCTTGACGACGCTAGCCGATGCGGGCTGCTGTCAACATCGCAGTTGGGGCTTCGGACGCATCAAGTCGGTGGACACTGTGTTCGCTCGTTTCGCGATTGATTTTCAAGGCAAGCCGGGGCATCCGATGGATTTGTCGTTCGCCGCCGAGTCCCTCAAGCCGGTGCCGAAGGACCACATTCTGGCGCGTAAGGCGACCGATCTAAACGCCGTGCGCCACCTGGCTGCGCATCATCTTGACCTCATCAAAATTGTTTTGAACAGCTTCGGCGGCAAGGCTACGACGGATCAAATCCAATCGGTTCTCGTGCCTGATGTCATGGCTGATGATTGGAAAAAATGGTGGGAAGTCGCCCGTCGCGAAATGAAGAAAGACGGTCACTTCATCGTGCCGTTGAAGAAGACCGAGATGGTGGTTTATCAAGCGCTGGAAACTTCCTTGCAAGATCGCTTGCTCACGGAATTCCGCGCCGCCAAAGGGTTGAAGGCGCGCATTCTCGTCGTCGCCGAACTGATCAAGGGCGCTCCCGACCTCAAGGACAAGGCGGCGGCAGCGAACGAAGTCATTGCTTCCCTCAATCCCGATATCGCCGCCTATCAGCGCACGCAGCCGGCCGTCGCGCTCGAAGCTATTTTCTCCCGCGACGAATTGCGCGAGGTCGCGAAACTCCCGCCCGGCACCGATGAAATTTCCGCCGCGCAAATCTGGACTCAAGACGGCATCAAGTTCGCTCCGCTGCTCGAAGCCATTCCCGCCTCGAAACAACATCGCGCGCTCGAATCCTTCAAGGCCGCCAATCCTGAGAAGTGGGCCGAAATCCTGCGCTCCACGCTCAACTACGTTTCCCCTAAGCTCGCCAAGGAAATCGCTGGTATCCTCATCAGCAACGGCAAACTCGCCGAATTCAAGGAGACGCTCTCCAAGAATATCAACCAGCATTCCGCCAGCAGCGACCTGCTCCTATGGTTCGCTCGCGAGCGCAACGAAGATTTCGTGGACATCCTTGGACCCGAAGTTTTCCGCGCCATGCTCACCGCGATGGAACGCGATCAGTTCAACGAGAAACGCTCCAACCGCCTCCGCGATTACATCCTCGAAGATCAATCGCTCATCGTCGAACTCACCTCCACCGCCGACATCGAAGTCGTCAAAGATTTGACCCGCGCCCTCAAACTTTCGCCCGTGTTCGATGACATGGACAAACGCTCACTCCTGGCTCGCCTCGTCAAAGCGCATCCCGCCGTGCAATCCCTCGTCAGCGGTGAACAGACTCGACAGGAAGCCACCTTGCTCGTCTCCTGGGAAAGCCTCGAACGCCGTCGCCTCGAATATCAGGAACTCGTCGAGAAAAAAATTCCGGCGAACTCCAAAGAGATCGCCATCGCCCGCAGCTACGGCGATCTCCGCGAGAACCACGAATACAAAGCCGCCAAGGAGATGCAGAAAATTCTCATGCGCCAGAAAGAAGAGATCGAAGCCGCCCTCAACCGCGCGCGCGGCACTGATTTCTCCAACGCCACTGCCGACGTCGTTGGTCACGGCACCGTCGTTACCATCACCAATAAGGCCACGAAACAAGCCGAGACCTTCACCATTCTCGGCGCGTGGGATTCCGACCCCGACCACGGTATCATCAGCTACCTCACCCCGGTGGCGATGGCCTTGCTCAATCACAAAGTCGGCGATGAAGTGGAGATCGAAATGTCCGGCCAGAAGCAACACCAGCGCATCGACAAGATTGTCGCGTGGAAAACTGGTGACGCGGCGAAAAACTGATTCGCCCGATTAAATCTCATTCAAGCGTGGAGAATTTTTCTCCACGCTTTTTTCTTTAATTCCGGAGGAAAAACCACCACACCGCGCCCGCCAGCAGGAGGAGCATGATGAATCCGCCCGCGAGCTTGAACAGCAGTTTTTCAATCTTGATGAAGATGTAGAGTCCCGCGAACGCCACGAGCGCGAGGACGATGGCGACGATGGGCCACCAGTGAGGGAGTGATGCTTGAGACATAATTTATTCCAATATTATCCGGTTCACCAACGATGATGGTAGGGCGCGCCACTCCGTGCGCGCCGGCGGTTGATAACCCACGCGTTCGGCGGGCAGAGGACTGCCCGCCCTAGCAGCTTTATGCTCTGTGTTTGCATCGGGATCATTTGGCTTGAGGAAACGCGAGGACGGTTTGAAGTTCGCCGTTTTCGCCGCTCGGCTCAAGCGGAATGTGGTGCGCAGTGGCCCCCTCACCCTAACCCTTTCCCCTCGGAGGGGCGAGGGAACCGCGTTCGGGTTTGCTCGTGGCCATTGGAACCGCGAGGGGATTGCTTTCTGACTTCCTCGCCCCCTTGGGGAGAGGATTGAGGTGAGGGGGCGACGGGCCAGGCGGGTCAAGAAATCGCCGAGCGCATGGCGGCGAATAGATTTTTCCCGGATTCTTGCGCGACGGGAATCTTGGATTTCGCATCGGCGTGCTCGACGAGTTCCTCGGGAAGTTCCTTGAGAAACGGCGAGGGATGGCACGGCAGCAGTTGACCGTATTTTTTCCGACCGCCGCAATGGCTGATGGTCAGCGTCTCCATGGCGCGCGTGACGGCGACGTAAAATAACCGCCGCTCCTCATCCAGCGTGCCCTCAACTTTCGAGCGCGTGTGTGGGAGCAATCCATCTTCGAGGCCCACGACGAAGACGTGCGGAAATTCGAGCCCCTTGCACGAGTGCATGGTGATGAGCGTGACGGCGTCTTGCGTGTTTTCTTTTTCTTCAGCGCGGTCGGAATCGAGCGTGATGTTTTCGAGAAAGTTTTCCAATCGTTCGGCGGGCGCATTGCCTGCGCCGTCCATGGATGCCATCATTTCGCGGAGATTGCGGATGCGGCCTTCGGCGACTTCGGGATCTTTTTCAAGACGCTTGAGTTCGTTGAGGTAACCGGCTTCGTTGAGAAAATTCTCGGCCCACGTCTGCAAGCGAAACTCATCCGTGCCTTGGTGAAGCTGGCTTTGTCCGCGCTCCACAAATTCCACAAACGCCTCGATACTTTCGCGCGTGTTCTTCAGAAACGTCGTGGTCACCATCGGATTTTTCATCGCGGCGAAGACGGAATCTTTGCGTTCATGGCTCGCGGCGAGCAGCCGTTCCATCGTGACATCGCTCAAGCCGCGCGCGGGGACATTCGCGATGCGCAACAGGCTGATGTCGTCGTGCGGATTCGTGAACATCTTCACATACGCGATGAAATCCTTGATCTCGCGCCGGTCAAAAAAACTTTGGCCGCCGATGAGATGATAGCGGACGCCAGCTTTGCGCAACTCCGTTTCAATTGGACGCGACTGCTGGTTCGTGCGAAAAAGAATCGCGCAATCCTGCCACGGAATGCGGTGCGCAAGGCGTTTGAACTCGATCTGCACGACGGTTTCGCGGGCTTCGTCTTCGTCGTTCGTGTAGGTGGCGAGCTGGATTTTGCTGCCCGCGCCTTTGCTGGACCAGAGGGATTTGCCGCGCCGCTGGACGTTGTTTTTGATGATGGCGTTGGCGGTGTTGAGAATGTTGGTTGTGCTGCGATAATTCTGCTCCAGCTTGACGATTTTAATTTCTGGAAAATGTTTTTCCATGTTCAGCAGGTTGGCGACTTCCGCGCCGCGCCAGCCGTAGATGCTCTGGTCGTCATCGCCGACGACACAGAAATTCCGATGCTCCAACGTGAGCGCATGAACCAGCTCGAACTGTGCGGCGTTGGTGTCCTGATACTCGTCCACCATGACGAACTTGTATTTCTCACGGCAGGCGGCGAGCGCATCGGGATGCTCGCGAAACAGGCGCAGCGTGAGCAGGATGAGATCATCGAAATCCACCGCGTTGCAGGCGTGCAGCGCGGATTCGTAGCGCTTGGCGATGTGCTGGGCCAGCGCGCGAACGCTCGGATCGCCGAACGCCTTGGCGCTTTCGCCGCCATTCTTGAACTTGCTCAACATCGCCAGAATCGCGCCGGGATCAGTCTTCTCGCCTTTCGCGGAAATGGCCGAAAGAATTTTTTTCACCGCCGCGAGCTGCTCGGATTCGTCGTAGATGACGAAATTCTTTTTGTAGCCAAGCCGCTCGATATGGACGCGCAAAATTCTCACGCACAACGAATGGAAGGTGCAGATGGTCGGACGATTTTCTTTATCCGCTTTAGACTTGGAGCCTTGGGCGCGTGATTTCGGCAAGAGCTTGTTGACGCGTTCCTGCATTTCGCGCGCGGCCTTGTTGGTGAACGTGACGCCCAAGATGTTTCCCGGCGCAATGCCGCGTTCCACCATGTGCGCGATGCGGTAGGTGATGACGCGGGTTTTGCCCGTGCCCGCGCCCGCCAGAATCAGCACCGGCCCGCGAATCGTTTCGACGGCGAGGCGTTGTTGCGGATTGAGCGTGGACAGGTTCAGCATCGGGACGCGGAGTTTAATTTGCGGGCAAGCGAACGCAAGCGCCGACAAAATAATTCTAAACAGTTCTAAATCTTTTGCTAAAACCGACGACAGGGGAGACAGCGGAACTAATTATTGTGAACATCCCCACCAACAAAAACGGGCGGCAACGGCTGACGACGCTACATCGTTACCAGATTCTCGATTCGGTGTCCGAGCGCACCTACGAAGATATCGTGAAGCTGGCCGCGCATATCATCGACGCGCCGATCGCCGCCATTCTGCAAGTTGAAAATGAGCACCACCTTTTGAAAACCGCCGTGGGTGTGCGCGGGGCGGAATCATTTTTATTGAACACGCATAAGTTTTGCGATGAAACGATGTCTGAGCCGGACGTGATGGTGGTGGAGGACACAATCTGCGACGAACGTTTTGCGCTGAATCCACTGGTGACGAGCGGACCACAGATCCGATTTTACGCCGGGGCCCCGCTCGCGATGCCGGATGGTCTGGGGCTGGGTTCGTTGTGCGTGATGGATACCAAGCCGCGCCGCGTGGGTCGCCGCGAGAAGGAGATGTTACAATCGCTGGCGCGGATGGTGATGACGACGATGGATCTGCACCGCGTTTCCGATGCGCTGGCTGCGGAGGTCATGAAGGTAAAGAATCTTTCGGGCCTGCTCCCGATTTGCTCGGGCTGTAAGAACATCAGAAACGACGGCGGTTACTGGCAGCGGGTGGAATGTTATGTGCAAGAAAATTCCTTGGCAGAGTTCACGCACGGGATGTGCCCGCACTGTGCCAAAAAATATTTCCCCAGTCTTTCGGCGGAGGAAATTGCCGCCGCCGTAAAATAAATTCGGGGTCTCAGCCAGCGGCAAATCCGCTGCTGGCACCAAGGCAAGTCGGTCGCAATCAGCGGTAATATATTATTGTCCAAAAAAATAATTATGTTGCGCAACAGGCGGCTCGCGGCTTAAAGAATGGCGCGTCACATGGGAAAAGCTCTTATCATTGCGGAAAAACCGTCCGTCGCCAGCGACATCAGCAAGGCGCTCGGAAAGTTTGAAAAGCACGACGACTACTTCGAAAACGAACAGTATGTCGTCACGTCGGCTGTTGGTCATTTGCTGACCATCGTGCCGCCGGAAGGCGTCGAAGCCGTGCGCGGCAAATGGACATTCAAGTGTCTGCCCGTCATCCCACCGCACTTTGATCTCACGCCGATTGAAAAAACCGCGCCGCGTTTGCGCGCCGTCGCGAAACTCATCAAACGCAAAGATGTCACCTCGCTTATCAATGCTTGCGACGCCGGGCGCGAAGGTGAATTGATTTTTCGCAACATCGTCCGCTACACAAAAGCAGCGCAACCCATCTCGCGTCTCTGGTTGCAATCCATGACGCCCACCGCGATTCGCGAAGGTTTTGCGTCGCTCAAGACTGACGAATCCATGCAGCCGCTCTCCGACGCCGCGACGAGCCGCAGCGAAGCGGACTGGCTCGTGGGCATCAACGGCACCCGCGCCATGACGGCGTTCAATTCCAAACTCGGCGG
>JANYFN010000263.1 GCA_025362675.1 Limisphaerales bacterium | reverse complement strand
GCACGCATATCTTCAATGACTTCAAATATATCTTCCTCATCATAAACTTCATTGAAACTCTGAAATCCTCCGTCTCCATCTTTGTCGCGGGCGTAAATCAGGATATACTCAATATTTTTCTTAAGCCTTTTATCTTCGCCGCCGCCAGATGCACCAGCGGTTTGCTTCATTTTTACACTAACTTGGTTGAGAAAATTTGAGCGCCCAAATATCTCATCCAACAAAACTTTTCCGTAAGCCATTTCATCATCATTTAGCTGACAGAAAAAAGTGCCATTCGTTTGAAGAAGGCGTTTGAGAATCTCAAACCTCTCTCGCATTAGCGATAGCCAGAGAGAATGTTCAACGCCGTCATCGTAATGCTCAAATGCTTGGCCTGTATTGTAAGGCGGATCAACGTAGATACACTTAATTTTGCCAGCAAACTCCTGCTCAAGTGCTTTCAGCGCGAGCAAATTATCACCAAAAATAAGTTTGTTGTCGAAAAGGTCATTCTCCGTCACGCGGTGCGGTGCGTGATGCGATTTCGTCGGGTCTTCCAACAAAATGCGCGGCTCAAGCTTGGGTCGGTTCTCCTTCCCAATCCACGTCAGTTCCAGTTTCGGCTTTTTCAGCATGGGCATTTTCTCCGGTAAAATCATTCCACCCGCCAGCGCACGGCAAACAATTCACTTTTGGTGATGCCCTGCTGCAAGCGGGTTTCAATTTCTGCCAGCAAAGAATCTTTGCGGGAATCCACGGCGTCTTGTGCTTCAAACAACCCACGGCGTTTTTCAGCACGCCGCGATTCTAGCTCTTTGATGCGCTTGTGCAAAGCGACTTTGCTTTCGAGGCTGGACGCCAGTTGCGCCTCGCGCTTGGTATCTTTGATCTCCCGGTCAATTTCTTTCAACTCATGTTCAAGGCTTTCTTTCAGGTCGCCCGCCCAGCTTTCCAGCTTTCCCATTTCCAGTTCAAAAAACTCTCCGTCTTTTTCGCTCAGGCGAACACGCACGATTTGCTGCTGCCGCGCCAACTGGCTGTCCAAAACGGCGCGGATGGCGTCCTGGGGCATCAAACTCAATTGCGGGGATTCGCCCGCGTTCAATGAAAACATTCGCTGGCACTGGTCGGGGTCAAGCTCATGTCCATCATCGGTGACGCCTGCAAACAAAAGCCAATCTTCGGTTTCAAACGAGGAAACCGTGAGGTTTGAAAGAGAAAGCCAGCCGCTTTTGCCGATGAGCGGTTCAAGAATCGAAATGGTTTTGCCTGCGCCGGTGTATTTGAATACCAGTTCGGCGGGTGTTGGCGTGAGGGCTTTGCATTTTTCAATGATGCGCTGTGCTAACGGGTGGCCGATACGGTAAAGATTTGCGTCCGCAACATTTTTGCCGAGGCGGTATGGGCCGGAATGGATTTTTTCGTCCGGGAATGGGTTGCTCGACAGGACAAAACTTTTTGCGTCGGTTTCAAATTGGGCGCAATCGCGCAGATAGAAGTGGGTCAATTCCCAAAGCCAGTTTTCAAACTTGCCAAGATAATCACTGCTCTCGCGGCTTTTGATTTTTAGCTTTTCTTGAACTTCTTCATCAAAATTTTCCAGCAACTTTTCCCGCGTCTGCTGGATTTTTTCGTCAATCTGCGTTTCCAGTTCTTTTTGCAGGGCGTTGAAATTAAATTCAATCTGCTCCGGCGTCCGGCAAGTCTGATAAATCTGAATGATGCGCTTTTCAAAATCCACGCCGGATTCAATCGCGCCAAGCACTTCATCGCTCGCCCCAAAAACGCCGTGGAATAATTTGAATTTCTCGTCGAGCAATTGGTAAATGCGAACGTCGGCGGCGTTGGCCTTGTTCAAGAAATTGACCACGACCACGTCGCATTTCTGGCCGTAACGGTGGCAGCGTCCGATGCGCTGCTCAATCCGCTGCGGATTCCACGGCAAATCGTAGTTCAAAACGAGCGAGCAAAATTGAAGGTTGATGCCCTCGGCGGCGGCTTCGGTGGCGATCATGACGATGGCCTCGTCACGGAAATAATCCACCAGCGCGGCGCGGATGTCTGCGCTAGGCGAGCCGGTCACGCGGTCTGTGCCGTCGTGTTTTTTCAACCAACTGCGATAAATCTCTTTTGATTTTTGGTCGGTGTTTGAACCATTGAACAAAACGATTTTGCCCGCATATTCGGTCTGCTCAAGCAGGCCGCGCAAGTATTCTTGCGTGCGCGTGGACTCGGTGAAAATAATGGCCTTTTTCTGTGCGCCCTTTTCGGTGGCGGCGGCAAATCCGCGCTTCAACGCGGTGAGCAACACTTCGCCTTTGGAATTTTTGGCGATGGATTGGGCAAGCGATTGGAATTGTTTAAGGTCGGCAATTTCCGCGCCCATTTGCTGCAATTCTTCGGGCGTGTAACGCCGTTCTTCTTTCTCCGTGGTTTCTTCGTCTGTCCACTCGTCTTCCGTTTCGTCAACGGTTTCGTAGTCCGGCGAAATTTCCTCCGGCACGATCTCGCTGGGAACTTGATCGGCAGCGATGGATTCTAATTTGGCGGCTAATCCGCCCAACGTGCTGGAAATGGCAAAGGTGGATGACGCGAGTAATTTCCGCAAAATCAGGGTCATCAACTGGCGCTGGCTGGCGGGCAGCGCGAACAAATTGGGGCGCTGCAAATAGTCAGAAACAAGGTCGTAAAGTTTTTGCTCGTCCGCTGTGGGGAAAAATTCCTGCACGATGGCTTTGCGATTTGTGTAGGGAACATATTCAAGCACCTGCCGCCGCAAGGTGCGCTGGCAAATAGGTTTCAACCGCGCCTTCAAATCGGCAAAGTCTTTTTCCGTGGTTAGGGTGGCAAACTGCGCTTTGAAACTTTTCAAATCACCAAAGGCGTATTCGTCAACAACGCTAACCAGCCCATATAATTCGAGCAGCGAATTTTGCAGCGGGGTCGCCGTAAGCAGAACTTTGGGAAACGGCGCAACGGCATTTTTAATGGCGTTCGCGATGCGGTTGGTCGGCTTGTAAACATTCCGCAGCCGGTGCGCTTCATCAATGACGACTAAATCCCATTTCACCTGCTTGATATAAGCATCCTTGTTGCGGGCGAAGTGATAGGAGCAAATCACGATTTCATCCCGGTCAAACGGATTCAAATTGCCATGTTTGATTTGCTCGCTGAATGTGCGTGCTTCAAGAATGGCCGATGGCAGGAAAAATTTATCCGATAATTCTTGGCTCCATTGTTTTCGCAAATTGGCGGGAACTATGATGAGCAATTTACGTTTTCGTTCCGCCCATTTCTGCGAAAGCAAAATGCCCGCTTCAATGGTTTTGCCCAAGCCGACTTCGTCGGCAAGAATAGCGCCTTTGGAAAGCGGTGAGCGAAACGCGAAAAGTGCGGCGTCAATTTGATGGGGATTCAAATCCACCTGGGCGTCAGCCAACGTCGCTGCCAGCTTTTGAATGCTGTCAGAAGGGCAACGCCTTGTTAGCTCATGCGCGTAGTAACAAGCGTGATGTGAGGTGATTCCGTTGGCGCTCATAGATGAATGGTTTTAGCCGCCCATTCATTGAAGGGCAATGGAAAAGGCTCTTGAGGATGGCTGTTTCTTTGAGATTTTCAAAGGTCAAACAAAATGGCGTTGCCGGAGCATTGAAGCCCGGCAACGCCTTTGATTTTGCAAAAATCAGATTTCGTTCAAAATCTGCCGCCTTTTGTCGGCAAGTTCTTCCTGTGAAATCAGCCTGTTGTCGAACATATCCAATAGCCGCTTCAACTTGACTTCACAGGTCTGCTCGCTCCCATTGGCGCTTCTGAGCGGAAGCAACATAGGGGCGACGGACTGCGGCGGCG
>JANYFN010000257.1 GCA_025362675.1 Limisphaerales bacterium | reverse complement strand
TATTGCAAAAGCATGACCGGCGCAGTCATGCCCTTTGAGCGGACGCGAAAACGCAAGCAACCCAAGCCCACTGACAAAGTGTTTGGCAAACCCCAGCGCGAATTGCTAAACGCTATTCTGGCAGAATTGAATCTGAAAACCGACCGCGACGGTAACCGGCGCACGGCTTACAGCCTTCGCCATACTTATATCTGTATGCGTCTGATGGAAGGCGCAGACATTTACCAGGTCGCCAAAAATTGCCGCACCAGTGTTGAAATGATTGAAAAATATTACGCTTCACACATCAAGAACACTCTCGATGCTGCGGCCATCAATGTTCGCAAGCCGAAGCCAGTCAAGAAAAAACCGACCGCAGATAAGGGAGAATAGCGTCATAGTAAAATACCAGTTGGCTTTACGGTTTTCAGCCACTATACGGAATGCCATGCGGGTGTGGCGGAATTGGCAGACGCGCGGGATTTAGGTTCCCGTTCCTAACAGAGTATCGGTTCGACCCCGATTACCCGCACCAATCGCCGCCTAGCGGCGGCGGCGGCGACGCAACACCGCGAATGAAACTTGCCCTTGAAGCCCATTCGCAAGCGTGATAGCAGTTGGCAAAATTAGGAGCGGTTGGATGAAACACACTTCAAAGGTGCAAAGGCCGTTTGGCCGCATTGGTCACATCGTGTCGAAAATCGGAAAAATCTGGCATTACTATCCCGAACATTCATTGCGAGCATTGGTTTTGGAAATCACCATTTACGCCAATGCCGCCGAAACCAATTTTTCGCCGACCAGCATCGCAGACATTGAGGACATCGCCTATCCCGAAGGTCACTTGTTCCATGAATCACGCAATCTGGAAACGGGGATTGCCGCGCTTGAGAAATTCCACGAAGGCGAACCGTTGCCGCCAGTGCCGATCCAAACTGCCATGCTGGGCAAACTCGCCGACCACTGGCGCAAGCAACCCGAAATGCGGTTAGGCCAATTACTTTCCAACAAGGCAGCTATGGCCGAACTCGACTAAAAAATCAGTGGCGGGTTTTGCCGCCCGCCTCCGCCCCGGCGACGGAAGCCCCGCTGTCTTGGACGATGACCTCGATGGACTCGATGAAGGGAGCGGTTTTGTCCGTGGGCCTTTCCCATTTTGAAGCATCAAATTCCTGTATGAAGTCCGCCGTGCCGGTCTCCAAAGCGAAGATAACGCTTTGCAGATTTTTCCCGTTGACCACCACCATCAGGAAGGTATAGGACAGCACGAAATTTGTGCCGTAGTCGCCATCATAGACCACATCCAGAAGATAGTGATACCCCGGCGAGCGGGTTGGCCCCAACGCCCGCCGAATCCGCAGGCGGTTCACCTTGTCCTTGGCATCGAAGGCTAGATAACCCTCTTTACTTTTTCCCCTGACCGGCGAATCGTCACCGGTCAAGGGTTTCTTGCGATAGGCTGCTAACGGGTCATGCTCCATATTCTTCCCTCCCAAAATTGTCTTTGGACGCAGCCCGATGAATGTCATTCAAGCGGTGTCCGGTTTCGTGCATCCGTGAAATTTTTTCGGCGATGCGCTGGCTTTCCCGCGAGGGCGTGACCGGCGGGACAACCTGCCCGCAATCCCGCAGCAGCCGGATTTGCGCGGCGGTTTCTTTGCTGCCAACCGCGCTCATCGCCTCGCGCCGGACGTCTTCGGGCAACGCGCCGCCTTGCACCGGCGCGTCGTGACACAGATAAAAAAGTTCCGGCGCCGTCACTTCCGTGACGCCGTAGCGCCGGATCATGTCCGTGTTCTCTTTATGGGCGACCCGCTGCGTTTGGTGTTTGTATGCGCCATGTGGCTCACCGGCTTCGATGCGCCAAGTTGTTCAACGGTGTATCTCGATAAGCCAATTCGGAATCACACGCTGATGCAAACGATAGCGCGGGCAAACCGCGTGTTTCCCGGCAAGCACAGCGGCATGATTGTGGATTACGCCAACGTCTTTGCCTCACTGGAAAAGGCACTCGCCATTTATGGCGCGGGCAAAGGCGGCAAAAATCCGGTCAAGG
>JANYFN010000238.1 GCA_025362675.1 Limisphaerales bacterium | reverse complement strand
TGGGTTGGTAGCTCAGTTGGTAGAGCAGTGCCCTTTTAAGGCATTGGTCCGGGGTTCGAGTCCCCGCCAACCCACCATTTTTCTTCCGAAAATAATTTTTATTTTTTGCGCAGGTGCGCTAAATTCTCCACATCAAAACTTCCGCGAGCATAAAGTTTTGGGGCGTCCGCGGCTCCATCCCGACGCCGGGATTGGAAACCGTGCGTTACGGCGGCAACACCACCTGTATCGAGGTTCGTTGCGGTTCAAAAATTATAATTCTCGATGCCGGCACGGGTCTCCGAAAACTCGGAATGGCGCTGCTAGACGAATTTAAACAAAAGCCGCTGCAACTGACGCTCCTGCTGTCGCACACGCATTGGGATCACATTCAAGGACTGCCATTTTTTGCCCCGCTCTACGAAGCCAACTGCCGACTCCACATCCTCGGTTGCGAAGGTGCGCGCAAAAGCCTCGTCGCGGCGGTGACCGGTCAAATGGAAAGCACTTATTTTCCCGTCGCCTTTTCTAAATTGCCGAGCAACATCGCGATTGAAGAACTAAAAGATTTTAACCTGACCGTCGGCTCCGTTCGCGTCCGCGCCCTGCGAGCGAATCATCCGGGCGTCACCGTTGGCTATCGATTGAACACCCCCGCCGGTTCGCTCGCATTTTTTCCAGATACCGAACCCCGCAAAGGCGGCGAGGACCGCGACATGATTGATTTTGTCAGCGGGGTGGATGTGTTGATTCTCGACTCGCAATACGACCGCGCCGAATACGAAACGCATACCGGCTGGGGTCACGGTTGTCTGGATGATTCCGTAGCGCTCGCGCTCACTGCCGGCGTGAAAAAACTGATTTTGTTCCATCACGATCCGGATCATGACGACAAAAAAATCGATGCGTTTGTGGTTTATGCTCGCCGACTTGTTGCGAAAGCCAAGGGGAAATTGAAGATTGAAGCGGCGCGGGAAGGAATGACACTGCTGTTGGGTAAAAAATAATTTTTGTTCAAGAATTGTGGCTCTGGTGTCGATTGGGATATCAAGAAAAAATCTTCTCTTCCGATGTGCTTGCTCGCAGGTTTGGTGAGCGGGTTGGCTATGGGCTTAATTCTCCCGCCCTTTCCCCATGCCAAAAAGCAGGCCACACGCATCCAAGCCGTCAACAATAGCGCCAGACCAACTGCGGAATGGTTGAGAACGATGTGGAATTTGCCAGCAGAAAACAAACCGACTGCACCGCCAAAATAATTTTAGAAACCGCCGTGGGGATAAACTGCGAACTACGCGAAGTTAAAATACCGGTTCAAAAGGAAAAGAAGCCAAAAAAATTGCGCCAGTTCAACGCAGCCGCCAAGTGATACGGGCTTTGTTCAAATCGTAGGGCGACATCTCCATCTTCACGCGGTCGCCGACGGTTAGGCGCACCCAACGTTTACGCATCTTGCCGCAGATGGTGGCGAGAACCATATGTTTGTTGTCCAGTTCGACACGGAACATCGTGCCAGGCAACACTGTGGTGACACAGCCTTCGACTTCAATATGCTCTTCTTTGGTCTGAGCCTTCATGCGAGCGGGGCGGGGAGTAATAATAAAAAAGAGGCGGAGTTCGGTTCACCCGAACCCCGCCATGAAATGTTTCTACGGAATTAGTATTAGTAACGGCCACGACCGCCGCCGCCACCGGAACCGCCACCGGAACCGCCGCGATAACCGCCGCCGCCGCCGCTGCTGCCGCCGAATTCACGGCGTCCGCCGCCGCCACCAGCCGGACGCTCTTCGCGGGGCTTGGCTACGTTGACGGTGAGGGCGCGACCGCCGAGGTCTTTGCCGTTCAAGCCGTCGATAGCTTTCTGGGCTTCATCCGCCGATGACATGGTCACAAAACCGAAACCGCGGGGGCGGTTGGTCATGCGATCCATCATCAGGTTGGTTTCCGTAACGGTGCCAAACGCGGCAAACGCGTCTTGCAAATCGTTTTCGGTGGTGTCGAAGGAGAGGTTTCCGACGAATAGTTTATTGCTCATGTGATGTTTTCTGTCCGACTAACCGTGACTTTCTACAGACTGTTCCCGAACGCCGGGTCTAAAATCATCACTGAACGAATTCACTTGAAGATTCACCATGCCTTGAAAGAGACAAGCTCGAACG
>JANYFN010000231.1 GCA_025362675.1 Limisphaerales bacterium | reverse complement strand
CCAACGCCACCAACGAAAGCGCCACGGACCCCTCCCACCCTTCGAATAACACCGACCACCACGTAAGACCAGCCACCCACCCCACCACCCCTGATACGCCGGCACACCGCCGGCGCATCAGCGCGCCCATCGTGGAGCCCGTCGGAGTCACCCACACCGTCCCGGCCACGGACTTCATCGGAGGGCGCTGACGCAACCCGCCGCCCCAGCGGGCAAGATAGCGACATGCTCGATTACCTTTCGATTCAATGCGCTGACCCCGCCGCCAGCTTGCACGGTGACATTGCCGGAGGCGTTCAAGATCCAGTTCGCGACCGATGTGCCGTTAGTGACGATGATCCATGAATTGGAACCGATCAAAAGATTTCCGACTGACAATGAACTGTTGGCGAAGGCGAGGGCGCCATTTTGCAAAGTGATGTCGGTGCCTAAGTAGCTTGACGACGAGAGCGTGGCCGAATTTGCGCCCGCATGGCCGCCGTTGTCAACGATGAGCGATGCGCGGTTTTCAGAATTTTTTTTAAGAAAAATCGTCCCTGCGCCGCCGTAGTTGTAACCGCTGCCACCGTAGGCCGTGCTGGGGCCGGAAAAATTATTAGAGACGTAATAGATCGCGAGGCAGCCGCCCCCACCGCCACCGCCCAAAACGTTGGCACCATTACCGCCATTGGCTTGGATTGTGCCGTGTCCGCTGAGCAAACCGATATAGGGAAGATAAAGACTGCCACCGGCGCCCCCACCGCCGCCTACACCGGCACCGTTGGCGGCATTGGCGGAAAGCACGCCGTCAACCTGCAACCGGCCATAAACCGTCAACTGAATCACGCCGCCGCCGCGACCCCCGGTTGAGACCGGCGCCGTTCCCGTGTTGCCGCCCCCGCCGCTGCCGGCATAACTCGGGGTGGAGACATTGTCGTTGATGGACCCCGAATTTCCCGGGTTGTAGGCGTTGGTGCAAAATCCACCCGCCCCGCCATGACCTGCACCGTTGCCCGCATTGGGCGTGTTGATTGAAGCGGTCCCCGCACCGCTGGCGATGCCGGTGTTTGCGGCATAGCCAAAAGCGTCGCCGATGATGCCGCCGCCGGGCTGAATCGTGATATTGCTGGCGGTGATGGAGAGTGTTGTCGGAACTGTCGGACCGATGGTTGCCAGCCAGCTATTGGAGAAAATCGTAACATTTCGAAAATAGGCGGTCGTGTTGGCTGAACCAATCGCGCCGTTGCGGACGATCAAATCCGCTGCCGGTCCAGGAGTGGAAACCGTTGAGATCACTGGCGTGTTGGTTCCTGAATGACCCGCATTGTCCAAGATCAGTTGCGTTGAGTTCACAGACACGGGTGCCGATCCCTGAAACAAATAAATTGTTCCTGCGCCGCCATAGTTCGCGCCGCCGCCGCCCGCTGCCAGCAAGGTGCCAGTGAACGTATTGGAAGTGCAGGTCACCGCAATGCGTCCGCCACCGCCACCGCCGCCGAACGTGCCTGCGCCATTGCCTCCATTCGCCAGAATTGCTCCACTGCCGGCAATCGTCGTCGTGGTGATGGCAATCCCGCCGCTGGAGCCGCCGCCGCCGCCCGTGCCTGAACCATTGCCGCCATTGGCCGAAATCGTGCCATCCACTTGCAATGTGCCGTAGACAGAAAGACTCAGCACGCCGCCGCCGCTGCCTCCGGGTGCAGCCGGAATTACGCCGCCACCCCCGCTGCCAAAATCCGAACTGGTGGGACCATTTTGCGTTCCATAGGTTCCACCAGCGGGAAAGGCTGGAGTGGATAGCAAACCAACGGCGCCGTTGCCACCATGTCCGGCGCCGGTGCAATAGTAAAACGAATTGAGCGTGTAAACGCGCCCCGGGCCATTTCCGTTGCCCGCCGTGTTGCCTAAACTGTCCGCCGAGATGGCGCACCCGTTTTGCACCGCCAGCGTGCCAGTCACGGTGAGAATCATCTGCGCGAGCGGGACGGCCTGAATTTTTCCGCCGCTGGCGATGGTCACGTCGCGCGCCGACCACGAACTCATGGGCGTGACGATGGCATTGCTGCGGATCATCACGGTTGCATTCAGTGGCAATGCGACCGGTGTGTTGGTTCCGTTGCGCCCGCCGTTGTCCACGAGCAGTGATCCATTTTGAAATTTCAACTGGCTGAAAATAGTTCCCGCGCCGCCGATCTTTGCGCCGTTGCCACCGAACGCTGTGAGACTTCCGGAAAAATAATTGGTGCCGCATTGAATCGCGATGCGTCCGCCGCCGCCGCCGCCGCCGCGAACCGGTTCGCCGCCGCC
>JANYFN010000185.1 GCA_025362675.1 Limisphaerales bacterium | reverse complement strand
AGCAAACGCGAGCGCAAAACGGTCATGGCCGTGAGCCGGTTTTTTTGCTGCGACCGTTCATCCGCGCAACGCACGATCAAGCCCGTCGGCTTGTGAATGATTTGCACGGCGGAATCCGTGGTGTTCACGCCTTGACCGCCTTTGCCGGAAGCGCGACAGCAATTGATCTCGATTTCATCGGGCTTGATTTGGATATCCACTTCCTGCGCCTCGGGCATCACGGCCACGGTGCAAGTGCTGGTATGGATGCGCCCCTGCGCTTCCGTGGCGGGCACGCGCTGGACGCGGTGAACGCCGCTCTCATATTTCAATCGCTTGTAAACATCCGTGCCGCTGATTTGAAAAACAATTTCTTTGAAACCGCCGAGATCGGACGAACTGGAATCCAATGTCTCCGCTTTCCAGCCGCGCGTTTCGCAGTAGCGCGAATACATCCGATACAAATCCGCTGCAAACAAAGCGGATTCCGAGCCGCCTGCGCCCGCGCGGATTTCAAAGATGGTGTTGCGCGAATCGCTGGGGTCCGGCGGCACGAGTCCGAATTGCACCTGCTTGCCAAATTTTATTTCAGCGATTTCTAGCCGCGCAATTTCTTCCTTCGCCATCGCGATCATTTCCGCATCGCCAGAATCGAGCAGCGTGCGGTTCTCGGCGAGTTCGTTGACGGCTTTGAGATACGCATCGCCAGCCGCGACAAGTTCTTTGAGCCGCGAGTATTCCTTGGAGAGTTCCTGGGCGCGCTGTGGATTATCAAAAGCCTTCGGATCGCTCAGCAGCGATTCAAGCTCGGCAAAGCGTTGGCGAAATTTTTCGATGTGCGGCACTAGATTCATTTTATTCAGCCACAGATTTTCACAGATGAAACACAGATTGTTTTCCGCAGATGCCGCGATCGTTCGCAGATTAAATTTACTGAAGAAAACGATCTGCGTTAATCTGTGGAATCTGCGGACAAGACTTTCTTCATCTGTGGCTTAAAAAAGAAACCGCCCGCAGCCCCGAAAGATTTCGGAACGGCGGGCGGTTGTCTGACAAAAACTAAGCTTTCTTTTTCTTCTTCACGGCGAACGCCTCGGCGGCGGCGGCCGTCTTGGCGGCGCGTTGTTGGAACTTGTCCACGCGACCTGCGGTGTCCACGAACTTCTGCTGGCCGGTATAAAACGGATGGCAGGCATTGCAGATGCCGATGATGATGGTGTGCTTGGTGGAACGCGTCTTGATGACGTTGCCGCAGGCGCAACGGATCTCGGCGTCCACATATTTGGGATGAATGTCCGTCTTCATAAAATTGGCCGCACAGACTATCACGCGCGAGGCGGATGACAAGCGGGATTTTTTGGTGGGGCAACTTCGGCTTTTGGTGAAACTTTAGCACTATTTGTGTCGAAATATCGGCTGGGAATCATTTTGGCTTTGCGCCGCCTGTGGAAAACGGCTATTTTCGCTCGCGTCAGTCCGATGGTGTAATGGTAACACAGCGCCCTTTGGAGGCGTTATTCATGGTTCGAATCCATGTCGGACTGCCATTGCTTTCACTTCCCTTCAATATTTTTCTCATCCCGCGTAGCAATCAAAAAACTTGTCGTCAACTCAGGCGTGACATTGCCAAAGGTGCTTTGTCTAATCAGCAGTGAAAGCACTCATGAACGAACCAGTAGAAGGGCAACGCGTCGAAAGCAGACCTTCTGCCGAGCAACTGCCGGCGGTGTTCGCCGGGTTTTACGACGAGCATAGCCGCGTCATTTATTATCTGACCTTGCGCTATCTCGGCGATCCCCAAAAAGCTGAGGATGCAACGCATGATGTTTTTCTCAAAGCCTTTCAGCGGTTTGATCAATTTCGCGGCGAAGCCTCAGTTCGCAGTTGGCTCTATCGCATCGCCATCAATCACTGCCAGAACCTTTGCCAGTCGTGGCACAATCGCAACATTTTTGCTAATTCGGATGACGCGGTGTGGGAAAATTCCGCCGCCCGCACGGACTCGCCCTTGCGCGTTTTGGAAACCAAGGAGCTGGGCCAGCGCATTCAAAAAGCGCTCAATGAGTTGTCGGACGAATACCGTTTGCTGCTGCTGCTCGTGGCGGATCAGGAAATGAGTTATGACGAAATCGGGGCGGTGGTCGGCCAGTCCACCGATGCGGTGCGAGGGAAATTGCATCGCGCCCGCAAGAGTTTTGCCGCCCACTTTGATAAATCCAAGTAAGGAGAATTCGATATGAAACAGCAGTCCAAACTAACCGCAAAGCAGGAACAAACCGTCGAGCCACAATTGCAGGCAAAGGCCGGGCACGAATTCCAAAACTCCGATGAACTGTTGCGGTTCGATGCGGAGCAAACGGTAGTGCCGCCGGAGATCGCCGCGCGGCTGGAACGCTCGGTCCAGAAAATCGCACCCAAAAAATCATCCGGCTGGTTTGCGCGGATTTTTGGCGGCAATAATTTATGAGCACCCCCTTGAAAAATATCTTCGCGCTGCCGAAAGGAATGTTGCTGTTCCTCGGCCTCTACGCCGTGAGCTTCCCCTTGATTTGGCTGGAGTTTCACTTCACCGGTCACTCCGTGGTCGGAGATGCGGTCGGGCTGTCGTCCGCGCTGGTATGGAAAGGACAGTTCTGGCGGCTCGCGAGCTACGCGTTTTTTACCGCCGGCGTTTTGGGCTGGGCCATCAATCTGTTTTGGTTCGCCACGCTCATCGGCCTGTTGCGGAACGACTGGTCGTCGCTAAATTTCTGGATGTTTTGCATCGTGGCGGCGGTTGGCGGTGCGCTGCCGATCATTTTATTTTCCCCGCACGACGAGCGGATTTTTCTCGGTGCCGGCGCGCTGATTTTTGCGCTGCTCGTCGCGTGGGATCGGCTCTACAAACGCGAACGCATCATGATGCTCGGCATCGGCGAAGTGTCGGTGCGGCAGGCGGCGCTGTTCGTCGCCGGACTGAATGCGGTGATCTGTTTTTTTTCGTGCGGCGGCTGGCTGTTCACGCTTTCGATGGTGTGCGGCGGTGTGGCGGGCTGGCTTTACCTGGCGATCGGCGACAAGCGCGTGATGAGCCGGGGTGGAAAAATTATCGGATCCGAACGCGTCGCGCGGCTGGAATTATGAGTTGCGTCGCGCCTGAAAAAATTTCCGTCCGTGCGCAGTCGCGTCCGGCACTCGCGCGCGAACGCGCCCGCGTAGCGCGCGAACTTTTGGCGGACTGCCGTTTTTGCGCGCACGATTGCGGCGTGAACCGGCTCGCGGGCGAAACCGGTTTGTGCCACGCAACTGCGGACGCGCGATTTTTTCTGGCGCAAACAGAAGTGTCGGATGAATTGGAATTGATTCCCACGTTCGCCGTGGCGTTGAGCGGCTGCGATCTGCGCTGCGATTTTTGCATCACCGGCGCATCAAGCTGGAATCCGCGCGCCGGTCTCGGCTTCGATGTCGCGACGATGGCGAAACGCGCAGAAGCCGCATTAAATCAGGGCGCAACAACCATCATGCTGCTCGGCGGCGAGCCGACGATTCATCTGCCCGCCGCGCTGGAATTCGTTTCGCGGCTGCCGGACTCGGCGAAATTAATTTGGAAAACCAACGCGCACGGCTCGACGCAAGCGCGGGAATTACTCGATGGAATGTTTGATGTGTGGCTCGCGGATTTTAAATTCGGCAACGACGTTTGTGCGCAGCGGCTCGCGAAAGTTTCCGATTACGTCCGCGTCGTTCAGGAAAACTTGCTGTGGGCGAATGACCACAGCGAATTGATCGTGCGGCATCTGCTCATGCCCGGTCATGTGGAATGTTGCTGGCGGCCGGTCGCGGAATGGCTGGCGGAAAATCTGCCGGAGGTGAAAGTAAATTTGCGTTCTGGTTTCTGGCCCGCGTGGAAAGCGGCGCGTCACGCGGAATTGCGCCAGACAGTTTCCGATTTGGAGACGCGCCGCGCCGGAGAAATTGCCGGCGAATTTGGATTGAATTTGATCCCATGAAAAAAAGAGCGAACGAGCTGAACACGGAGCTTTTGATTTTGCCGGATGGCCGGATACTGGTGCAAAATCTCACGCAGCCGATGGCGGAAATTTTGCGGCAGTTGAATCCGCATGATAAGCAGATTGCGCCTCGCGTTTCACCCCGTCAGGCATCACCGCTCACGCATCAAAAATCATGAATTTTCAAACCGAAATCGAGACGCTCATCCGGGCGCGCTATCCGATTCTTTACCTCATCACCAACGAGGAGATGCGCGTGCAAAACCTCATCGTCGAGATCGCGGCGAAACGGCAGAAAAAAGTTTTCGAGTGGACGTTCAGCAACGGCATCGTTCCCGCCGGCGCGTCCATTCAGTCAAAAAGCAGCCGCAACGCCTCGACGAAAGATCCGCTCGCGGCGCTCGACCAGGTCATTGAACAAGTGGAGCCGGCGATTTTTATCTTCAAGGATTTTCATCCGTTCCTGACAAAAAATAATTACGCGATCATCCGCAAGCTCAAGGACATTGCGCTGCATCTGAAAAACAGTTTCAAGACCATCATCCTGATTTCGCCGGTGATGGAAATTCCGGCGGAGCTGGACAAGGAAGTCACCGTGCTGAATTTTCCGCCGCCGACGAAGGAAGATTTGGGCGAACTGCTGGACAGAATTTGCGCCGAGGTCCGCGATCACAAACAGATCCAGATTGATCTCGATGCCGCGGGCCGCGACCGGCTGTTGCAGGCCGCGCTTGGGTTGACGCTGGGCGAGGCGGAAAATGTTTTCGCCAAGATCATCGTGCAGGAACAGCGGTTGAGCGGCGACCATGTGAACGAAGTATTTGCCGAGAAACAGCAGATCATCCGCAAGAGCGGGCTGCTGGAGTATTATGCGGCGGACGAAGATTTCTCCAATGTTGGCGGGCTGGAAGTGCTGAAAGATTGGCTGCAAAAACGCACCATCGCGTTCACTGACGAGGCGCGGGCATTCGGCCTGCCCGCGCCAAAAGGAATTTTGCTGCTCGGCGTGCAAGGTTGCGGAAAAAGTTTGTGCGCGAAGGCGGTCTCACGGCTGTGGCAACTGCCGCTGCTGCGTTTCGACATGGGGCGGATGTTCGGCAGCCTCGTGGGTTCGTCGGAGGAAAATGTGCGCCGTGCCATCGCCGTGGCGGAGTCCGTCGCGCCGGCGGTGTTGTGGGTGGATGAAATTGACAAGGCGTTTGTCGGCTCGCAAAGTTCCGGCGCGACGGACGGCGGCACGACGGCGCGCGTGTTCGGAACGTTTCTGACGTGGCTCTCGGAAAAAAAAGCGCCGGTGTTCGTGGTGACGACGGCGAACGACGTTTCGCAGTTGCCGCCGGAACTTTTGCGCAAAGGTCGCCTCGACGAAATTTTTTATGTGGATTTGCCAGGCGAGGAAGACCGTGCGGCTATTTTCAAAATCCATCTGGCCAAGCGCGGACGCGACGCGGCGAATTTTCATCTGCCGTCACTGGTTGCGGCGAGTCCCGAATTCAGCGGCGCGGAAATCGAGGAAGCCATTATCAGCGCGCTCTACGATGCGTTTTACGAAAAGCGGGAACTGGACACTGCACACGTCCTGGCCGCGCTCGCCCAGACGGTGCCGCTGGCGAAAACGATGTCCGAAAAAATCAGCGCCCTGCGGAAATGGGCCGTGGGCCGCGCGCGAAACGCCAATACGGTCACGATCTCGGTGCCGGAAAACCATTTGGAAAAAAACCATTTATAAATATGAACCGTCCATGGCGCAGCTTGACGCCGCCCCGGCGCGGTGGAAGTTCTCGCGCTGCGAGAACTCCGCCCGCGCAGCAGCGGGCGGAACGGGTGCCCAGAAAGTGTCCGCCTTCCAAAAGACGTTGCGCCGCTGCACGCGGCGCTGGTTTTCGCAGCGCGAAAACCGCCACCACCGCCAACTAAATATAGCCATGGAAAACTGGTTTGAATTTTTCAAGGATCGCCGGTTTGTGCCGGTGTTTTTCATCACGCTGGTGGCGTTGGTGCTTGGCGCGGCGGGACTCGCTCTGCTGTTGCAGATCGCGGAGAGTAACGACCTGTTGAAATACTGGCCGTTCGTCGCCGCCATCATTTTGGTGTTTCTCGCGGTGCTCATCACGCGCACGGTGGTGCAGGCTCAGGCCCGCCGACGCAACCGGTATAAACATTCACCTTTGTCGCGTGATGAATTGACCAAAGCCCGGTCTAAACTGATGAAACAATAATTTTTTTATGAGCTGTGTCTGCATCCTGACTCCGGTGATCATCGCCTCGTGGCCGCAATTCAGCGCGGCGGTCGTGGCGGCGGCGACCACGCTGGGTTACACCGCAGTGACCGGCAAGAATTCCACCACCGAGCAAGCACAGCAGTCGGTGAACCTTGAAATTGTCCAGAGCGAAATCGTGACGAACCAGCTCGGGCGCGACCAAAAAATCACCGTGAAGCGCGGCGGCGTGACGGTGATTTTTTCCCGCGACGCACGCGGCAAGGCCAGCGTGTGCGTGACCGGCGAAGGTTATTCTGACCACGAACTGCGCACGTTTGGCGAGGAATTGAGCCAGCGCGTCGTGCAAAAATACGTCCACCAAAAACTGCTCGACGAGGTTCATGCCCGCGGTTTCAACGTGGTCGAAGAGGAAGTGGATGAAAAACACACCATCCGCCTGAAGGTGCGGCATTGGGATGGGTGAATGGATTTTTGGATGAAGGGATTGGTGGCAATCCGCACGGTCAAAAATATTTTTGCCAGCGCTTACATTTGAAAACAACCTCGGTAAACTAAAATTGAAATCACCATGATCAATCTTTTGGAATTTTTTTTCTGGTATGCCTCGATTGCTGTGACGTCGGGGTTTTGCGGGCTGTGGCTTTGGTTCATCGTCAAGCGGCCCCAGCAGTGGGCGGGCTGGGTGGACATGGAGAATGACTTTTTTTTGGAAATCGGGCTTTACACGACGGCCATGGCGGAGTGCTTCAAGCGCTGGGAAAAAGGCCGGCCGCTCAAGTTCATACTTGGAACAGTGTCGTTCATCGGCGCCAGCGGGGTGATTTTCTTCGGCGGCTGGTTTTTGAGATATTGGTTGCTGAAAAAATAAAATTGTTATGCCCCAACGCGAATTCGACATCACCATCGCTCCCGACGGCAGCGTGGAAATCCATGTGCAAGGTTACAAAGGCAAGAGCTGCCTCGAGGCGATGAAAATGTTCGAGCAGGTCGTCGGCGAAATCAAATCGCAGCGCGAGACCAGCGAATTTTACGAGCCGGACGAGCAGGTGCAATTCAACCTCGAGAACAAAGGCCGACGGTAAATTCTGAACCCGCCCTAAACCGCGCACATAACGGATGAACGAAGATCAAATGGTATCGCCTTTCTACCCGCCGCGCGCGCGGTGGTGGAGCCGCCTTTTTTCACCGTGGTTCCGCCTCCAGCGCGCGGTGCATCTGGAAAAAATCCATTGTCCAAACGGCTACACGATCGGCGAAACGTTTCTGTCACTGATCATCCCCGGATTTTCCTTTCTCGTTTCGGGGCGGAGGATGCTGGGCTTGGCCGTGCTGGGAATTTACGTCGTCGCGGTGCCGGTTTATTTTGTCCGGCTGGGATTCACCGAGGGAAATTTCGCCTGCGGCCTGCTGCTGGCGGCGCACTCAACCAGCGTGTTTCATCTGCTGTCGCACTGGCTCGGCGAAATGGAACTGATCAGCAAATTCGGCGTAGCGTTTGGTTCGCTGCTGGTCTTGTGGCTGGGGTTGTATGCGCCAGCGGTGAACTGGTTTGAACGCCACGTGGCCGTGCCTTTGTTCGTGCGCGGACAGGTGGTGGTGATGCGTCCGCATTTGGTGCCGACAGAAATCCGCCGCGGCGACCGCATTATGTTTAATTTGGACGAGGCGGAAATTGGCCAAGCCCACGGCGGCGGCGGCGCGGTCTGGGTGAGATCAGGTGTGGGCTGGGGGCCGGTGCTCGGGCTGCCGGGCGAACGAATTTTATTTTCGACCAACGCATTTTTCATCAACGGCGTCGGGCAGACCAACTTCGCGCACATGCCGGACTCCGGGGAAATCGAGCTGGCGACAAACCGCTGGTTTGTGTGGCCGGAGTTTGCTATCAACTCGCGCGGCAATGTGAGCGAAGCCAACATTTCCGCACTCATCATGCAACTGGCATCCATCTCCGCAACCCAGATGACCGGGCGGCC
>JANYFN010000292.1 GCA_025362675.1 Limisphaerales bacterium | reverse complement strand
CGACAATGTTCGTCAATGTGTAGCCGCTAGCAGAACCTGACAGAGTGTATGTGACAGACTGCCCTGCTCCTCCGCCACACGCCACTTGATTCGGACTACTACCATTACCAGGTAAGTTGCGCAAAAATCCATAGTTGCCGTCGGTCAAAACCAGCACCGTCCCGCATTGATGAAAGGCAGGTTCGCTGAAATCGCCAGACCCAATACTGCTAGGCGATGTTCCTGCAATCAGACTACCCGGAAGGACGATCCAAGTAGTATAAAAGTCATTGGCACTTCCGCCTAAGCCGGTCTGGGCCGCGTAGGATGCAATGATATTATTTACCGGCGAGGACAAAGCATTTACGGTCAAAAGACGAGGTGTGCTATAAGCGACACCAAAGTCGTTTGTGACGCGCAACTGATAACTTGCCGAATCGCCGACCTGCAAATTATTTAATTTTAATGAGGCATTCGTAGCGCTCGCGATGTCGTTAGTAACTCCGCCGCT
This sequence comes from Limisphaerales bacterium, assembly GCA_025362675.1. GTDB lineage: Bacteria > Verrucomicrobiota > Verrucomicrobiia > Limisphaerales > UBA11358 > UBA11358. The sequence continues at coordinate 44,815 of JANYFN010000292.1, read as the reverse complement.
GATTTTCTGCCATTGATAAATTAACGATGATCCCGAAGCTTGCGCAGTAAAGACTACCAAACTGCCAACCACGTCTGCCACTGTCACCGGCAACGTATCCGCGACAATTGCGGCGCTGACGGACACGCCGGAGGCGGTAATTTCAGAATAGCCTACCCAGCCATTCTCGGAACTTGGCGACGTGAAATCGAACTTCAAAGCCGCCACATTCGTAGCCAGAAAACCATTGAGCGGGCTGAGCATTGAGCGAGTCACGCAATGGACACCAGCAGGGTTTGGCGGATCAAAACTCATTGAACCTAGAAGCAAGAAATTAGTGGGTGCGCTCACTTTTGAATAGAAGACTGTGAATGTCTGCTTATCCCGCCCGGCATCGCGCCATCCGCCATACACCGTGATGTTCGTCAGATTATAACCACCGGCGGATATGTTGGTGAGAGTGTAGATGACTAGAGACCCAGCAACACCGTCGCTGCCACAACTAACATAATTTGTGCTAGGACAAAGAGGACTGCCGCCTGTGCTTATGGTCAAACTATCACCCGCAGTCAAGTTGCTTACGTTTCGCGCGCCCCACTGTGGTTCCAAGTTGAAATTGCCATTCGTCGCACTGGGAAGTTTGCCGAGCAATATATTATTCGCCGGCAACGTCCAACTTGGTGTCAGAGGAAACCCATAGCCAAAACCGGTCTGAGCCGCATACTTCGTGACAACATTGTTCACTGGCGCAGTAACGCCATTGACCACGAGCGAACCGGCGCTGCTGTAAGAAATACCCGAAGAGTTAGTGGCGCGCACGAGATAAGACGCGGTATTAGTCAACTGAAGATTCGTCAAGGTTAATGAGAGGTTTGTCGCTCCTGAAATGTTATTAGTTACTCCCGATTTGATTGCTTGCCATTGATAGCCGTAGCCACTGCCCACAAACGAAGAGGCGGTATATGTCACTTCGCCGCCTAAGACCTCCACTGCCGTTACCGGCTGACAAATAGCGTTGAAGGTGTTTTGAATCCAATCGCTGTAGAGCTTCATCCCGCCGGCATCGGTGGGTGGCGTGCAACCAGTGCAGGAAGGCCAGTAAAATCCGCCAATCGCGCCCGCCCCTTTCCAAATTTTCATCTTATCCACGAACGTGGTGTCACGTTCGTTGTCCCAATATCCGGCAATCACTTTTAGTCCGCCAAAGTAGGTGTTCCACGTTGCCGGATTATTTCCCGCACCACCGTCATAACATTGCAGATAAACTTGGTCGCAGTTCGTGCTTAGGCCCGCTTTGACTGCCTGCCAATAAGCTGGATTCGTGTAGGGACAAAGGGTTGACTTCAAGCCAACCGAGGCACACATCTGACCGAATTTTATGGTAGAGGCCGAGTCATAGGCAGCTTCGTCGTCGTTATCAATTGCGTCTATGCCGAGCGCGTTTTTTAAGGCGATCAGGTTTTGGTAAAGCACGGTGCTAGCATTCGTGCCATTGGCAGCGATGAGGTTCTTGATATTAGTCCAACTGGGATCCGTCCAACCACCAATGCAGATTTCAATCCGATTAATACTCGATGGTTGGGTGCGACATTGATTGAGGAGTGCGCCCCAATTCGTCGGACCAACATAGACACCGTTACTGCAGATCGGGGTGCCATAAGTGAAATCGCCATTTGCGGCGACGCCCAAGTTGAAGATGATCATGGTGGTCATACCCGAGGCTCGCAACCCGTTGATTTGCCCCGCGGTCAAGCCATTGACGCTGCCCATGTCGCCATTGCAAAAAATCATCGCCGTCGCCGCCGATGTTTGCAACGGATGGATGCCCCATAGAAGCAAGAGCAGCAATCGGCTGACCGGCCACAAACGAATTAAAAAAGGCTTTCTCATGGGGCGGGCTTAACGCGACGACTTTCGTCAGTAATCCGTTTTTCCGGTCGCCAAAAACGACCCGCAACTGGACAGCTTTGAAGTCCGCAAACCAGCAACTCGCAATGACAAAAGGTAGGGGGGCGACATGTATCCCAAACAGTAACTGAAAACCTACTCGAACGTCTATAGCCGGACATGGTGAGTGGTTAATCACCGAAACAGGGGATGCTCCCAATGCCAAAGGTTTAAAATGACTCGCCGGGCTTGGACCCGCCGCGCGATTCCCCCATCCACTTGCTATCTTTTTGAGCAGAGAACTAACTGCTGTTACGGCACCTTGGAAGCCATGTAGCGGACCACTGCCTCGGTGCGCGAACTCACATGCAATTTTTCAAAAACGTGCTTCAAATGGCTGCAAACCGTATCAATGCTCAATTCCAACTTATCGGCAATCAACTTGTTGGAGTAACCTTGCGACAGCAGCACCAGGATCTGCTCTTCCCGGACCGACAGGCGGACGGTTTGATCGCGGGCCTTGGCTTTCCGGCGGAAGGATTCGATCACGCGCCGAGCGATCTGACTAGTCATGGGCGCGCCACCGCCGAGAACATCTAGCAACGCCGTTCGCAGATCAGAAGGCTTGGTTCGTTTGAGCAGATAGCCATCAGCACCCGCTTCGAGCGCAAGAAAAACTAACTCCTGATCGTCCATGGCGGTCAGGATGACAATCTGCACATCAGGCATCAATTCCTTGAGCCGCACAGTGCATTCGATGCCCGACATGCGGGGCAGGAAAATATCCATGAGAATCACATCTGGCTTTTCTTGCGGGACGACGCGGATGGCCTCTTCGCCCGTTGTGCAGGCGCAGATGCAGGCGAAGTCAGGGAATGAATTGATGAGCTTGATCCAGCTTTCGCGGACCTTGGGTTGATCTTCCACCAAGGCCACTTTGAGCGGTTTTTTGCGGCTTGATTCAACGGGGTGACTGGTAGCGGCCTTAGTCATCTTAGCACTGGGTTGGGTCATGGCTTTGGGAGGGGTCATTGGACGGTAAATGTTGTGGATTGCGGGTCGGACCGGAAAACAGATTTGGTTTCCAGAGCCAGTTCCGGAAAAACCGGCGTGGAGGTTTGATCGGGACGCCAAATTCAATCCGGCAGCCGTTGCCCGGCTGGCTGGTGACCTGACAACTGCCACCCATCTCCTGCATCCGTTGAGTAATGTTGGCGAGTCCACTCCGCCCCGGTTTCATCGTGGTCAGATCCATCCCCCGGCCATTGTCCTGCACAATCACGATCAACCGTTGCCGCTGCCATTGGATTTTTAAATGCAACTCCGTGGCTTGCGAATGTTTGACTGCGTTGTTCAACGTTTCCTTGATGGCCATGAGGAGGCTGCGGCGTTGCGGCAGGTCAAATGTCGCCGCCACCATTTCGGGATCCACCTCAAAAAGACATTGGATAGGGGTGGCTTTCAAAAACTGTTGCGCGTAGCCGCAAACATACGCGGCAAAATCGCGTAACGTATCCCGGCGGGGATTGACCGCCCAAAGAATTTCATCCATGGAAGACAAAAGGCCGCGCGCCTCCTCGCAAATACGGTCGAGTTGCATCCGCATTTTAGAATCTTCCGCCAGATCGCTCTGTGCGACTTCGCCATGCAATACCAACTGAGTCATGCGCGAGCCGATATCATCATGAATATCCCGGGCAATGCGGGCACGCTCTTGTTGGAGTAGCCAGTGCTCTTTCTGATGCAACGCCAGTTGGGCCATGAGGCGAAGGCTGATCAGAATGACGAAACTACAAAGTGATAACAGCGTAATTTGAAACCAACCCGTCTGCCAAAAATAAACCTTAATCGGCAACAGCGACGGCATCCGATCCACATTGAGCGGCTGGGTCCACCAAGGAGATCCGCCCAACGGAGCCACAATGGTAGCTTCGTGCCAGTCAGGCTGGGCTTCAGTCCGCTTTTCCCAGCGTTTGACTCCTTCGGGAACTATCTTCCAGCTTTGATCCGATTTGACTTCAATGAGTCGTCCATCCGCCAAATCGACGCGCAAACCAAAGAGCATTCCCGCGAAGGAAGCACCGTTGATAGCCTCGACCGCCAGAACATGGTGGCCGGGAAATAAAATCTGAGATAAATCAAAAATGAATAATTCGTGCCATTCAGCTCCGTGCCCCAACTTGCGTCCGTCCAAATACAGGATGAACTCATTATCCGCCGTCATCACGAGTCGCGCTGCCGCGATCTTGGCGTTGGCTGGAATCTCAAACGTCCGCCAGAACTGACACATTTGGCCGTCAAATGTATTGGTAGTCCAAATCCAAGAACCCAGCCCATTGGTTGGGCTAAGGTAAGGCTCGATTGCATCCGTAGAGATGACGGGTGAATCAACTACCTGCTCGGCGGCACCCAGTGGCGCAATCGAGGTCAGTAAGAACCCGGCCGATAGACACACAATCGCCCAAATTTTTCCAGATTGGAAATACCAAGGCCACGATTTCATCAGCCAAATATAATTATTCGAGTCAGGCAAGCTCCGCCAGTTTAGCGGGCTTTCCACAAACGCCAAGCGCGATGTCGCCGGCGGAAATCGCCTGGCCGATAAAAACTGGAGACCTGCCACATTCGCATCACGGCAACAAAATCAGATTCTTCGTCTCGAGTTGGACGGGACCGAGCAAACCGGATTTTGGCAACGGCGAATTTTTTTTGAATGGCTCATACGAACTCCAGGTGAACCTTTCGGCTGCGGGCAAAGTCACGTCGCCAATCATCCGGTTCGGCCACAGATTCGCCACGCGAACTTCCAGCGTATTACGCCCGGCTTGCAAGGCTTTCGTGAGGTTCACGCGGAAGGGCGGATGCCATAAAGTGCCAAGGTCCCGGCCATTCAATTTTACCTGCGCCATCACTTGCACGTCGCCAAGATCAAGCCAGGTTTCCGTATCAACCGTCGCCTGCCATTCAAAACTCTTTTTATAAGTCATCGTGCCGGAAAAATATTTAACGCCCGGATTAGTGGAATCACTCAACGAGCTCAACCGGTCCAAAACAATTTTCTCCGGCGCACCCCAATTCGGCGGAAAACTCAGGTCCCAAGCGCCAACAATTTCTTGCGCCGATGGCGCACTGGAAATTTCCGCTCGCCGAATTTTCCCGCTCGCCGTTTTCAACTCATAGCGCCCCGGCTGCGACGCCACAAGTTCCAGTCGTCCCGCCGCATTCCATCGCAGATCTGCCGGGCGACTCGGTGCCGCTGGAGCTGGGAATAAGCTAATGGTTTCAGGATCTCGACCGCTGATTTGGCGAGGCTCACCGTTCACCGTATATTCCACAACCAAAGTTTTAACGATGCCATATGCCGGATCATCCCCCACGTCCAGTTGCCTCACGAGCAAACGGCCTTCGCCGATCTGCGCCAGCGCCTGCACCTTGGCTCGCACCTCGCGTGTGCGCGCCGCGTCGCCCGGCACGCCGTAACTCGCCTTAAGAATTTTTATCTGCGGCGCCTGGCTCAAGGGTATGGTCGGCAAACCATCCCGCGTAAAACTAACCACGCGATCAATCGGTTTTTTTACCGGACGAAAAATGACGAAGCAGGAACCATTTGGTTCGAAGCGCAACGGCACGGAAATTCCCGTGGCCGTATTTTCGTAAATTACCAGCGGAGAAATTTCACCCGTCACCGGATTCCAAAGCTCCGGCGGGCGACCTGACACGCGAAAATCACACTGCGTTTCCACAGCGCGGGCGGTGCGATTCGCCAGAAAATAAATATCCGTATCGCCGTCGCGCCGATGCGTGAAACGGATCGGCCCATCCGTCGCAAAATCTGGCGCAATCCCCATAGTTGCGAGCACATTCGTGACCGCTGAAAAATTGCCGTATTCAGCTAACGGCTTAACTTCCGTTTCTCGCCACACCACCCTGCCCTCGCCAAAGTTGTGGGAGAAAATAGTTTTTCCATCGCAATCGCCCCAAACTTCTCCGGCGAGTTTTTTTATTTCTACGTCACAGTTCGGAAAATTCTGCAAGCCCGGTGATTTTTCCGGCGGCGGACCGAACACCGTTGCCCCAGCTTGAACCAGAGATTTGATTTTCGTCAGCAGTGCGGGCGTCATGATTCGCTGTTCCGGCAAAACCAAAATGCGATAGCTGGTGCCACTGGGGAAAATAATTTGACCGGCTTTCACCTCCGCACGTTCCAACAAAGTTTCCGGCGCGCAGCCATCGAAATTATAGCCGCCATGGTCGGGTGGATTACCGGTGGTCGCCGAATCGGGCGGACGAAAAACGTAGGGCGCGCCTTCGCCCGCGAGAAAACAGACATCGGCCACTGTCACACCTTGTTGCAATAAAAACTGGCAGCGGGCGAGATATTCGTGATACGCCGGAACCATATCCCACCACGTCTGCGTGCGATCCCAATGAACGCCATACGGGCCCATCGCCAAGCCGGGCCACCGCGTGATTTCGGGCTGCGCTTGAAAACGGTGAAAATCAAAACGATTCACGCCCGCGCAAAATGCCCAGTCGCCTTGGGCTTTCAAAGTCGCGGGATGTGCCAACCAATCTTCGCCGGGTTCACTGGTGAACGCCTCGGCAGCGACCACACTTTTACCTTCAGTATGCGCAACGGAAGCCGCCTCAATCACACTGAACGACGTATCAAAGCCGAGATGCCAGAACTCGCCTTGTGGCACATCCGCCGCCCGGCCGAGCGTCAAGTCGCCCGCCGGATTCAAATCGTATGGTTCAACTGACAGAGTTAAATGGTTCGTGTGCGCCAGTTGTTTCAAATGGCCGACGTGATTTTCCACCACGAGTTCCTGCACCGTTCGCCGCAGATCCCACAAAAACCGTTCGGATATTTCCAAACTGCCGACGATGCGTCCGGTGAGCGCCGGTAAAAATTTCAACGGATCATAACCACGACGCTTTAGAAATTCATTTTGAAAGGTAGGCGACCAATTCTGCGAACTCATTTCCCAACTATCGAAATGCAACATCGTGAGTCCACCATTCACGTTGGTGCGCGCCCCGATTTTTGCCAACAGCTTTTGAATGTAGTCCGCGAAATGGGCGTCGAGCGCGGCGCGACTCAACTTATCCGTTTCAAAACCCAATCCCGGATCGGGCGCGGGCCGCGTGGTCTGGCCAGTGAGCGTGCGCCCGAACCGCATGATGGTCCAATGGCCGGGCGGAACTTGCCAGTCGAGCTTTCCGGCCGGAGAAAGTCGCTGCGTCAGCTCCACGACTTCGTCCGGCTGAATATATTCTTCCGCTGGTAACACAGGGTATTTCAATGGCGCTGGCAAAAATGGTTTTACGCCCGGCTGCGAGGAAAACGGTGCCCGAAAATAAAGCGCTTTCTCGTCCACGTCGGAAATCCGATTCGTGCCGGTCGGCGTGCGAAACGCCAGCACCGCAGTATCGCGGTAAAAATTTCGCCACTGTTTTTTGAGTTCCGGCGTCAACGTGCCTTGGCCAAAAAAAGGATCCCGTGGCCGGGGCTGAGGAAGCTCGTCCGAAAATAGCGCCGGCCCGACGACGTTCGTCGCGCTCCCTACCAAATGTTGCATCGCCAATTCCGGCGTTACCCACGGCCCGCCCGTGCCGCACCAACCCGGCCCAACGCCGAGCGCGATTTGGATGCCCAACTTATCAGCTTCATGCACGGCGTCCGCCACCAGTTCCAACCACTGCGGACTCATGAAATCTACCGGCCCGCGTGGCACACCCAGATTCACGTCCAAAAAAACGGCCCCACCAATGCCAGCTTTTTTCATCGCGACCAAATCCGCTTTCATTCCCGCGCGATCGAGATGGCCATCCATGAAATACCAATAGACCCAAGGCTTGGCGGTGGCAGGCGGCGAAACGAATTGCTCGGCTAAATTCTCTGCCAATAAGGAATAGCGACCAAGCTCCAGTAGCCAGGCGATGGCTATTGCGCCCAGCCATTTTTTCAAGCGACGCGCCGAACTTTGAAAATTATTTAATCGGTTCATACTTGGCGAGGTCAGCAACGAGAATTATTTAGTCAGTGAAAAAGGAACAATTTTCGCCGTGTGAATTGTCACCGGCCCGATTAAACCAGATTTTGGCAACGCGGTGTTAGGAGAAAATTGGGCGGATGAACTCCAAGTAAAACGCGCGGCGGCCGGCAAGCCAGCATCACCAATCATCCGGTTGCGCCAGAGATTCGCCACCCGGACTTCCAATGTATTACGTCCGGTTTGCAAGGCTTCCGTGACATTCACACGAAACGGCGGCTCCCATAACGTGCCGAGGTCGTGGCCATTTAAAATCACCTGCGCCATTACTTGCACGTCGCCTAGTTCCAACCAGCTTTCCAATTTTTGTGAGCCCTGTGTGGCCGCGGTGGGCCACTCAAAGTTCTTGGTATAAGTTGCCGTGCCCGAAAAATATTTCACGCCTGCATTCGTTGATCCACTCAACGACCCAAGCGTATCGATGGTAATTTTTTCCGGTGCTCCCCACTTCGGCGGAAAGCTCACGTCCCACGAGCCGACGATTTCCTGCAGCGGCGGCACATCGGAAATTTCCGCGCCCAGCGTGTGGCTGCTCATGGTTTTTATTTCATATTTTCCGGGGTGTGACGACACGACACTTAAATTTCCAGCTGGGTCGCTACGGAGCTCCGTGCGATGGATCGGCAAATTGGGCGGGCCAAGATAAATGGAGTCGGGCTCTTGCACGCTATTGGAAAACACTTGGCCATCCGCTGTGAATTCAACCGCCAAAGTCTTGACGACGCCGTAAGCCGGATCTCCACCCGCCGTCAATTTTCCCACCGGGAAATCAACTTTTCCCCCATTTACCAATGCTTGAACTTCACTGCTGACATCGCGTGTATGGGCCGCATCGCCCGGCAAACCGAAGCTGGCTTTCATGATTTTGATCAAGGATAACTGCGCCACCATCGGCATCACCGGCTGACTATTCCGCGTGAAACTAACAACCGGCTCAATCTGTTTCGAGGGCGGACGGAACACCACAAATACCGAACCGCGCGCAGCCAGGTTCAAGGAAATCCTGGTAACGCCGGACGTAGTTTCACTTACCGACCGTTCGGTCGCCCCCGTATCGGGATGCCAGAGTTCAGCCACTTTGCCAGCGACACGAAATGCCGGTGCTAGCGACGCGGGCGTGTCCGTTTGGTTGGATAGAAAATAGATTTCCATCTCTCCGTCGCGACGATGAACGTAGAGAATTTTTTCCGGATTCAACCCGTCCACATCCGGGGGCACTTGCAGAGCGGCCCGGATATCGCCGTCAGTGCGAACCTGATTTTTCAATTCCGCCGCCAACGTTTGCACTGTGGAATCACAGTTGGGATAATTCTGCAGGCTAGGCGAGCGCGTGGGCAACGGCCCCATCACGGCAAGCCCAGCGTCGACGAAGGATTTAATTTTTGCGAGCGTTTCTGGCCGCATCGTTTCCGACGGCGGCAACACAAGCAAACGATAGCTCATGCCATCCGGCAAGACGAGTTGGCCGTGCTCGACTCGGGCCCGATTCAGCAAGACATCGGCATTGATATAATCGTAATCATAACCGGGCGGCAATTCGGGTTGCCGAGTGCCGGTCATCTTAGGCGCATCTTCGCCAATGAAATAAGCCGCATCCGCCACTTGCACGCCGGCCTGCAAAAGCACGCTGCAACGGCGCAGATAATCAATCCAACTCTGCGACAGCTTAAACCAAGTGTTGTGCCGATTAAATTCTGTGCCGAAAGCCGCGTTGATCCCCGGCTTCCGATCTTCCCACGGCTGATGAATATAAACGTGAAAAACAAATTGGTTGATGCCCTGACACAGCGCCCAGTCGCCGCGCTTTTTCAGGCTCCACGGCGTGCTCAAATCCATCGGCCCACCCGTCCAAGCTTCGGCGAAAACCTGGCGCTTGCCATAAATGTGCGCCGCCGAAGCGGCATCGCGGAGCTCAATGCTTCCCAGCGTGCCACTCTCCCAGAACTCACCGCTGATCTCATCACAGTTACCACCGTAAAGAAGAAACTCGCTAGGAAAGCCAAAGTGACCGTAATTTTCTAACCACATTTTCATGCCCTGTTCATGGCACAAATCACGCAACCCGCCGACGTAATCAATCGCCACGCGATCCGCGATCAGCCGCCGCAAGTCCCACAAAAATCGGTTCGATTTTTCCGCGCCACCCACCATTCGCCCCGTCAACACTGGCAAATATGGCAACGGGTCGTAACCATAACGTTTTTGAAATAGCGCGGCAAAACCGTCCGTCCAGTTTTGCGGACCGCGTTCGTAACTATCCGCCACGACGTGTTTCCACGACGTGCGTTCCGCAGCGGGCAGGCGAGCGAGCAGATTTCCCACATACGCATCGAAGTGCGTTTTCAAAGCGGCGCGATTCATTTTATCCACTTCCAAACCGGTCGCCTCCGGTGTTGTGGGACTATTTTTTGTGCCGGTCGGAGTCATGCCAATGCGCTGAACAATCCAATCGCCCGCTGGCACGTCCCACTCTAGCGAACCGTCCGGGCGTAATGATTTTGTAAGGTCGCGCACTGATTCCGCTGCGACCACTAAGTCAGTGCTCTCCGGCTCGGCTTGAGTCGGCCACGTGTAAAAATCGAACGGCGGCTGCGGGTCTTGAAAAACTTTGGTCAGCGATTTCTCCATGACGTTTTCCACGCGCGCCGCACCCGACAGTTGAACTTCACCTAAATTATTCGGTGCCGAAAGTTGTAAACGAAACACGCGCGCGGTCGTCGCAGGAAAGGCCACCACCACCGGAGCGAGCGGCAACGGTCCAACCTCAAGTCCTAGATTATGCCTGTCAATATTGAATGCTCGAAGCGTGCGAAAATTTTTTCCATCGTCGGAAATTTGTAACTCCGCAGCGACATTGATCCGTTCCGACGGCGTCACCGTCAGACTCCGTGCCGTGAATGGTTGCGGCAATTCAATCGTCACGACGCCCGGCTCGCGCAAAATTTTTCCGCCGACCGAAGCGATGGAATCTGCGTCATTTTTCGGTGCGGGAAAAGCCAGCACGGCCACGTCTTGAAATGCGCCGCCCGGCAGCGGAAGTTTTTCCGCAAAATGTTGCGGCCCGTGCAAATGAATTTCCGGCGAAACTAAATGGCGCATCGCCTGCTCCGGCTTCACCCACGGGCCACCCGATTGACTCCAACCGGGCGAATTGAAAACGCCAATGTCCACGCCCACTCGCGTGCCTTCGCGAACCGCATGAGTCATCGTTTCCCAAAACGGTTCAGTCAAGACTTTGACGTCGCCCGGAGCCAGCCGACTTTGATCCGCGATGATTCCAATATACGCCTCACCAATACCGACGCGCCGCATCGCCTCCAAATCTTTCGTGATGCCGTTCGTGGTGATGTTGCCATCCATCCAATACCAATAGCAACGAGGCTTGGTGGCGTCGGGCGGCGTGATAAAATCTTTTTCGAGGTCGGCAACTCCATCGGCGTGGACTCCCAGCAACGTGAGATAGCAAACCCCGGCAAGGGCTAAAATTCGGTTGATCATAAATTTATGGCAATGGATATATTTTGTAAGTTTGAACTATCACCGCGTCAAGCAACCTCGACCTTAAAATCGTGCTCCTTTGATCCTTCACGTCGGGCATCGGCATACGCGCCATTATCAATCAAGTTAGCGCCGGCGATTCCTTTACCTCTAAACCGCTTGCGGTCGCGAGTGATTCCAGCTTTGCCGGCACCATTGAACAGCCAAAACCAATAGACCTTGGGCTTGGCCGACGCGGTCGAATCTACGGATGAAGCGAATAAATCTGCAGCGAACAATGGCAAGCAAGCAAGCACCCATATAAAGGGAACGCGTGATCTTACGTTGGTTAGCATCTAAGGGAACGCTGAAATTTAAGGTGTAACCAGCAGCCGATAAAATCTCTGTGGCGCGCCAGTAATATCATCAGATACGTTTCGCTGAGAGTCGGTGCCAGTGATAGAACCACCAAGGTTTGTCCAACTCGCATCCGCCAAGTTGGTTTTGAACTGGACCTGATAACTCTGGCCCAGAATAGTGCCGAAAGTGAGTTGTAATTGGCTATTGTTCTGCACCACAGTGCCGGCGAACTGCGGGCGCGCGGCAATGAACACGGCAAACGTCTTTGAATCGTTCAATGGCGGCGTGCCATTATCAGTCGCCCGCACGGTGATCGAATTAGTCGAGGCAACCAAGCCATTAGTTGTCACCCACGAAAATAATCCGCTGGACGGATCAATGCGTGCTCCGGACGGAGCATTGCTCAAAGAAAAAGTAATCGACTGATAGGCACTTTCCGCGTCGGTTGCCGTCGCCACGAATTGCACAAGTTGACCGAGGTGGACTGATTTGTCACCTATCCCCGCTAATACCGGCGGGGTGTTTTGAATAAGGTTGTTCGACTGCGGCGTGGGCGTGGTCATGTTGAAAATATTAGGAGCACCGTCGAGATAGCGCCCTTGGCTGACATCAGTAACTTGAACGCCAAAAGTCAATGCGTCAACCGTCGTTCCGTCGCCAGCAAATAGCCCAATCGCATCACCCGCCTTGCTCAACTTAAAGTTTACATGGAGTTCGGACCGAGAAAGACTGTTAGATCCGCTCAAGTTGTCAGCCCAGACTAAAAAGAAATTTTTTGGCGAAATTAGATAGTGCTGATTATTCGGGATCATGAATTTGGTTTTGTTGGTCAGCGTCCCAGTCAGATAGTAGCCGCCGAGGTCGACGACATTGGTGCCGAAGTTGTAGAGCTCAAACCAGTCGTCAAATTTCCCGCCAACCGGGTTGGTAATCGTGTGGCTGTTGTCTGCCATCCATTCGTTGATGACAACAGAAATCGGCGCGGCAATGTTGGTGTTGTAGGCATTTGGCGTGGCAATAAACATGGACTGACGGTAGAAAGGCTGGCCATCGGGATAGTCGCCATAACTCCAATTCGCTGGGACATTAGTATAGTTAAGATAATCGAGAATTTGAGGGATACTGTTATTGAGTCGGGACAAGACAACATTGCCCGCTCCGGCCGTAAGACTAAAGCTGGCATGCGGCGCATTGGTAGTAGATAAATTGGTTAGGCCATCGCACCACACTACTAAAAATCCGTTTGACCGGATGAATAGGTTTGTAGGAAATGCCCACTTAGTAAGATTAACATAGTTGTTAGCTAAATAGAGCCCAGCAAGGCTCAAAGTGTTAGTTCCGGAATTATATAACTCAATCCAAGGCGTATTTGTGCCGAAATTATTCGTTGGGCCAGTGATGTTGACGGCTTGCACTTCGTTCAACCAGATATTTGGGAATGCAGGCAATATTGTCACGACAGAGTTGCTGGCATTAGGGGTTTTGGCTACGGGAAGAAGCGCGACCGGCGGCGCGGGATTTGTGGTGATGCTGATGCCGCTACCCGAGAAACGCAAAGTAAGCGGTCCGCTATTTGTGCTCTGTAGATACCAAAAGCTCAAAGTGTAAGTCGCGCCAATTGTAAGTTGACTGGCAAAATCTTGCCAGATGGATGAGTTCTGAGTAGTGCCGCCGGAAGAGGCGATGAGGTGCAAACTACGGGTGCCGGAATGCGTGGCATTAGTGCTAATAAAAGAACCGCTGTTGTTGCCATCACTGCCAATCGTCCACGGGGACATTGAATTTTCAAAGCTGCCATTATTGACAACGTTGACGCCTGATTCAGCGATAGATCCAGCCACCACACTAATGTCGTCAAGGTAAACGTCACCGGCGGATTGTAGGTAAATATAAAGCGGTCGGCTACCGAGGCTCGCCTGTGCAATTCCCGTCGCACTGGCTCGCACCCACTGCGGCGTCAGAGCTGGCGAAATAGCCGGAATAGCAGTCCAGTCAGCCACGCGACTATTGTCCTGCGCCATATCTATAAGTTGCAATGAAGCGCCATTGGTAATCACGGGCCACGGTGCAGCGACTTCGTAGCGCACCCGATCGACCAAAATGTCTTGATTTGTTTGAACCGGATTAGGCCGGAATAAAGTTAGCGTCTCACCATTGGAATCAAGGCTGCCGCTGTAAATATCAAATGCTGTCGAACTAGCACCATAAGCCGATGCAAACGCTACAGCATCCTTCGCCAACACCAGATAGTTGGTCGGAGCCAGAATACTGCCGGCAGGAAAATTATAACCCAAACCGTTGACATGCCAGCCAGTCAGATCAAAAGTGAAGTTGGTCGAACCATTATACAACTCGACATACTCGGCATTTGTCATCGTAGGGTTATACATGATTTCGTTCAATACAACCACTTTACTGGGGTCTGGCATGATCCCATTGAATACGATGGTCCTGATTATATTGGTAATAAGATTGCCATATAAATCACAACCCGAAATGGTAAAGACATTGGTGGCTGAAGCCAGAGGAATTTGAACGCTCCAACTATTAATCGAACTCCAAGTGACGGGATAAAGAATACCGTTTATCAAAATGCTTGTAAGGGCTACTGGAGCTGTTCCACTCAACGTAACCATGTTATTGTTTGTCACAATAAAAGAATTACTGCCACTCACTCCAAAGGGCGTGTTGCCGCCTACATTGTTTATGATTCCCAAGGCGTAATTGCCACGTTGCGTGATATAATCGAGATCGCCGGACCAGTCTTGACCGGGAAAAGAATCGTAATGACTGATCCACGGAGCCATGTAAGTCGCGTTATAGGTTGTCGCAATGTCGTCCTGAATATGGGCGTAAAACCGCCTGAGATTACCGGGCAGATTCACAATCTTAGAAAAGTTTTGATCCCCCACTAACGGAGTCGTAGGAGATTGACTGAATGAAAAGTCCATGTCCCATGGAAAATACAAGAGCTTCCCATCACTAGGCCGAACGTATGTCATCCAATTATGATTACCGCCAAAAGTATACATATCAGCGATGCCACTCAGGCTGACCAGCGCGTAGACCTTCAACCATTCATCCACATCCATCGTCAACTGCGTTGCTGCGTCAAGGGCGTTGTCATTCAGATTCCATTGTTTTGAAACATTAATGAAAGTAGAGTAATCATCTGTGTTGCGATGGTTCTTGATGATGAAGTTATAACGGTAATTTTCTTTGTCATTGCCCAGATCTGAAATGTCCACGCCCTGCACATTATCCGGTGCCGGAAGTTTGTAACCGCCGTTGTCGGCAGTAAGTGGATAGTAAGTCAGTTCATACTCGTATAGAATTCCATTGCTGCCATTGGTATAGGTAGTGTTAACAAAATTGTCCTCATAACGCGGGGAAAGAAGGGCCCAGCCATTTTGCGTCGTCTGGGGCGCAATGACGCGGCATAGATCAGAATTCACCGTTGGAACGCCCATGTGATTAGCCATGTGTTTGATGACGGATTCCTCCTGCTGCGGACGGTTACCGCCACCGGAACGATCTACGAGCATGACGGGGTGCACACCACGAAACAACTGGTCGGGATGGAACTCCAGATGGAAACCAATGCGGGTCGGATCCACCCGTCCGCGTTCACTACTCTTGAGCCGGACTAGCATGTCGTAATAAACCTCCTGCTCGTCGTAAATCACTGTGCAAGGCAAATTTTCATTACTCATCAAGTTAGTAACTGCATATTGCAGCGAGATATTTTCCGGCGACATTAGGATTCGAAGATTATGCGCTTTGGAAAGATCACCTAATCCGTCATTGACGCGGTAAAATGCACCTGAATTAATTCCTTTAGCGGGATAAAATGATTTCGCTCCAAGCCCATCCTCCGCCTGCACATAAAACTGAACCAAGCTGCTGGTTGCTTGTTTTGGAATTATGCCGGCATAAACGCCGTTAGTCTGTGTCATCGGCGCACTAGACCAAACACCGCCATTTACAGACCAAAATACCAAACACGAGCTAACGCCTTGCGGGTCTTGTGCGTTCACGAATATCGTGACCGGTTGATAGGACTGCGGCACCACGGGTTGATGCTGAAATTGAGCAAAGGTTGGACCGATGTTCGTGGTATAAACCGAGTTCACCGTTCCCGGCGTTCCATTCAACTGGGGATAGGGCAATGGGGTCGTGTGCGCGACGCGGTTGAAATGGAGACGCGTATTTAAGAGATTATTGCCCGAGATCCAACGAGCGCGATAAGATATTTGATAGAGCAAGCCATTAGTTACGGCGCGGCTGAGGGTCGTCTCGATATGGTTGTTCATATGCTCTTGCGGTCCGCTCGAAACAAAATGCAGCACATGATTACCGGGAGCGTCCGCATCATTTTCCAACTTACTGCGCTGGTGATTGCCCATCAAGCGCCAGCCGGTAAGACCATTCTCAAAGTTACCATTGGTGATCAATTGCACCGGATTATTCGTCGGTGATTGAATGATGCTTATGTCGTCCACCCAACACTCGCCGTCCGTTAACAGACCAAGAATGAAGTCCTCAAACTGATCGTCCGGAGCTGGGGTCACGCTAGGTTGGGCGACCATCTGATAAGTAAACGTCTGCCACGAGGACTTAGTTGACTCTATGCTCGGCGCCCATGCCTCGCCTTTTGAGTTATCCGCTTTAGGATCACGCAATTCTAAGCTCGGCCCACCGCCGCCGGGAGATTCCGGCCAACGACCGCCTGGATAATAATTCACCTGGTTAGCTGGATTCCCCTGGGAATCGTTAAGGATAATAGTATCACCACTGTTGCTCAAATGGCCACTGTAATTTCCGACAACGTCAATCGTGGGATAAGTCGCGTGTAAAGTGATTGCGTCCGCCGCCACGACCAAATAGTTGCCTGGCGCAATGGCCTTGCCGTTGCTGAAGGAATAACTAATACCACCCGACAAAGTCCAACCAGTCAAATCAACTGCGTTGGAACCTCGATTGTAAATTTCCACCCATTCTTCAGGATTACCTTGTGGGAGCGAATTAGTGTTCGCCGCCATAAAATTCTTGTGGTCATACATGATTTCATTGATCACCAGTTCGGTATGGAAGGCAAAATAGTTGCTCGCACTCGGCGTCGGTAAATTGGGGACCAGCCAGGTTCCCGTCCCGTCCGGGTAACGAGCATGCGGTGTTTTCTTCAGCACCAGTCCGTCATAAACGGATGAGTAATTTGTTGCAAATAAAAATAGCTTATCACCGGTAGCCGGTGAAATAAAACCCAGCATGTTATTAGATAGAACTAGAAATGCACCAGGATTGATTGTCACATTTAGCGGAAATACATAGTCGGTATTAGTTGCGCCATCGTGATGCAAGATACAATTACCCAATGAAATCGAATTTGTTCCATAGTTCATCAACTCAACCCAGAACACTGTGTTGGTCGTGCCAGAAAACTCGTTTAACGCCAATGTAACTGGGTTAGACGATGATGCAAAATTTTCTGTTCCGGGAGTGCCGCCGTTCTGCCAACTTGCCTTCCAATTAGCTGCTGAAGCACTTCCCCAATCGCGATTGCGCTTGGACAAAGACGGACCGGCGCCATCCGGCGTCACCGGCCAGTCACCAGAAGTGCCAAAGGTGACGCTGTCCATGAGGCGTGCAGAATTGTTGTATAAATTTAAGGTGCCACCCTGGTTGTTCAAAGGACTTACGAACGGACCAAATACATTTGAAGATAATCCCATTGCAGACATCAAAGTAGCCGGGGTTCGCGCCAGCACAATATAACTACGCCCAGCCACCCGCGTGCCCGGCGGAAAAGTATAGGCTATGTCGCCACTTACCTGCCAGTTGGAGACATCTAAGTCCACGGCCAGCTGATTGTAAAACTCTACAAATTCCATCCCCGCTTCGTTCGTGGAGGGATGATACATTATTTCATTGAAAACCAACGTGGCATCCGCACTATTCGCGCTACTCGTCGGCACAGCAGAATTAAACGTCACACCACCGGCAAAGCCGCCGGACTCGGGTATACCTTCCAAAATAATTTCTGAATATCCGGAATAAGCATTATCAAAGCTGCCTGTTTGCGGCGTAAAGTCAAAAGTCACGAAGGCGACGTTCGTAGCCAATGGCGCACCGGAAGTAGTGCTGATAGCTACGCGGTTGGCCGAAACTCCAGAAATGGCTGGGTTAAAACTGACACTCGTTAGCGGAACGAACGTCGTTGGTGCCGATGCGGTTGAATATAAAACAGTATAAAACTGTCCGTCACGTCCTACATCCTGCCAGCCGCTGTAAACCACGATGTTAGTAAGTGTCGCTCCATTGAGAAAATAGGTGAGCGACTGGCCGGCGCCACTTCCGCACGTCGCATAGTTGGTAAAGGTTCCAACGTCTCCGAACATTCCATCCGTAAGCGCACCGACGCCGCCCACACCTTCATTATTAAAATTTCCCGCGCCGACCCCACTGGGAAATTGCCCACCGATGAGGCTATCCGTTTCTATTAGCCACGTGGGAGTAAACGAACCGCTGTTATATAGATTTGAGGTTGTGATTAAAATCGGCGGCACCACCAGATTGGATGCGGCCACGCCTTGCACGGTAATAGCGGTATAACCAACAGAACCATTCTCCGACGGCGGTGTGGTAAAATCAAATTTTAAGGCGGCAACACTTCTGGCAACCGCCGCGCCGGAGGCGTTGTTGATAACGACTCGGGTGGCAGAAGCAACACCTCCCGGAACGCCTAGCGGCGAATAATTTACCGTCGTGAGAAGATAAAAGTTTCCAGGGTTTGCAACCGTAGAATAGTAAACTGTGTAAGCTTGAGAATCGCGCCCATTATCCTGCCAACCGCCGTAAACCGTAATGTTAGTAAGATCGTATCCATAAATGGCAGCAGGTAAAGTATAGACCAATAAAGCTCCCGCCGAGCCGTCACTACCGCACACTTCCAAGTTCGTAGCTTGAGGATTATTGTAAGCATAAATGGACAATGGAATTCCAAGTCGCGTTAAGTTTTTGACATCGGCACCGGTGTATTGGCCAAAATTTCCACTGGTGACTGTAGGATTAAATCCGGCAATAATACTGTTCGTAGCTAAGGTCCAAGTGGGAGTTAGCGGCAAAATACCCGTCTGATCCGAACCTGAAACAGTTATTTGCGAAAAGCCTGAACTGCCCAATAAAAACTGACACAACAACGCCATCCTAAGAACGATTAGGTTTTTTGGCAGCTTAGTTTTTGACATATTAGATTCTAGTAATTCCTCGATGATTCGGTAAAAAAATAAATTGCCGATAGAATCCCTTCTTGAAAGATGTTAACGGACAGCCGCGCCGTCGCAGTTCTGCGGATTATCCAAGCAGGTTATGTTATCATCGGCCATGCCAGCGACGACAGAGGACTGTTTATTAACCAATAGAAGTTGAACATGGGTGATTAATTCAAAACCGCTAAACTCACCAAGGAACACCCGCAACTGTTCCGGAACCATACATTGAGAGCCACAACTGCTTTTTATCTGGGTCATTGGGTGCGACACCACGAGGACAATCATTTCCCGTCAATCCCTTCGTCGTTCCACTCAACCACTTCATATGATCGGCGCGACCATCTGCAAAAGACATAGTGCCATAGTTGCCATGACGGCTGGAAGGAGAATTGCGCCAGGTTCCGCTGCCGTAACTGGATCTTGAAGGTGCCGTCCCACCTGAATCAACCGCAAAATATCCGTCATCAATGCTGGTTTCAGTAGCGGTCGTGCCAGCGCTGGATTGTTCGTCAATAAACAACAGAGCTGCCGATGGCCCAGGATTGTTAACTTGTGTCAGTTTAGTATGTTCTCTGATGTAGGTCGATGGAACGTTCGGATCACCATGCACATCAGTGGTTGTTTTAAGATTGTCACCCATCATGCCGCTCATGGAATAGTTGCGCACCCGCGGCGCAGACTGACCTATAATTATATCCTTGTCACCTGGGCATCGATAAATTCCTTCCGATTTATTAAAAGGGTAGAGAACACACTTTTGAATCAGCGTGACATCTGAATAGTTGTCTTTCCGGACCCCGTTTCCTGTGCTATTAACCCAAGAATCAAAAGTTCCAAGGCCATTGGGAGGAATAGCATCTTGAAAGTCTGTGGCATAGACATGCACAGCCAGAGTAAGTTGTTTTAAATTATTAATACAGGCGATGCCCAACGCCTTCTGTTTGGCTTTGGCCAATGCCGGCAAGAGCATTGCGGCCAGAATAGCAATAATCGCTATAACTACCAACAGTTCGATCAAGGTAAATGCCTTGCGCTGAGTCTTAACAATCAGCGCAGTCTCGCTGGTAAATATAATATTTTTCATCGTAACTATATATGCGGCATTTAAAAACTTTTAGATCCTATCATTAGCAATTTTATTTCAGACTTATACTAATACGAGAAGCGCCCGGAGACTCATTGTCCCCGGGCGCCGGTTTGAACTAATTACGGCATCTGCACCCGGAAGAAGCGACGCGGCTCGGTCGAACTTACTGGGATAGAATTGGAGAAGACGCCCGCACCACTAGTCGAACCAATCGCACTAATGGTCCAATTAGCAGAGGGTGTCTGTAGATTGGTAGCAGTGATAACAGTGTAGGCATAGTTCGGCGTGCCGGTTCCCGTGAGAATCAGGTTGCCACCCGATACTGTTGCGGGGTTCAACACTGGCGTCGTCGGTGCGGCCAGACTAGAACCTTGCAACACGATTTCCGTATAGCCAGACCAGCCAAAGTCCGCTGTTCCTTGCGGAGTGAAGTCAAACTTCACGGCGAACACATTGCTGGCAAGCATGGCTTGGCCAAGTGCTGGAGTAATCGCGATACGATTGCCTGAAGCTCGACCATCATGAGGAACGGAGGGGTTATAGGCTACACTGGCCAGAGGCAAGAACGTTGTCGGATTTGACAATGTTGAATAGGAAACATTATAGAACTGTCCATCCCGACCGAAATCGTGCCATAGGGTATAAGTCACAATATTCGTCAAATTCCAGCCGCTGGCGGAGTTGAATACGATATAAGGAACGGCCGTGCCGTCGGCACCACAACTGGCGCTATTGGTATTCCCACCGAAGGTAAGTATGCCATCGGTCAGCCCGGCCGCGGAACACCCTTCATTCGAGAATACGCCGGCTCCAAAAGTGCTGGGTAATTGCCCGGCAACTAGGTTGGGTGTTTCGAGGGTAAAGGAGTCAGTGTATTCTTCGTGTTGGGCGTTGATCTGCGGGCTGGCGGGCGGTGCCGAGACCGAAGGCGAACCGTAGGCAGCCATTTCACTGTAGCCGGAGAATCCATTTTCACCTCCCGGCCAGGACATGTCGAACTGCAGAGCCACAACGTTGCGGGCCAGCACTCCGCTGATCGGCGTAAGAGTCGCCCGGCTCATGGAATAACCCGCCGGGTTGGTAGGATTGTAGCTAACAACCGCCAGAACCTGGAAATAAGTCGGGTTCGCAGCTGTGGCATAACTCACGGTGTAAGATTGCTGATCGCGGCCTTGATCATTCCAGCCGCAAGCCGTCATGATATTAGTAATATCATATCCATTCACGGCAGCGGGCAACGAATAGGTCACAAATTGGCCTCCCAGAAGCGGACCATTTTGGTAAGAGCTACCTGAACCAAGGCACGTCACCCAAGCGTGATTACCGCTCAAGTTAAAATCAATCGTGCCGAACGTGCCGTCCGTCAACACCACGGGTAAACTTGCGCCGGTGGCTATGTTGAAGGTTCCGCCAGTGAAATCACCGTCGCCAGAACTACTTGGCGCAGCATTATAGAACAAATTGTTAGCTAACGGCGAAGGGTCCCAAGTGGGAGTGAAGACATCCTTGATCGAAGTTTGCGTAGCAATGCTCGTAACCACATTGTTGGTTCCTATCGGTGCGGGATTTACAGTCAGCACGCAAGCGCCACTGCTATTTACTCCGTTCGGATTCGTTGCCTTCAACGCGTAAGCTCCGGCATCAGTGAGTTGCAGGTTATTCAGCGTCAGTGTGGAGCCGGTTGCTCCCACAATATTGGTTCCATTTTTTTGCCATTGGATAGTGGTGGCACCCGAGAAACCTGCGGTGAGGATAAGCTGGCTACCAACCGAGTCCGAGGCAGTGCTCGGCGAGATATCGTTGGTAAGCACCGGTCCGAAGCCGGTTGAGGGCTGGCCACCGGCAAGGATTTCTGAATAGCCTTCCCACCCGTTTTCAGGCGAAGGTGACACATTCCAACTGATTTTCAAGGCTGCCACGTTATGGGCCAGCACGCCGCTGACCGGCACAATTTGGGTGCGGTTGACGCAGGGTTGATTACCTGGATTGCTCGGCTGATAGTCAGCAATTACCAAGGGTGTAAAAACCGAGGGATTTTGAACCGTCGAATACAGGATCTGATATTTTTGTTCATCACGACCGGCATCCTGCCAGCCTCCGAAAACCGTAATATTCGTAAGATCCGTGCCGTAGGTCGTAGGATTCAACGTATAGATGACTTGATAACCGATGCCCAGATTGAGCGTGCCACCCGCACAAAACGCCAGGTTGGGTAACGAAGTCATGGAAGCAATCTGGCCGTCCGTCAAAATGGTTGGATCGGCGTTACAAAAATTGCCACCGCCCGTAAAGTCGCCCGCAACAGTAAAGGTGCCCGGACCCGTTCCACTTTGAAATCCATAGATTAAATTCAAATTGTTGGTGTCCACCGGCCACGCAGGCAGGAAGCTAGCGCTACTAGGGAAGTTTTGGCTGGCGTAATTCATGGCAACGTTGTTTCCAATTAACGGCGCGCTACTTACCAGCAACCGACCAGACGCGCTATAGGAAGGAGTGGCGGCATTGTTGGTCGCATTGTCGGCTTTGAGGCGATAGAAACCTGAACTATTGGTTTGCACATTGTTGAGGGTCAAAGTCGAGATAACGTTGTCATTGTTGGTAACATTGACCACACCCGTGTTGACGTTATTAGTTGTGCCGCCGGCAATGACCTGCCAATGCAGGCTGACGGGCGGAAAATTGCTGAAGCCCGCAGTAAAGACGACTTGATCACCCACGACTGTTTCAGCATAACTAGGCAAGGTGTCTTGGGTCAGGTAACCCGACGGCGGCGGGGGCGGGGCGGCGGTATCTCCGCCTTGCACAATGATTTCAGAATAGCCCTGATAGCCATTGTTGAAGTTGCCTGCATTGGGAGGCGTGGCGAACTCAAACTTGAGGTTGGCGACGCTACTGGCTAGCGGCGTGCCGTTAGTCTTGGCGATTGTGACCCGGTTTGCTGGTGCACCGTTATATGAGCCCGGAAGATAGAAAACCGTGGCAATGGGAATATAAGTTGTAGGCTGCGATATAGTGGAATAGGACAGATCATAGTATTGCCCTTGACGACCACCATCACTCCAACCGCTATAGACTACGATATTGGTGACATCAGATCCGTTCACCACATTAGTGAGAGCGTAGATGAGCGTGCTGCCGCTACCACCGCCAGCGCCGCAGGTCGCAAATCCGCCGATGGTTCCGGAAGTTCCAATCGTGCCGTCCGTCAAAATCGCTGTGCCGCCCGAACTTTCTTTTGCGAAATCACCAGTGGCAGTCGTTGGAGATAGTCCGGCAATCAGGTTGGGAGTTTCTGCCGTCCACGAGGGCGTGAACGGATTACCCCCGCTCTGGTTCGTTCCGGTGACCGAGATGGCTGGCAACGTCCCTGAAATGGAAATATTGTCAATGCCAGCAAAACGGTTGCCATCCTGGGTGAAGCCAAGTTTAAGACCCGATCGATTTAGCTGGCTTAGAGTGAGCGTCCCGAGCGTGGTTGAGCCATTGATCATAGTGACTTTTGATCCGTTCCCGACGAAAGCGGAGCCGGTTCCAGCCGTGTCAGTGAAGATCAACGTCCAATGATCCGCTGTTGCAGTGCCCGCATTGTCCCAACTTCCCGGCGCAATACTGCCACCGCTTTGGAACACCTGCACACCGCCGTCAGCTCGCTTTAGAAAGCCGAATTCACCCGAATCAACCACGGGGAAGGTCTGACCTTCACGCCTCAGTGCGCACGCCACCCATTGGCGCACGCCACCACCACCAGCGGGCCCAGTGTTATACATATCAACTTCGATGGTTAAAATACCGGCTGAAACAGCCGCTATGTTCAGGTCGCTTTGAAAGGCCCCATTAAGCGCGAGGAGCACGTAGCCACTATTGGAAACGCCACCTGGCTGGCCGACGTCCGTGCCCGTATTACCGACCTGATGGTGCAGGTTCAAACCGGTATAGGTGGCGAGCGCCAGCGGACCAGCTTGACGAACCCCAAGGTCCTGGTTAACATTTTGTGAATTTCCTGAAACCACATTAAAGTTATCCGTCAAGAGAACCGCCGCCGAGGCGTAATTGGCGATGGTCAGCGTAGCAAGGCAAACTAGATTTGCCGCTAGCTTCCATTTTGAATTATTGGGTTTTAGCATAATGAATTCTAGGGTTATTTGATTTTATTAGAGGACTCAGACACTGAAATTCGAGAGTAAAGGGAGTAGATTCTCCAACCATTCGAAGCGCGAATTAATATATGTTTTCCGGCGTTGCATGTATTCAGATTTACCAACTCGACGTGCTTTAAAGACTATTGCGGCACGTTGATTTGTGTTGGTATTAGCTAAACATATCTGAGATTTGCTGTTTGTGTATCCCCAAAGACGGTAACACCCTCATCACTGAAATAGGTGATGGTCGCCCTGAATCAAAATTACGCCACTGGACGCTTATAGCAGTAACATCCTATTTCTCTCGAGATTGTCAGCAGCCTCTCTGAGTTCCGCGATTCAAATCTCACCACACAAGGTTATAGACGTCTTAGTGTCTCTCCTGCTATTTTGACAATGACACCTCTGCAATAAACAGCTGAGTCCAATGTGCCCGGCGGGCATTTTTTGCTGACTTGGCGCTAGCGGTGCCGGCATCGTCCTGGTAACTCATTCAAAAATTTGCCAATGGTGTTAACGAACGATCCTAGTGGTGTGGAAATAAATTATTAAAAAATAACATGCTAAACTTCTCATGGCTGCGACTTGGTTTAACCACTCTATTGCTTGCGCTCGAAGCGGCGGCGGCACCAAATGATTCATTACAATCGGGATTCATCAAACCGCCGGATTCCGCCAAACCGCAGACCTGGTGGCATTGGATGAACGGCAACATCACACAGGTCGGGATCACGGCCGATCTCGAGGCGATGAAACAGATCGGCCTCGGGGGTGCGACTATCGTGAACGTAGATTGCGGCATCCCACGCGGTTCGGTGAACTTCATGAGTCCGGAGTGGCGCAACGATTTCAAGTTTGCCGTCCAAGAGGCCGACCGACTCGGACTCAAACTGTGCGTGGAAAATTGCGCCGGCTGGTCCAGCAGCGGGGGTCCGTGGAATACTGTGACCAACGCCATGCAGCGCCTTACCGCCAGTGAAACGCGCGTCCACGGCGCTAAGGTTTTTGACGCTGTGCTGCCACAACCGGCGACGACGCTTGGGTTTTACCGCGACATTGCTGTGCTCGCTTTCAAACTCCCGCCGGTGAAGACGGACGCCGCCGTGAATTCAGCCACGTCGGCACCGAAGTTGGAAATCCAGCGAGCCGTTTATGGCGTTAAAGGCGGTGGTTCTGCGGACGTAAAAGATAAACTCACTGCTTTGGTCAAGCGTGGTCAAACATCTATCACTGCCAGCAGTAGCGAACTCGGGGGCGATCCAGCTTGGGGACAGTTCAAGCAATTGCGGCTCGAATTCACACTCAATGGAAAACCTGACGTTCTGACGGTGGATGAAAATGAAACGCTCATCTTCCCGGTAAATGCGGCCAAGTTGACGGCGGCACGTTTAGTTCAAAAAACTTCAGTGAATCGCACATTCGTAAAACCGCCGCCCGCCACGGAGACCGGCGGCGAGGCCATCTCACATTCTAGTGTGCTGGATTTGACGGCGAAGCTCGCGGTGGATGGCCGACTCCATTGGGATGTGCCAGCGGGCGATTGGATTATTCTGCGTGTCGGTTACACACCCATCGGCATCGAAAATCATCCGGCGCCTGATGAAGGTCGTGGTCTGGAATGCGATAAGTTGAGCAAGACCTCGCTGGATGCGCATTGGGACGGCTTCATGAGCAAAGTGCTCGCCGACATCGGCCCGCTCGCCGGCCACGCGCTTGACACAGCGCTGATTGACAGTTACGAAGTTGGTGGCCAAGACTGGACGCCAAATTTTCGCGCAGAATTTCAAAAACGACGCGGCTATGATCCACTAAAGTTTCTCCCCACCTTCACCCGCCAAATTGTAGATAGTCCAGCCGTCACCGAACGATTTCTCTGGGACATGCGCCGGACGGTGGCCGACTTGTTTGCTGATAATTACTTCGGCCATTTCGCCGAGCTGTGCCGCCAGCATGGTTTGCTAAATGCGGTTGAACCATACACCGGGCCGTTTGAATCGCTGCAATCCGGCGCGCCGGCGGATGTGGTGATGGGCGAATTTTGGAGCGGTAGCCAGGGCCATCCCTCGGTGAAGATGGCCGCATCCATTGCACATATTTACGGCAAAGGCATCGTTGGCGCCGAATCCTTCACCGCCGCACCCGGAAAACAAACGGGCCGCTGGCTCGAAGATCCCTATTCCCTGAAAACACTCGGCGACCTGATGTTTTGCCAGGGCTTGAATCGTTATATTTTTCACCGTTATGCCATGCAGCCGTGGACGAACCGCAGTCCAGGCATGACGATGGGCCAATGGGGTTTTCACTTTGATCGCACGGAAACCTGGTGGGCTCAGGGAAAACCCTGGATTGATTATATTTCTCGTTGCGAATATCTGCTGCAACAAGGCCGGGCCGTGGCGGACGCCGCTTACTTCACCGGCGAAAGTGCCCCGGTGGAAATGCGCATTGGCAACCCCACGCTGCCGGCCGGTTACGACTACGACGCCATCAACGCTGACGTGCTATTGCACGGTGCCACGGTGAAAAACGGCCGCCTTACTTTAGCCAGTGGCGCAAATTACGCCGTGCTGATTCTGCCGGCGGAAGATGTGAACATGACGCCACAGTTATTACAGTGCCTTCGTAAATTGGTGCGCGCGGGTGCGACGGTCGTCGGAGCGCGGCCACAATATTCGCCGAGCCTCGCCGATTTTCCAGAGTGTGACACCCAGATAAAAAAACTGGCAGACGAACTCTGGGGCAAATGCGATGGGAAAAACGTCCTGGAAAACTCCGTCGGCAAAGGTCGAATCGTTTGGGGACAATCGTTGTCCAACACCTTTTCCACGCTGGCTTTAAAGCCGGATTTTGAATCCCACGGCACCGGCACCGATACGCATCTGGCTTACGTTCACCGCATCGCTGCTGATGCCGATATTTATTTTGTCTCCAATCAGCGGCACCAATTTGATTCGGCGGAGTGCACCTTCCGCGTCAGCGGAAAAATTCCCGAATTATGGCATCCCGACACGGGCACGATGGAAGCGGCACCAATTTGGAACACCCACGATGGGCGCACCACGGTGACGCTGAATTTTGAACCCGCTGGATCTGTGTTCGTCATCTTTCGCCAAGCAAACCAAGCCACAGATCATATCGTTGCCGCCAGTGGCATTTTTACCAACAAATCCCCTGCCCCACCAAATCTGATAATTTCAAAAGCGGTTTACACTGCCACCGATGGCACCGGTGAAATGGATGTCACCAAGAAAATTTCCGAGCTTATTCGCGAGGGCCTACCGGTGGTCGCCAACAATGACCTGTTAGGTCACGATCCGGCGGTTGACCACGAAAAAGAGTTGCGCGTGGACTACGCCCTCGACGGTAAGCCGAGTAAGGCAACGGTTCGAGAAAACGAAATGCTGCCCCTTCCAGTGACGCCCCGAATTGGCCAATCGCCCCCATGGGAAACCAGCGTGGGCGCAGACGGTTCGCCACTGGTAAAAGCCTGGAGCAACGGTCAGATTGAACTGCACATGGCCTCTGGAAACGTTCTGCATCAAGACGCAACCAAGGTGCCGGTGCCCGAGGAAATCTCCGGCGAATGGCAATTAAGTTTTCCGCCGAACTGGGGCGCACCGGCGTCCGTGACCTTGGCGTCATTGATTTCCTGGCCCCAGCATACGAACGATGGAGTGCGCTATTTTTCCGGCACGGCGACCTATGAAAAAGAATTGCAAATTTCGGCCGACCGTTTGGCAACTGGTTGCGAACTTTGGCTGGACTTGGGCGCGGTGAAAAACTTCGCCGAAGTTTCCCTGAACGGTCACGACTTGGGAGTGCTTTGGAAACCGCCGTTCCGGGTGAACGTAACCACCGTCGCGCAGGCAGGCTCAAACAAATTAGTGGTTAAAGTGACCAACCTCTGGCCGAATCGACTCATCGGCGACGAGCAATTGCCGCCGGACCGTGAATGGAATGGTCAGGAACTCAAGGCCTGGCCGCAATGGCTACTGGATGGTAAACCGAGTCCGACCGGACGATTGACCTTTACCACCTGGCACCATTGGATGAAAGATTCGCCACTACTCGAATCCGGCCTACTCGGCCCGGTGACGTTGCGCAACGCCGAACTGATTCGGACCAAATAAATCAAACGACCACCAAATTCGAAGGCGTTTATCTTTGCCTGCGTTCAGTCAGGGTGAATTGGACGTAGCTTGGAGACATTGTCGTTCTAACCGGGGGATTTGGCGGTCATTTTTGATTGATGTTTCCAAGCCTTTCTAGGGTAATATCAGCCGAGTCGCTATGACCGAAAATGAATTTAAATATTGGGCATTCCTTAGTTACAGCCAGCAAGACAACTGCGCGCAACGCCCGGGCGCACTGGAGGTGGAAAACTTGTGCTGGGGCGATTGGTTACATTCCGCGCTGAAGAATTTTTCCATCCCGGCTGAATTCACGGGCCAGGTCGGTGCCCAGGGTGAAGCTGTCCCGCAACATATTGATCCCCTTTTTCAAGACCAAGCGGAACCGCCCGGAAACGCTAGCCTGAGCGAGAGTGTCCGCCTTGCATTGGAGCGATCAAAATATCTGGTCGTGATCTGTTCGCCGCGCTCGGCCGGTAGCCTCGCTGTGAATGAAGCGGTGCGTTACTTCAAACAGCTCGGGCGCGGCAATCGCATTTTGCCCTTCGTCATCGCTGGGGAACCTGATGCGAGCGATAGCCACAAGCCGGGCGTATCGCCCCACGAAGAATGTTTTGTCCCGGCGTTGCGCCACCCGGTGAAGCCAGATGGCACGCTCGATATCTCACGGCGCGAGCGCGGGACAATTTTTGCGGATGCCCGGCACGTTGATAGCAAACGGGAACTTCTGGCGAAAGATTATCAAACCGGAGCGATCGAGTTAGAGACCGCCAAAATTCAATTGATCGCCGGATTGATCGGGGTGGGATTCAATGGCTTGTGGGGGCACGAAGTAAAACGTTGTTTCGCAGAAGCTAAGATTCTCGCACGGGAAAAGCACCCGCAAATTCAAGCGCCTCCGAACCCAGATCCGCAAATCAATCGCGACGTTCTCGAATCGCACATTCAGTCCAGCGAAGCCCAGCGGCAAATTCAGGAGCTTCGAAATCAAGCTCAAGCAGCGCAAAGCAAAGTCCTTGAAGCCCAGCAGCAGGCGCGGGAGGCCCTTGGCCAAGTTGCAGAGGCCCGCAACCAAGCGCAGGCGGCGGAGAGCAAAATTTTAGAAGCCCAGCAACAGGCACGGGAAGCGCAGGCGCAGCTTGAGGAAGCGCGCAATCAGGTTCGGGCGGCGCAGAATAAATTCTTGGAGACACAAAATCTGCCGCAAGATGTTAAGAGCCAGATTGAGGAAGCCCACACCAAAGCCCGCGAAGCGCAAACCGAGCTTGAAGCCGCCCGCAGCCAAGCGCAGCAGGCTCAAAGCGATGTCGAGGCGGCGCGCCATGAAGCTCGCGACACCCAGCATAAAATTTTAGAAGCGCAGAACCAAGTTCGCGAAGCCCAAAGCCAAGTTCAGGAACTAGAAAATAAAGCGCGGCAAACGCAAGGCGAGTTCGAAGCCGCGGGCCTCCAAGCGCGAGTCGCGGAGAGTAAAGTGTTAGCAGCGCAGCAGCAGGCTCAAGCCGCGCAAAGCCAGCTCGCGGAAGCGCGCGATCAAGTCCGGGAAGCGCAGCGTAAAATCCAGGAAACACAACATCTGGCGGGCTTGGCTCAGAGCCAACTTGAAGAAGCTCGCCAAGAGACGCAGGCGGTTCAAAACAAATTTGTCGAAGCGCAGAATCAAGTTCGCGCAACTCAAACGAACGTTCAGGAAATCCAAACCAAGCGTCTCGCCGCGCGCCGCCTCACTAAGGTTTTTGCCGTCATGGCGGTGCTCGCGTTGATGGCGGCGGTCAGCCTTGCGTTGTGGCAGCAAAAGCAGCTCACCGAAGCTCAAGCCAAGGCCGCAGTGTCCGCGAGCGAACTTGATTTGGTTGCGGGCACGCTCAATCGTGAACAGATTCAGCGCGCGCTCCAGAAGTTTTCCGAAGTCAGACCCGAGGCGGAGCTACTCCACCGCTTGGATGAACTGTCGGCTCGGATTCCGCCCATAGAATTTTCCGAGACACTCAACGCGGCGACGATCATCTTGAATGATCCGCCCCGCCGCCATTTTCAAGAGCAGTTGCTGGATCGCTGGATGACCACGAACTTGCCCGCCGCCTTCGATTGGAGTTGCCAGTTGACCAATCTTGATTCCCGGCAGCGCGCTTTGGAGAAAATCATTCCCGCCGTGGCCGCTGATACGTTCACGAACACGTTGGCACGGTTGAATGATTTGAAGCCAGTGCCGAGCGAAAAAATTTACACAGAACTGTTCCAGCTCTGGGCCGCGAAAGATCCGGTGCAGGCAATCGAACAGCGACAATCAATTCCCGGCCTGGATGCCAGCGGCCAGATTTTATCCACCATCCTAGAAGTCTGGGCGGATCAACAACCGGCGGCCGTTTTGAATTGGCTGCAATCCAAACCGGACTCCGAAGCGTTGCCCTCCGGAATCTCGCGCAGCCTTATGATTGCTGGCTTGTTTGACATCTGGGCCGCGAAAGATTTGGAAGCCGCCACCACGGCGTGCCAGCAATTGCCTGACAGCACGGCCAAAGAAAAAGCGTGGGAATTTATCTTGAGCCGACGAATTGCAACCGCTCCAGCCACCGCTGCGGAGCCGGTCAAAAATCTTCCTCCGGGCGACTACCGTCAAAAGGCCGTGGTTGAATTATGCAATCAGTGGGTTGGCACCAACGCCCCGGCGGCGTTGGATTGGGCGCAATCTTTGCAATCCGAATCCGAGCGGATGGCCGTCACCAATCGCATCGTCATCAACTGGGCGCACAATGATCCGCAGGCCGCATCGCAATTTGCCAATCAACACTCTGAATTGTCCGGCGCGGTGTTCGGTGGAATTGCCAGCGCGTGGTTTCAACGTGATTTTTCAGCCACGACGAATTGGATCGCGAGCCTGCCGGACGGGGAGAAAAAAAATTCGGCACGCCTGGCCTTGGTCGAAAGCTGGGCGCAGAAAAACCCGAAAGACATGGTCGCTTATGCGCTCGGTTTGCCTGCGGGCGAGGTTCAGACGCGATACATCACCGCAGCGTATCGTCAATTGCAGATTGGCGATTTGCCGGGAACGGTAGAGTTGCTGCAACCGTTGGCCGATGCGACGTTGCGACAAAATATTTTGGAATCGGCGGCCCGCAATTGCGATCTGCCCCACTTGGATCAGGCGGCGAAATTTATTGCCGCCATGCCGCCGGGCGATGACCAGAAAGCGGCCATCAAGGGTTTGGTTTCAACTTGGGCGCCAGCCGATCCCGAAGCCGCCATCAACTGGCTGGTTGCTTTTCCCGCAACCAATTCTCAACCGGAACTGGTGCCGTCCGTCATCAAGACCTGGTCGCAACCCGAACCGTCGTTGGTGGCCAAATGGCTGGCGAATTTGCCGTCGGGAACTGCCAGCGAAGGAATTATCAGCGCGTTTCTCGATGGTGCCGCGACAAAATATCCGGACTACGCGGCGCAGTGGACCCAATCCGTGACCAACGAAACCCAGCGGCAACAATACCAAATTCAAGTCGCGCGGCAGTGGCTGAAATCTGATTCGTCCGCCGCGACCAAATGGATAGACAGTTTGAGTTTGCCGGAAGAAATCAAGCATTCGCTGAAAACCACGTTGCCGTAGCGCATCGCGGAACCAGATTATTTTGGTTGAATAACTGAAGCTTACGCCATCACCGGTTCGTTGATTTGCGGCAGCAGCGGTTGTTCCTCGGCTTTGTGGAATTTTACGCTGACGATTTTGCTGATGCCGTGCTCCTGCATCGTCACACCGTAAAGGATATCGGCCATGCCGATGGTGCGCTTGTTGTGCGTGATGATGACGAACTGCGAATGCGCAATGAACCGCTGCAAGATTTTCACGAAGCGGCTGACGTTGGATTCGTCGAGCGGCGCGTCCAATTCGTCCAGCACGCAGAACGGACTCGGCTTCACTTGATAGATCGAGAACAGGAGCGACACGGCCACCATCGTTTGTTCACCGCCGGACAATAGCGAGATGCTCTGCAACTGTTTGCCGGGCGGACGCGCGACAATCTCAATGCCGCTTTCCAAAACATCAGTTGTGTCCGACAAAACGAGGTCCGCTTTGCCGCCGCCAAAAACATCCACGAACATCGCGCGGAAATTATCGCGAATTTTTTCAAACGTCTCCAAAAACATCTGCCGCGTCTGGTCGTTGATACGATTGATGATTTCGAGCAATTGCGTTTTGGCATTCACCAGATCGTCGTGTTGCGTCGAGAGAAATTGATAGCGCTGCTCGGTCTCTTCGTATTCCTCGATGGCCACGAGATTCACCGGGCCCATGTCGTCAAGCTTCTGCTGCAACGCTTCCACTTGTTGTTGCACGGAATTCCAATCGGTCGCCGCGCCCGTCGCCGCCATCTGTTCCGGCGTCAGTGTCTCGACCTTCGCGGGACCTTCGGCGGCGTAGGTGATGGTGATGGATTCACTGCGGAGGTCATCGAGGTTCAGATGATATTTCGACTGAACCTTGTCGCGCAGGTTCTGGACGGTCATATTTTTCTGCGCAAGTTCTACATCGAGAGCGCCGCGCGCATTCTGGAGTTCCGTCAAGCGGTTTCGCTGCGAACGCAACGCTTCGTCGCGCTGCGAAATTTCGCCGTCCTGCACATTCTTGTGGCCGACCAGCTCGGCGGTTTTCACGTTTACGGCCTCGCGCTCGGATTGCAATCGCCCAATGTGAGATTGCGAATCCTGAATCTCCACTTCCGCCGATTCCTTGCGCGTGACGAAGGAGGAACATTCACTGCGCCGGGCGTCCACCAATTGCCCCAACTCACCGATGCGATAACCGAGCGAGGTCTGCTGCTGGCGGAATGACGAAGCCAGCTGCTCGTCGGACGCGAGGGCGACTTTGCTTTCGGTCAACGCCGTGTTGGCGACATCGCGGGCGACGCGAAGTTCTTCCAGCTCGCGGGTCAACGTGACGACTTGTTCCTGCGTCTCACGTTCACGAGTTTCCAATTCACTCAACTGCGCCGTCAGTGCCTCGCGCTTTTGAAATCCTTCCGCTTCCTGCGCCGCGAGGCTTTCGACCTCAAAGACCATCGTGTCAATCCGCTGGTGCTGGAGACGGTTGGAATTGTTGAGGGCATTGAACTCACCTTCGCGCGTGGCGATGGCGACTTCTTGCTGTCGTAATTCCAACTGGGCCTGCTGGAGACTGGCTTGCAATTCAGTTTGCTCGCTCAGCAACGTGCTACGCTTCTGGCTGGCCTCGGTGACGCGGGCCTGAAGTTCCGCCAACTCCGCTTGCAACTCAGCGATCTGATTCTTGCGGCCAAGAATCGAGGACGGCGTCTTGCCGTTGCCCGCCCCATTCAAATAACCGCCAGTGTAAATGCCGTGACGATTCAGCAGTTCGCCGTTGAGCGTCACAAAATCGCAACCGACGTGGCCATTCTGGAGTTGCGCCTTCGCAGTTTTCAAATCTGCCGCGATGAATGTGCGGACCAACAATGATTTTAGCAGCGGTTCCACCGTGGGTTCGGCTTGAATCACACTCAGCGCGTGAACGATCTGGCCCGAAAGTAATTCTGTCACCGGACCGGAGGCCGGCGCCATTTCACCCGTGAAGGCAAGTTGATTCGCACCGGTGAAGTGCGGCGAGGATAACGCCACGACGCTCGCGCGCCCGGATTTGTTCGCGCTCAAGTCGGCGAGAATTTCTTCCGCAGAAGCTGGCTGCTCCGTCAGGACGAGTTGAAGATTATGACCGAGCGCATTTTCCACCGCCGCGATAAATTGATCCGGCACCCGGATGTGGTCCGCGAGGGAACCGATAACCGAACGCGACTGACGGAGCGCCGCGAGGGCGCCGGCATCGAAGCCTTCATGCGCACCTTCCAATTGTTCGAGCAGTTGGAGACGGGAACGATTCTCGGCCTGTGCCTGCAACAATTTATCCTGCTCGACGGTGGAGACCGCCAACTCCGGCTGCAACTCGCGCAAACGATTCTGCCGCTGCTCGACGGAACCACGCGTGGTGGCGACGTTCAGTTTTTCCACTTCGACACTGGCGGTGAATTCAACCAGCCGCGCTTCCAAACGGAAACGTTCTTCTTCCAACTGCATCTTCTCCACCGAAAGTTTTTCGAGATGAACCGCGTTGTTCTGCTTCTGCAATTCGAGCGCGTTCAGTTCGTTGCGAATGCGCGAGGAATCCTGCGCCGCCGCGAACGCCGATGATTGCGCCTGACGCAGCGATTCCTGACGCTGACGCAAACCTTCCTCAACTTCCCGGAGCACATTCTGCTTCGTCTGTAAGGCTTCTCTATGCTGGAGCAACGCCGCTTCGGACGTGGCCAAATTGCCGGTGACGATGACCAGCTCCTCTTGCGCCGCGCGATGCCGCTCCTCGGTTTGCGCAATCTCTTCGAGCGCTTTCAGATTCTGCGATTCGATTTCGCGAACGCGCTCTTGATTGAAATGAATGCGGCTATCATGCCGATTCATCTCCGACTTCAATTCCAAACCACGTTGCAACTGCACCGCGACTTCGTGTTCAAGCTCAGACAACATCGCCCGCAACCGCGAAATTTCACTTTCAAAACGCAGCACATCACTCGATCCCGCTTCGATTTCGTTGCGCAAATTTTCCACCGCCGCTTGGCGTCCCGAGATTTCCTCCTGCAACACGTCGTATTGATGACGCACGAGTTGCGTTTCCAAATGTTGCAGCTCCAGTGAAATATCTTTGTAGCGCCGCGCCTTGGCCGCCTGCCGTTGCAGTGAACCAATCTGGCGTTTCACTTCGGCAATGGTGTCGGCGATGCGGAGAAGGTTTTGCTCCGTGTATTCCAATTTGCGCAGCGATTCTTTTTTCTGCGCTTTGAATTTGGTGATGCCAGCAGCTTCCTCAAAAATCATCCGGCGATCTTCTGGCTTGCTGGAAAGAATCTGCGTGATGTGACCTTGCGCCAAAATGCTGTAACTCGTGCGCCCGATCCCCGTGCCCATGAAGAACTGCTGAATGTCCTTAAGCCGGCACGTCGTGCGATTGATGAAATACTCACTGCCGCCATCACGAAAAATTCGGCGTGTTACGGTCACCTCTTCGTAAGTCACCTCCACGCCCGCCGCCTTCAGACTTTCCGCGCCGACACCGCCGAGCGTGAGCGAGACTTCGCACATGCCCATCGGTCGGCGGCCATCGGTTCCGTTGAAGATCACATCCGCCATTTCACCACCGCGCAGCGCCTTCGCCGACTGCTCGCCGAGCACCCAGCGAATGGCGTCGGATACATTGGATTTGCCGCAACCGTTCGGCCCGACGATGGCCGTGACGCCTGGCTGAAAGTTCAGCGACGTCTTATCCGCAAAGGACTTGAAACCGAAAACTGTAAGATTCTTGAGATACATTAAATTGTAAGTCTTAGGCAACCAAAGCAGCTATTCCCTGTAAAGAGAAAACCGCAACCGGTTGTGTATCACAAAAAGTGCAACACAACTAATTGTTAATAACTTTCGTTTGACTAAGAAAACATTCTTCGTTTTCAAGCTGGCTCCCGATCAAAAAACATCCTTTATCCGGTGTTTTTTTCGCCGGGATGTGCTTCAACATTGACGACGCGCGCATTTGCAGGGAATCTGCGCACATTATATGAGTCTGCCGTTCTGGAATTTACTCTCGCCGCGTCAGCGCAAGCTGGTTTTGTGGGCGATGATTTTGCTCGGGCTTTACGCCATCATCGGATTTTTCGTGCTACCGCCGATCGTGCGCCATGTGGCGCAGAAACAGATTTCCCAACAACTCAATCGCGAGACGACGATTGCGAGCGTCAAAATAAATCCCTTTGCGCTCACGACCACGATTCGCGGCTTACTCATCAAGGACCACGATGGCGAGCCGTTCGTTTCGTGGGATGAGGTTTTTGTGAATTTTCAACTTTCGTCCCTCTTTAGCAAAGCGTGGAGCTTCAAAGAAATCAGCACGACCAAACCGTTCGTGCGCGTGCAGGTCAATAAAGACGGCTCGTTTAATTTCTCGGATCTCATCGCGAAGTTCTCCACCAACGCGTCACCGAACACAGCTTCGGTGCCTCGTAAACCGCTGGTGGTGCATGTGGATAAACTACACATCGGCCGCGCAGTGGCGGCGCTATCGGATCTCACACCGCGCGAACCGTTCAAGCGCACGTTGGGGCCGA
The DNA here is from genome assembly GCA_025362675.1 of Limisphaerales bacterium. Taxonomy (GTDB): domain Bacteria; phylum Verrucomicrobiota; class Verrucomicrobiia; order Limisphaerales; family UBA11358; genus UBA11358. The sequence continues at coordinate 8,276 of JANYFN010000292.1, read as the reverse complement.
TCGATATCACACTCGAAAATTTCCGCACCGACCCGGATAATAAAAATCCTTACGCGTTCACCGGCACGACGGATGCCGGTGAAAAAATTTCTTGGAGCGGTTATTTCTACCTCGACCCGTTGCGCTCGGAAGGTGAGCTCAAGCTGTTCAATTTTTCACTGAACAAATACGCGCCGCTATATCAAGACTTGGTGCGCTTCGAAATCCGCGATGGTTCCATAGCGTTGGACACAAAATACCGTTTGGAATTAAGCGCGAGCAACCGCGTCGCCGTCGTCGAAGATACTTCGATGTCGTTGCGCAATCTGAAAATCGGTTCGCCCGGCGAGAGCAATAATCTCGCGCAACTCACGTTGTTTTCCGTGAACGGCGCGAATGTTGATTTACAACATCACACGGCGCAAGTCGGCTCGATGACGGCCATGGGCGGCAACATTTTTTTAAGCCGCAATCACGACGCGCAAATCAACCTCGTGGAACTCGGCCAGCCGAACTTGCAAGCCACCGCGCCGGAAGGAATTTTATTTTTGCTCCGCTCGGTAACGAATGCCGTGGCGATATTATTGAACAGCACGAACGACTGGCGTGCCGGGTTGGGCGAAATCAGCGTCACGAATTGCACACTGCATCTCGAAGACTGGGTGAACACGCGTCCGGCGCGGCTGAATCTCGATAACATTTCATTCGTCGCGAAACACATTTCCAATCTACCCGGCACGAATCTCGAAGCGGAACTGGCGATGGATTGGAACACGAACGGCTCGGTGAAAGTGAAAACCACCGCTGAATTTTATCCGCCCAGCGCCGACGTGCAGATTGATTTGGAGCAACTGGATTTTCACTCGCTCGATCCGTATCTGGAACCGAAGCTGAATTTATTCGTGCTCGACAGCAAACTGGATTTGCATGGCAACGTGCATTTGCACACGCCGAAGGGCCAATTGCCTGATGTGACTTTTAGCGGCGACGTGAACCTGGCGGATTTCCATACGGTGGACGGCATGATGTCGCAAGACTTATTGAAGTGGGATTCAGTTCGTCTCATCGGAGTGGACGCGAACTTGAATCCGCAATCGGTCGCCATCAAGGAAATTGACATCAACCACGCTTACGCTCGGTTCGTGGTGGAATCGAATCGCACCATCAACTTACTCAATGTGCTGCGCTTCACAAACGCACCCGCAGCGGATACAAACAGCGAGTCTCATCTTGCCAACACACAAGCCGCGACTGAAACCAATAGTTTTCCGATACCGAAGATTTCCATCGGCAGCATTGTGATCTCCAACGCGATGGTAAATTTTTCGGATCACTCACTGTCGTCGGATGTGAACCTCGCGATGAAGGAAGTGAGCGGCACTATTTCCGGCTTATCATCGGAACAATTACAACACGCGGATATCGACATCACCGGCAAAGCCGACGGCGTGGGACCGTTCAGCGTCACGGGCAAAATCAATCCGTTCAGTCCGTCGATGACGAATATCGTAAAAATCTCCCTCAAAGACATGGACCTCACACCGGTCAGCGCCTATTCGGGAAAATTTGCGGGCTATCGCATCGCGCAGGGCAAACTGGGGCTTGACCTCAATTACGAAATTATTGGCACCGAAATAAAATCGAAAAATGTGATCACGCTTGACCGCTTCCGTTTTGGCGAAAAGATAGATAGTCCGGACGCAACCCATCTGCCGGTGAAACTCGGCGTGGCGATGTTGAAAGATCGTAACGGTCAAATCGTTTTGGACGTGCCGGTCGATGGAAATTTAAAAGATCCGAAAATGCGCATCAGCAAGGTCGTTTGGCGGGCGGTTGAAAATATTTTGGTCAAGGTCGCAACCTCGCCGTTTTCATTGCTGGGTGCGGCGTTCGGTGGTGCCAGCGAGGAACTCGGCTATCAGGATTTTGCGCCGGGCAGCGCGGAATTATCGAAAACCGGCAAAGAAAAACTGGATGCGCTCGCCAAGTCGCTCGTGGAAAAACCCGCACTCGGACTGGAGATTTCCGGCAGCATTGATCCGGATGCCGACCGTGAAGGCTTGCAGCGCGCGGCGATTGACCGGCAGATCAAACAACGCGTCTGGCAGAGACTTTCCAAGCCCGAACAGTCGCGGACAAATATGGATGACATTGTTGTCATTCCGGGCAAACGTGAAAAATGGATCGGAAAATTTTACAGCGAAGCGTTGAGCAAAAAAATTATCACGCCCCAGATGATCGCGGCCAATACGAACGTGGCTGCTTACGCCGCCGAACTCGCGCAAAAAAAACCATCAATCAAAGGCGCGGCGATGTTGGCCCAATCTTCGAAAACTGCTGACAAAAAAACGAACGCAAACCAAGCCTACCAGACCAAACTGGATCCGCGCCCGACACCAAATGAAGCCGTCTTGATGGCAACCTTCCCCGTGAAACGGGAAGATTTGGAAACGCTCGCCGCCGCCCGCTCGAAAGCGGTGCAGGATTATTTGCTGACCCACAAAATTGATCCGTTTCGCTTGTTCTTGAAACAGCCCGACGCTGGCTCCGTTCGCAGCGAAGGCAGCCGGGCGTATATCGAATTCAGGTGACCGAATCGCAACCAATCTTCGTTCTCAATTATTAGTCCGATCAGTTGGCTGCGGCAGTATTTTCTTTCAAGAAAATCCGCTGGCACCAATCGCCGAAGCGTTCGCCGGCATTCCGTTCTTTGGCGAAGCGTGCGAACACGGGACGGAATTCGGTTTCTAAATCGGGTTCTTTCAAAACGTCCTTCCAGATTTTGTTGAGGCGCGTGCCGGAGACATCGCCGCCGAGCCAGACTTGGTAACGGCCCGGAGCTTTGCCCACAAACGCGATCTCCGCCATATACGGACGGGCGCAGCCGTTCGGGCAACCAGTCGAGCGGATGATGATTTCTTCCTTCGCCAGGCCGACTTCGGCGAGCAGCGTTTCGAGCCGCGTCACCATGCCAGGCAAGGCGCGCTCGGATTCCGCGAGGCCAAGACCACAAGTCGGCAACGACGGACACGCCATCGACGCCGCGTGCAACACGCTGGTTTGGTTTTCCGTTTTCACTCCGTTCTGCGCAAGAACAACGTTGATGCCCGCGCGGTCGGCGTCGCTGACGTTCGCGAGAATAATGTTTTGATTCGCGGTCAAACGAAATTCCACTTTATCAAACTTGTCCGCGATTTGGCGCAAAGCCGTTTTCAAATTATATCCAGCCAGATCTTTCACGCGGCCCATCGAAACGAAGAGGCCGAGAAACGAACTTCCATCAACCGCCTTGTGCCAGCCGATCAAATCGTTCGTGGTAGTGAATTGATATGGCTTGGCGGGCGCGAGCGTGATGCCGGCGCGCTGGTTTACTTCGTCTTGCATGAATTTCACGCCGCGTTCCGCCACGACGTATTTCAAGCGCGCGTGCTTGCGATCCGTGCGATCACCAAAATCGCGATGAATCGTGAGCACCGCTTTCGAGACTTCAACAATTTTATCCGGCGTGAAAAAACCGATGACATCGGCCAAGCGCGGATATGTCGCTTCGTTGCCGTGACTGCGGCCCATGCCGCCACCGACTGCGAGGTTGTAGCCGATCAGTTTATCATTTTCCACGACGGCAATGAAGCCAAGGCAGTTCGTGTAAACGTCCAGATCGTTCACGGGCGGAATGACGAAGGCGATTTTGAATTTGCGCGGCAAATAGGTTTTACCGTAGAGCGGGTCAACGAAGTTTTTATTTTCCGCCGCCTCATTCTCAAGCTGCACGCCATCAATCCAGATGGAGTGATACGCCTTGGTGGTCGGCGCGAGCGCGAGCGCAACTTTATGCGCATCGGCATAAACCTGTTCGCGCGCCTGGGTATAAGCGGGCGTGGCCGGAGCGAGCACGTTGCGGTTCACGTCGCCGCAGGCAGCGAGCGTGGAGAGCAATGACTCATTGATTTTTTTTACGAGCGGTTGCAGGCCAGCCATCACGACACCGTGAAACTGGATGCTCTGGCGCGTGGTGATGCGGAGGGTGTTGTTGCCGTAATCCGTCGCGAGCTGATCGAAAACGCCATATTGCTTCGCCGTCATGACGCCGCCGGGGATGCGCCCGCGGATCATCATGATATATTTCTTGCCCGTCTTGCGCAGGTCGCGATCGTCCTGCTGATAGGAGCCATGAAATTTCAGGAACTGGTTATCGTCATCGGAGAAATGATCGTTAGCCGGATTATTGAACGTTGCGGCAATGGTGCCAGCCAGCGTCGGGATCGCAGCTTTAATGTCTTCGTTGTGCGTTAATTTAACAGGTGTTTCAGCGCTCATAGCGAATGGCTAGGATAGCCTGAGTCGAAACGCGGTTCAAGCGCGGGGTTCGATTGAAATCACTTCATCCGCGAGCCATTCAATTTGGGAGGTCGGATAAAAAATCAGGCAGCGGGCTTTGTGGAATGCGGTTAATCGATCAACATAGACAACGTCGAAGGTCGCTCCCAGGCAGGATTTTTTCCAAAAAATCAAAGTTTGCACCGGTCGCCAGCGCACGTTCACGGGACGAAACTGTCGTTTTTGTAAATCAACTTTGACACGTTCGCGGGCCAAAACCACTTTCAACAAAAACAAAGTGACCAGTAAAACACTGGCAGCCAACACCAATATGCTGAGGCAATAAATTAACCGGTCCATAACCATTCACGTCGCGGGAATAAATTTTTGAAACCATTTTGTCAAACCAAAGAGCGCGAAAAAAACCAACGCGCTGCTGACGGGCGGAAGGGTCGGCGCGACGGCGAGCCAGTCCACAAAGGTGATGCCCGCGAGCAGATTCGTGACGAGCCAGCCAATGTTGCGCTCGCCGCCAAAAAACGTTGTGCGCAGGCTGCGCGCCAACCACAAAAGCACCACCACCGAAATCCAGATCGCAGCAGGGCGAAACGGACCAACGTTCAGCAGCAGCGCCAGAACAATCGGCGCAATCAGCAACAGCAACGGCCAGTGCGGAATGACTCCGCGAAAACTTTCGCGCTTGGCGACATAACTCAGGCCGACGACATAGAGCGCCATCGCCAGTCCGCAGAAAATCACAAAACCGTTCAGTCCACCCGCGCCCATGGCTCCGGCGATGACATACACCCAGAAGCGGCACGCACCCATGAGCCACGGCGACGCCGTAAAAAACTTGTGGGTAAAATCGTAGAGAAGAATGAAGAAAACCAGCCAGACACCGGCGACAACGGCGGTCTTGCCACAAACCAGTAACAGCAAAAGCCCCAACGCCAATTGAGCGAAACCGAGTTGCCACACGAGGCGCGCGGAAATTTTTCCCGAAGGAATCGGGCGTTCGGCGCGGCGTTGGCGATCGAAACCTTCATCGAAGGCGTCGTTTAAAAACATGCCGCCGGTGTAGAGCAGACTCACGGCGAAAAATAAAAACGGCAGTTTCCATAAATTGCCGCCACCACCCAGCCACCACCCAGCCACGCAGTTGGACCACACCGTCGGCAAATTCGACACGCGTCCCAGAATCAGGAGCGTGCGGAGTTGCGGGGCGGAATTCATGGCCGCGTAGGAAAGCACAAACGGCCGCCACTGAAAAGGAAGTTTGATGCGGCGCTGCTCACAGTTTGACGACTGCGCAACGGGCAAGTAACTTTCCGCCATGTTGAACCTTGCAGAAATCACTCCGCGCACGGGCCTAACGAAAGAAAAATTCACGCCGCTCGCGCACGAAATTTTCACGCTCAAGAAACAGCTCAACGCCGTCATCCTCGCGCACAATTACCAGGTGCCGGAGATTCAAGACGTGGCGGATTTTGTTGGTGATTCGCTCGGCCTCGCGCAGCAGGCGGCCCAGACCAGCGCGGATGTCATCGTCTTCTGCGGCGTGCATTTCATGGCAGAGACGGCGAAGATTTTGAACCCGAACAAAATCGTCGTGCTGCCGGACAAGGACGCAGGTTGTTCGCTGGAAGAAAGTTGTCCCGCCCCTGCCCTCGCGAAGTTGCAGGCCACAAATCCAAATTTCTGGACGATTGCCTACATCAATTGCAGCGCAGCGGTGAAGGCGTTGTGCGATGTGATCGTCACCAGCGGCAACGCGGAACGCATCGTCAACGCCGCGCCGCGCGATCGCGACCTGCTGTTTGTGCCGGACGAAAATCTCGGCCAATGGGTGATGGAGCAGACGGGCCGACCGATGACGTTGTGGAAAGGCAATTGTTACGCGCACGTCGAGTTTCAGCGCGAGCAGGTGCTGGAAGCCAAGCGGCAATTTCCCGATGCGAAAATTATTGTCCACCCCGAAAGTCTGCGCGAAGTGCGCGAGCTGGCGGACGCGGTCTGCTCGACGGAAAAGATGATCACGTTCTGCAAGACGAGTCCGGCGCGGCGGTTCGTCATCGTGACGGAATCGGGAATTATTCATCGCATGAAAAAGGAATGTCCCGACAAGGAATTTCTCTGCGCGCCGGTGTTCAACGCGATGAAACTGCCGACGGACGGCTGCCGTTGCAGCGAGTGCAAATTCATGAAGATGAATACGCTCGAAAAAGTCCGCGACTGCATGAAGAAACTTTCACCGCGCGTGGAACTGCCGCCGGAAATCATCCAACGCGCCCGCCTGCCGATTGAGCGGATGCTGGAGATTTCCGCGAGGCCGATTGAGAATGCGTGGTAAGCCAGCTTGTAGTCTGTCGCGATGCATTCGTCCACCATGCATTCGCACTCGATGCTTTACTTCCGTCCGTTCTGGATAAAACCTTGCAACATAAATTCTGATGAACTTTCGCTATCGGTCGCATCAACTGCAAGACATCGTCCGCTCCGCCAAAATGGTTCGCGAAGGTCAGTCTTTGGCTTTCAAGAACTACAAGGAACATGGCAAGCACTTGGAACTGGAATTGGATTTGAAGGATGGGCCGCTGGTCAATCTGCGTCTGACTATCAACGCCGGGCGCTACGACGAGCCGGAAACTTATCGGGCCGCGTTGCTGCTGGACGAGCAACGCATTCGGGGAGTTGACCATACTGACATCCCGGTGAAGCGATTTTACAAAACGGTGATTCCGAAGGGCTGGCATCAGAACATCATTGACCCAAACCTGCCAACGCGGGACATTAATTGCCACGATCCGCTGACATATTTTGAAGTATCTGACCTGAATGACTTTCTCGTCAAGGTCGCCAAGTTGTGGCAAATTGAAATTGCAATTGATGAGGTGCTGCTGTGAAAACAACTGAAACACAATTTTTGTCCCCGGAAATCTGCCGTGAAGCGGTGGAAGGATTTCTGCGCGAGCAGGTCTTGGCGGAAAAAACCCGTCGCGGCGTGGTGATGGCGCTCCCGCTGATGTATCCCGACGGTTTTCAGGTGCAGGTGCATCTTGAACCCATCACCAAATCCAGCGCATTGATTACGGATCGCGGACGGACTTTGGCCAAACTGCACGAGAACGGGCTTAACCTTGATGCCAAGCAGACTTTGGCATTGCTGGACGAGCGGAAACAGACATTTGAACTGAATCAGGTCGGGTTTGAGTTGCAGAAAGAAATTTCCCTGCCGTTGCAAGGAATAGATGTTCAGCTTTTTGCAGAGTCGCTGGTGAGTATCGCGCATCTTATTTACAAATACGAGCCGACGATATCCGAGGAAAGTGTTGCCGATCGGACGTTGAAGCAAATTTTCAAGGAACGCAAGATGGAGCCGACCATCAATGGCATCATTGATGGCGAAATTGAAAAAGGAATTCGCGTAAATTATTTTCTTCCGGCCTTGCACCCGCTGGCGTGCAAGGTGGTCAAGCGTCGCGGTCCGATGCTTGGCTACATGGAGCAATGGGGTTGGCGTTGGACGGATGTGAAACGCCACAACCCGGCTTTGTTGCGGGGAATGATTTACGATCCTGACAAGCAGGAGTGGGACGATACCACGCTGAACATTGGCAAATCCGTGTGCGATTTGTTTTGTCCTTACTTTGAAACGCAGTTGATCCACGACGTGATTGACCGCGCCTTCAAGAATGGAAATTAAAACCGGCCTCGGATTTTTTCCCGATGGTATTGGCCCTTTTGCCCGTCGTCGTAGGCGGTGACAAATTTGTTTTTTGTCCGTGATGAAATGTTGTCTCGTCATTTTGTTCGCCTTGATTCCCATGCTCACTTACGCAACTGAAAATCAAGAGTGCGTGATTCTGCTGCATGGCTTGTGCCGCACGAGCCGCTCGATGCTGCCGATGGCACAGGCGCTGTCCGCCGCCGGTTATCGCGTCTTGAATGTGGATTATCCGTCGCGCACGGCGGCGATTGAA
>JANYFN010000131.1 GCA_025362675.1 Limisphaerales bacterium | reverse complement strand
CATTTATGGGATCTCCGCATACATGGGATTTAACGGAAAATGAGTTTGAACAATTCACAGAGCTGCTGTCAAAGCAGGACATAAAAGCCACCCTAGAAGAACGTGAGACTTCAGAAAATTTGCTCGAAGGAGCAGTTTCTGGGATTACTTATAACGGATACATTCGCCACCAAAAAGGCCTTTTCCATTTCACCTTAGAAAAACGTCTTGAAGATGGGGGTTTTCGTTTTGCTTGGCTCATATTAAAAGATTGCGAAAAAAAGGAAAATAAACCTTTCGTGCAAAACCTATCGCTTGAACTTTCAAAAACCTTTCCATCAGGACGAGGTTATCCTACACCACCAAGTGAGGTTACTAAGGCTAAACAAAGGCGTAATTTGCGGCGTTTTGGATTTTTTTTAGCCTTCTGGTTTGTAGTCGTCTGTTTTTTGTTTTATTTCGCTATAGTTGGATTGCGGGCAACTTTTCACTGAATTCCATTTATCAAGCCATATTGCAGTTGGCATCACATGGCGATGCGCTGGCTCGACAAACGCGGCACTATTTTAAGTCGCGGAGCGACGAGCTGAAATTAGCCAGACACGAAGTGTCTGGTCGTCGCGCATAAAATCACCGCCAGAAAAGGACGATGAAATCTTCGATTGAACCCAATCTTTATCAATTCCGCTGTCCCGTCGGGACGGAATCATCTGTGATAAATTCCCCAGCCACTTCGTAGCTGGCTAATTTCCGTTGTTCCTTCGGAACCCAAAAAATTCCGACTCATCGCGCTACGGATAAAATCCGTCCAAATAAAAACGGCGTCCGATTTTGCAATCGGACGCCGGTGTTGAATTTATTTTTGCTTACGCGAGCAACGGATTTTCGGCTTCCGTCACTTCTTCTTCCTGCGGCTCGGGTTCGTCGGGCAATTCCACGAGCGGCTTGAGCGTCGCCTTGCGGTAACGGTCGAAACCGGTGCCCGCCGGGATGATATGGCCCATGATGACGTTTTCCTTGAAGCCACGCAGCGAGTCAATCTTGCTGCGCGTGGCGGCTTCGGTGAGCACGCGGGTCGTGTCTTGGAACGACGCGGCGCTGAGGAAGCTGTCGGTTTCGAGCGAGGCTTTCGTGATGCCGAGCAGCACTGGCGCGGCTTCGGCCGGTTTGCCACCCTTCTTCTCGACGGCTTCGTTTTCGGCTTCGAATTCGAGCTTGTCCACCTGTTCGCCCCAGAGGAATTGCGTGTCGCCGGTTTCGGTGACGCGAATCTTGCGGAGCATCTGGCGCACGATGATCTCAATGTGCTTGTCGTTGATCGTCACACCTTGGAGACGATAAACTTCCTGCACTTCGCCGACCAAATGTTCCTGCAACTCCTGCGGTCCGCAGACCTCGAGGATTTCGTGCGGATCCATCGGGCCTTCGGTGAGCTGCTGGCCTTTCTTGACCATGTCGCCCTTGAACACAATGACGTGCTTGCCGATCGGAATGAGATGTTCCTCTTCCAATTGGGTGACCGGATCTTTGATGAGCACGCAACGCTTGCCGCGCACGCTCGCACCGAAATCCGCGATGCCGTCAATCTTGGAGATTTCGGATGCGTCTTTCGGACGGCGCGCTTCAAACAATTCCGCAACGCGCGGGAGACCGCCCGTGATGTCGCGGGTCTTGGCCTGTTTGCGCGGCGTTTTGGCGATGAGCGTGCCGGGAACAATCTTATCGCCTTCGTTCACCACGATGTGAGCGCCGGACGGAATCGGATAGTTCGCGACGACTTCACCCTTGTCGTCCGACATGATGATCTGCGGATGCAAATCTTCTTTGTGGTCAATGATGACCATGGATTCTTCACCAGTGGCTTCGTCCACTTCCTGCTTCATCGTGACACCTTCGATGATGTCGTGGAATTTCACCTTACCGGCTTTTTCAGAGAGAATCGGCACATTGTGCGGATCCCATTGAACGAACGTGTCGCCCTTCTTGATCTTGCCGCCATCCTTGATGGAGATGACCGCGCCGATCACGATGGTGTGAACTTCCAGTTCACGTCCATCAGGATCAAGGATCTGAATGGAACCATTCTTGTTGAGAACGATGTTGTTACCGTCTTCGAGTTCAACGGAACGTAGTTCGTTGTATTTGAGAACACCTTCGTGCTTCGACTTGATCTGCGGCTGTTTGAACACACCTGCCGCGACACCGCCCGTATGGAACGTGCGCATGGTGAGCTGCGTGCCGGGTTCGCCGATGGACTGCGCGGCAATGATGCCGACAGCTTCACCGAGCTTGACCAGTGAGCCAGTCGCGAGGTTGCGACCGTAGCAACGCTGGCAGATGCCGTGCTTGCTTTCGCAAGTGAGCACGGAACGAATACGCACGCGGTCGAGACCGGCGGTATCAATTCCCTTGGCGCGATTTTCGTCAATGTCTTCGTTCGCACGAATGAGAAACTCTTTCGGGCTGGTCGGATTCACGATGTCTTCGCAGGCAAACCGTCCAACCAAACGGTCGGAGATTTTCACCACTTCGTCTTCGCCTTCAAACACAGCGGAAACCCAGATGCCGTTCGTCGTTCCACAATCCGCTTCTTGAATGATCACGTCTTGCGACACGTCCACCAATTTGCGGGTCATGTAACCGGAGTCGGCAGTTTTGAGTGCCGTATCCGCGAGACCTTTACGCGCACCGTGCGTCGAGATGAAGTATTCCAA
>JANYFN010000287.1 GCA_025362675.1 Limisphaerales bacterium | reverse complement strand
GCTTTTCACGTCCTCGGGGATCACATAGTCGCGGCCTTGCAGCAGCGCCCACGCTTTGGCGGCGAGTGTCAGGTTGATGGTCGCGCGCGGCGATGCGCCGAACTGGATGAAATGTTTTATGTCCAGTTTGAAATCCTGCGGCTTGCGCGTGGCGAAAACAATTTTGACGATGTAATCGCGGATTTTTTCGTCCACGTGAATCTGATCCACAAGCTTGCGCGTCGCGAGAATTTCATCGAGCGAGACGACGGGTTTCACCGGCTGCTCCGGGCTGGTGAACGCCATGCGATCGAGAATTTTTCGTTCATCGGCTTCGTTCGGGTAATCCAAAATCACTTTGAACATGAAGCGGTCCACCTGCGCTTCGGGCAATGGATAAGTGCCTTCCTGATCAATCGGATTTTCCGTGGCGAGCACGAGGAAGGGCGACGGCAGCTTCATCGTTTCGCCGCCGAGCGTGACTTGGCGTTCCTGCATGGCTTCGAGCAAAGCGCTCTGGACTTTTGCGGGAGCGCGATTTATTTCGTCGGCCAAGACGAAGTTCGCAAAAATCGGGCCGCGCGTGACTTTGTATTTTCCATCCTGCGGATTGTAAATCAGCGTGCCAAGAATATCGGCGGGCAATAAATCGGGCGTGAATTGAATGCGGCGAAAATCCGCCTGCACCGCCGTGGCGAGCGTGCGGACGGAAAGTGTTTTTGCAAGTCCGGGAACGCCTTCTAGCAACACATGACCGTTCGCGAGCAGCCCGACGAGCAGGCGGTCAACGAGCGCTTCCTGACCGACGATGACGTGGGCGATTTCGGCGCGAAGTTTTTTAATCCAAGCGTTCGTCTGGGCGACTTGGTCTTTCAACGAATCATTCATGCGGCGTGAATCTATGCCGCGATGGACGATGACTCAAGCGCGGTATTTCGCGAACGCGGAAGGCGATAATTACGCTGCGGACGGTTTTTCGTAGAGGCAGGCGAGATCCATCACCTGACCACAGGTGCATTGGATGCGGAGATGCGTGACGCGGTCGCCATCGCGTTGGACGGAGACGCGTGGTTCGCAGGTTTTATTTTCAGTGACCGCCGGGGGCGAAGCCGAACTGGGCGTTCCCAGGGATTGAAAATTTTTCTCTGGTTTCTGACCCTCGCCCGGAATCACGGTGACGGAAAAATTGCGGCGCTCGGGCGAGGCGGCGGCCGCGGTGAGCGGCACAAAAGTTTGAGTGCGTTGGGGAGTCATGGCGTTGGGGTGGCCTCAGTCGCCGCCGATAAATTGGCGATGTTGTTGACCGACTCTTTGAGTTTGATGAGCACGGTGACCCGGCGGTTGCACTCATCTGTCGCGGCGGTTTCCGCCATCGGTATGGTGTCGGCAAAACCAGAAACTTTCGCGACCTGATCCGGGCCCACGCCACCCTTGATAATTTTGCGGCGGACAGCATTGCTCCGCTCGGTGGACAGCTCCCATTTATGGGTGTCCTCGCGCGCGGCATCAGATTTTTTTTCCGTATGCCCTTCGAGTTCGATCCGGAAACTGGAGTAACGCGCAATTTCCCAGGCCAGCGTGTCGAACACCCAGCCGCCGTATTCCGTGAAGGCGTCGGTGTCTTGGTGAAACACCGGCTTCTGCGAACGGTCAAAGACGTTGATGCTCAAGCCCTCGGCGTTCACGTCAATTTTCACGGGACTTTGCGGCGAGTCAGCGTCCTTGAATAATTTTGCGAGATCCTCGCTCAAGTGGTGCATCGCCTCTACTTCGAGCGCGGAGATGGAGGAAAATTTTCCAGTGCTCTTGACGGAGCTGGAGGCCTCTTTGTTCGGGATGATGCCGGAGGATTCCTTGGTCAGGGAGGAAAATGGATTCTTGAAAGCGCGTTCGACGGCGTCCTTGATTTTTTGATCCTGCGACGTGAGCCAGAGACACAGGAATAATGCCATCATCGCCGTGACGAAATCTGCGTAAGCGACTTTCCACGAGCCGCCGTGATGACCATGTCCTTTTTTTGCCATGAGAAATTATTTAGCCGTCTTCATGCTCTTGAACATCGCTTCCAGTTCATCCGCCGACGGACGAAACTCGCTGCTCAAACCGCGCCGACCCAATTCCACCGCCGTAACGGGCGCCATGCCATTCGCAAAACCCGTGACACACGCCGCGATGCATTTCGTGTAGTCCAGTTCCGCTTCGCCCACAAATTCCATATTCGTTGCCAGCGGCCCCATGAAACCGTAGGCGATCAAGATGCCCAAAAATGTTCCAACGAGCGCGGCGGCGACGTGTTCACCGATTTTTTCCGGGCCGTCGTTGATGGATGCCATCGTGATGACAATGCCCAACACCGCCGCCACAATTCCGAAGCCGGGCATCGAGTCGCCCGTCTTTTGCAGCACGGACATCGGAGCGTGGTGCTCCTGCTCCATGCGGTCAATCTGCGTGTCCAGCAGCAGGCGCAACTGATCCGGCTTGATCTTGCCATCAATGATCGGCTTGAGTGCGCTGCACAAAAATTCCACCGCGTGATGATTACCCGAAAACTTTGGGTATTTTTTCATCACACTACTTTTCGCTGGCTCCAGAACGTGTTCCTCCAGCGCGATCATGCCGTTGCGGCGACCGAGCAAGAATAATTCATAGAGCACTTTCAACAAATCTTCGTAGGAAGCTTTGCTATGCGGGGCACCCTTGAGACACGCCCCGATGCCCTTGCCGATATCAATCAGGATTTTTTTTGGTGCCATGATGATCATCGAACCGACCGCGCCGCCGACGATGATCATCGATTCATTCACGGCCGCATTGATGATGACGGGCAATTTCCCGCCCTCCAGCAAGAAGCCGCCGAAGACGCAGACGATGACGATGATGGCACCAACGATGAGAATCATGAGCGCGAGGCGGTTGCCGTTTTCTTCGCCATCCCCGATTCAAAGCGTTGCAAAAAGCCACGGATGCTCAAAATCGCCTGCGAGTGAATCTGGCAGATGCGTGATTCGGTGAGGCCGAACACTTCCGCGATTTCGCGCAGGTGCATGTCTTCGAGATAATAAAGGGAAAGCACTTTCCGCTGCATTTCCGGCAACTCTTTCAAGCGGTCAAGAATCACGCCTTTCAATTCATTATTGGAAGCCTGTTCCACCGGATTATCGCAATCCGTATCGGCGATGACTTCATACAGCGGGCCGCTGTCACTTTCTTCGGACGAGGCCACGGCGTCGAGGCAGACAAACGCCGCTGGCCGGACTTCATCGAGCAGCTCGGTATATTCTTTCACCGTCAGCTTCATCGCCTTCGCCATCTGCGTCTCGCTCGGGGCGCGGCCCAGCTTCTGCTCCAGTTCCGCCATGACGCCTTTGAGCCGGCGGGCTTTTTCGTGAATGGTGCGCGGCACCCAGTCCATGCGGCGAAGCTCATCGAGCATCGCGCCACGAACGCGGACGCGCGCGTAAGTTTCAAAAGAGGTGCCGCAAGCGGGATTATAATTCCGCAACGCTTGGAGCAAGCCGATCAGCCCGGTGCTGTAAAGGTCATCGCGATCCACGTGATCGGGCAACGTCATCGCCAGCCGCGCCATCACGGCGGAGACCAGCGGCGTATATTTTTGCACGAGTTCGTTTTCTGTTTCCTCGTCGTTGCGGTGCTTGTGGTAGCGCTGCCAGATTTCCTGCGCCATGACCGCGGCGGCACCGGAAGTTGGTTTCGGCAGAACTGTTGAGTGCGTGGCATTCATAAAATTTTAGTTTGTAAAAGAGTGGGTTGAGAAGTGCAGAACCGGTTGACCAGGATTAGTGGCGCGTGGAGCGCGCCGGATGCGACGGGCCAGGATGAATATCTCCAGCGGATCAGGAATGGAACGGATGCCCGAAGCTTGATCGCCAGCCGGGGTCAAGTCGCCTTGACCTTCAACCGCTGATCCGCGCGGCCACGAGCGGCAGATCCGACCGAACAAATTGTGATACATTTTTTTCATGATCTTTTTTTCATCTGCGCTTCGAGCGCGGCGTTGTTTGCTTCCTGCCGTTCCCGTTGTTGTTTAGCCACCACCTCGAGGATGCTTGTGAACCAGACGTTGCCGCACCAGCGACCGAGCCACCCACCGGCCAGCGCCGCGAGTGCCGCATGCCAAAACGCCGTCTGCGTATTACCCCCGTTCAGGAGGCTGCTGGCCGCCCCGATCACAAACCCCGCCATCGCCCCGGTTATCATCATTGCCTTCATCGTCTTCTGTTGTTCAGCAAAACCTTTGCCAAATAATCCTGCATTTCTTCAAAACGCAGAATGTTCAATGTTCACCGCGTTATTTTGTGTGGAAATAAAAGGGAGGTTTCTGCCGGTTTGAACTCACCCGGCAATTTTTGCCCCCCCGCCAGCCATCCGAGGGTGCAATTTGTGCCGAGCACGAAGTTCCACAACTTCACCCGGCGATGCTCCTCGTCGAGGTGCGTGAAGATCAAATCCTCCGGCAGAAACGCCGCGAACGCCCGGAACTGCTCGAACAGCAGTTCCGTGTCATACGCCGCATTCAGCACCAGATGCACGTGCGGCGCGGGGAGCGACTGTAATTGTTCCCGCAATACTTTCATCCCCGCCGCGTCATGCGTTTCCACCCCGGGCAAATCTACGAACAATAATTCTTCCCCCGTTTCCGTTCCGTTCCAGAAACGTTCCACCGGCACTCCCAGCAATTCGCAGTGCAGGGAAAGAAATTCCGATGTGTTCACCGTCTCGCCATCCAGCCGCCACGCCCGCGCACGTTGCTCACCTTTCAGCACCGCCGCCGTGAGCCATTTGCAAATCACGGTCGTTTTACCAGCGCCAGCGGGACCAATGAAAACGTGCGGACGCCCTGTGCCTTCAGCGTTTTTCAACGGCGGCCGCCAGAAGGTCGCCAGGCAATCGCGCACCAGATGCCATTCCGCGATCGGATTCGGCGGCGGCAAACCCGCGTTGACCGAACGTAATTTTGTTTCGATGCGATCCGCAAATTCCGGCAGCAGGCCCAGCGATTCCAGCCACGCGAGACTGCGCCAGCGACGCTCCGAGCGCGGTGTCGGAGTAAACTCATCATTCTCGTTGGCAAAGGGAACGTAGTCGCCCGAACCCGCAGTAACCGTGTGTTGCGGCGCGGCTTTATCCGGCACACACGCGGTGACCTCGATGTGACCGTGACGATTGAGTAGCCGTGAAATGCCCTGCGCGGGAAGCTGGCGGACATTGATGATGACCGCTTCTGGGCCGAGGTTTTGTTGCACGACACGCACCGCTTCGTGCGCGTTTTCAGCGGTGAAGGTGGAAAGTTTCATCAGGCTTCAAGGCAAGGGATCACCGCCGCATTTTGCACCTGCACGCGCGAGGGAATTTCCGCATAAGACAGCACGGCGAGATCGGCAAACGTGCTTTCAAAAAAGCGACGAAACGCCAGCCGCAGCATGGGCGCGCACAAAACCACCGGCTGCTGGCCGCCGGAAATCATCTGCTGCATCAACCGCGAAAGAGAATCAATCACGTGGCGCGCGAGTTTCGGATCAATGATTAGCGCGACCTCGCTCGCCGATTGCCGCACGCCTTGCGACAATTGCGCTTCGAGCTTGGGATCAATCGTGATGGCCCGCACGCTACCGTTTTCGGTTTGATACGGACGCGAGAGTTGCGCGCCCAAAGCGCGGCGGGCGTGCTCGGAAAGTTCGTCGGGATTCTTCGTGAGCAGCGCGGCGTCGCCCACTTTCTCCAAGATGCCCGCGAGATTGCGGATGGAAATTCCCTCGGCCAAAAGATTTTGCAGAATGCGTTGCACATGGCCGATGCTCAACAATCCGGGGATCAATTCATTTACCACCGCCGGATGCGTTTGCTTCAAATTATCCAGCAACGCCTGCACATCCTGTCGCGTCAAAATTTCGTGGCAATGCCGCCGCACCGTCTCCGACAGATGCGTGATCAACACCGAGGGCGCATCCACGACGGTGAAACCACTGAGCTCCGCATTCTTTCTTTCCGCCTCCGCTACCCACGTCGCGGGCAATTGAAACACTGGCTCTACCGTGGGAATTCCCTTCAACTGCACCTTGCTATTGGTCGCGTTCATCGCGAGCCAATGCTGCGGCGAAAGCTGACCCTGCGCGATGGGATTGCCCTTTAAAACAAAGCGATATTCGTTGTTGCCCAGTTGCAGATTATCCCGCAAACGGATCGGCGGAATCAGCACGCCCACTTCCGAAGCGAACGTCCGCCGCACGCCCGTCACGCGGTCGAGCAAGTCGCCGCCCTTCGCTTTGTCCGCGAGTGAAACGAGACCCAAACCGAGTTCGATCTGCAACGTGTCGAGCGTCAGCAACGTTTCAATCTTCTCCGGCACCTTCGCCTCCAACACCGGGGCCGCGCCCGCCGCCGCCGAAGGCTTATGCTCCGAGGTCTTTCCGTTCATACCCGCCGCGGCTTGCGCGGGCGACGCCTCGGGAAACCCTTTCTTAGTGATCGAATAGGCCACTAAACCCACCACCACCGCCAGCGTGAGAAACGGCATCGTCGGCAATCCAGGAACAATTGCCATCACGCCAAGCATCACCGCGAGCATCGTCAACGCTTTCGGATAAAACAACAGCTGCCGCGTCAGTTCACGACCCAAATCATTCTTCGACGTCGCGCGCGTCACGAGAATACCCGCCGCCACCGACGTGATCAGCGCCGGCACTTGCGACACCAAACCGTCACCGATCGAGAGCATCGTGAAGCGCGATAACGCTTCATTCATCGTCATCCCCTTCTGCATGATCCCGATCGCAAACCCCCCGATAACATTGATGAGCGTGATCAAGATCGCCGCCACCGCATCGCCGCGCACGAACTTGCTCGCCCCGTCCATCGCGCCATAAAAATCCGCCTCTTCCTCCACCGCCCGCCGCCGCGACCGCGCTTCGTCTTCCTTGATTAGCCCCGCGTTCAGCTCCGCATCAATCGCCATCTGCTTACCCGGCATCGCGTCCAACGTGAACCGCGCCGCCACTTCCGCGATCCGCCCCGCGCCCTTCGTGATGACGATGAAATTGATCAACACGAGAATGCAGAACACCACCAGACCCACGACGTAGTTGCCGCGCACCACGAAATTGCCGAACGCCTCGATGATGTGACCCGCATAACCATCCAGCAAAATTAAACGCGTCGAAGCGACGTTCAAGGCCAGTCGAAAAAGGGTAATAAACAGTAGCAAGGTGGGAAAACCGGTAAATTCTGCCGGTGTGCGCAGGTATAAAATTACCAGCAACGTCAGCAGCGAAAGCCCGATGCTCACCGTCAACAGCAAATCCAGCAGGAACGGCGGCACGGGCAGGATCAACAGCAAAATCGTGCCAAAAAGCCCGAAAATCAGCCATAAATCACCGTGGCGGAGCAGCCCGCGCAACCTGTCGCTTAAACCAATCATGTCAGTTTTTAGATAAAAAGTTCACGTCACCAGCATGATGACGGGCGGCCAAAACTGACCGCTGACACGTGTTAAGCAGGAACTTCGCCAAACCACCCCGCCACGACGACCGACCGCCGTCGGGCGACCCATTTTCGCCCCCAAACACCAACTCCGCCGCTCCCCCCAACCTATTTTCCCGTCCGTGCGGACGTTTTTCGCTCCGTGCGAGCTATCAGACCGTCCGTGCGGGCTACTTTCCCGTCCGTGCGCCCAGCGGACGCTCCCCATAACCTATTTTCCCCTCCGTGCGAGGCATCGGCCCCTTCGTTCGGACGTTTTTCGTTCCGTGCAAGCTATCGGACCGTCCGTGCGACGATTTTTCACTCCGTGCGGGGTATCCGACGCTCCGTGCGAGCCAACATTCGCTCCGTGCGGGCGTTTTTCGCTCCCGAACACCCATCTTTCACTCTGGGCGGGCGAACTTTCACTCCGAACACCTCGCTGGGGCAAAGAATCCGGCCTCCTCGCCCCCTCGGGGGAGAGGATTGAGGTGAGGGGGCAACGTGGTAACGATGGGCAATAACGAATTGGCGAGAGCTTTTACCCCTCACTCTAACCCTCTCCCCTAACAGGGGCGAGGGCACCCGCCCCAACCATAACGCCAAGCTAGACAAAGCGAATATCAAGAACTAGCCTCCAAACTTATGAACG
>JANYFN010000081.1 GCA_025362675.1 Limisphaerales bacterium | reverse complement strand
GAAGAAACCGGCCTCATCGAATCGCTCGAAGGCAAACGTCCGTATCCGCGCATCAAGCCGCCGTATTTTCCGGCCGTGCTTGGTCTCTGGATGTGCCCGACCATCGTCAATAACGTCGAGACGCTGTGCAACGTGAAGCACATCGTCGCAATGGGCGGCGCGGAATTTGCCAAGCTCGGCACGCCGAACAACACCGGCACGCGCATCGTCAGCTTGAGCGGCCATGTGAAACGTCCCGGCTATTACGAAATCGAAGTCGGCAAGGCGACGTTGCGGGAATTGCTCTACGACAAAAATTTCGGCGGCGGTTTGCGCGATGGTCGCCAGTTGAAAGCAATTATTCCCGGCGGTTCGTCCTCAAAAGTTTTGAAGGCCGGCGAGAAGTTCAAGCTCAAGAAGAAGGACGCCGAGGGCAAAGAAGTTTTGGTCGAGACCGATATGCTCGACTTGCCTTACGATTTCGACTCGCTCTCGCAGGCCGGCACGATGTCGGGTTCCAGCGCGATCATCGTGATGGATGACAGCGTGGATATCGTCAAGGCGCTCGCCAATCTTTCCGAATTTTACGCGCACGAAAGCTGCGGCCAATGCACGCCGTGCCGCGAAGGTTCGCTCTGGATGAACAAGACGCTGCATCGTCTCACGCACGGCGAAGGTCGCGCGCAAGATGCGGATTACCTCGTGAAGATCGCCGACAATATTCCCGGCGGTAAGACGATTTGCGCGTTCGGCGAAGCCTGTTCGTGGCCGGTGCAAAGTTTCGTCGCGAAGTTCAAAGACGAATTTGTCGCCAAAGGTGCCGCTGATGAAGCGCGTCGTGCAAAAGAAATTTCCGCGCCTGCTGAAACTAAACAATTAGAAGCCGCGCATCACTGATTAAAATAATTTTGTGAGCACCATCGCCCAAAGAATTTGCATTGATGTATTGAGCCTGCCGCGCAAGTCGCGTGCGGAGATCGCGCATCGTTTGCTGGTGAGCTTGGGCGAAGAGGTCACATCCCCGGCGCTGGAAGCCGAGTGGAAGACGACCGCGCAACGGCGTCTGGCCAACGTCAAATCGGGCAAGACCACCTGCCGCGATGCGAAAGACGCCATCCGCGATGCGCGGAAAAAATTGGGCAAATGCGCGTAACTTTGGAACATGAGGCCGAGCAAGAAATGCTTGTAGCGGCTGAATATTACAACGAACAACAAAATGGACTTGGAACGGATTTTTTGGATGAAGTGGACGATGCGACCGACGCCATCGGACGCGCGCCGCTGCGTCATGGCTTTTATGGTCGGCCGATTCGGAGCATTGCGCTCAAGCGCTTTCCTTACCGGCTTTTGTTCGCTGTCGAAACTGACCGGGTGGTTGTCGTTGCCGTCATGCACCTGCATCGCCGTCCCGGTTATTGGAAACATCGGTTAAGTTAAAATGTCAACCGTCGCCACAACTGAAACGAAGCCCGCGCCGACCGCGATTGAAAAAATCAAGGTCAAGGTGGACGGGCGCGAAATCGAAGTGCCGCGTCTCATCGCGGACTGGTCGGGCAAACTCACGCCCACGACGATGATTCAGGCGTGCGAACTGGCCAAGACGGACGTGCCGCATTATTGCTATCATCCGAAGCTGCCGGTCGTCGGCAACTGCCGCATGTGCCTCGTAGAATTTGGCACGCCCGCGATGGGGCCGGACCGCAAGCCGGTGATGAATCCTGACGGCACGCCGAAAATCGCGAAGTCGCCGCGCCCCGCGATCTCCTGCGCGACGCCGATTTCGCCGGGCATGGAAATTTACACGACGACGCCCGCCGTGAAGCAGATGCGCGAAGGCGTCCTCGAATCGCTGCTGATCAATCATCCACTGGATTGCACGATTTGCGATCAGGCTGGTGAATGCAAGTTGCAGGAATACTCGATTGATTACGGCCAGGCGGAAAGCCGCTTCGTCGAAGCGAAAGTTCATAAGCCGAAAGCCGTTGACCTCGGGCCGCGCATCATGCTCGATGCGGAGCGCTGCATTCTTTGCACGCGCTGCATTCGTTTCACGAAGGACATCGCCGGCGACGACGCGCTCGGCATCATCAATCGCGGCAGCTACAACACGATCGCGACGTTTCCTGGAATGCCGTTCGACAACAATTACACGCTGAACACGGTGGACATCTGTCCCGTCGGCGCGCTCACGTCGAAGGATTTTCGCTTCCAGATGCGCGCGTGGTTTCTCAAGGAGACCAAGAGCCTCTGCACGAATTGCGGCACCGGTTGCAGCGCGCTCATTGGTTCGCGCGAGGAAAAGATTTATCGCTTCACGCCGCGCGACAACGACGCCATCAACGGCTCGTGGATGTGCGACAGCGGACGTTTGAATTACAAATGGATCGGCCGCGCTGATCGTTTGAAAGATGTTTTGGTGCGCGGACAAAAATCCACCTGGGCAGCGGCGCTCAATGAAATTTCCGACAAGCTGAAAA
>JANYFN010000052.1 GCA_025362675.1 Limisphaerales bacterium | reverse complement strand
CGTGCCAACGGTCTATGGTGAATCGGTTTCGCTGCGTTTGTTGACGCGCGGAAAAATCTTTTTGAGTTTGGACAAGTTGGGCTTCTCGAAGATGGAAGAAGACGCGATTCGCGACATCATCGTCAAGCCGCACGGAATTTTCCTCGTCACCGGCCCGACAGGTTCGGGCAAATCCACTTCGCTTTACGCATTTCTCTCCGCAATCAACTCGGTTCACAAACGCATCATCACCATTGAGGAACCGGTCGAATACGAACTCAAAGGCATCAATCAAATCGCGGTGCGTTCGGACATCGGGCTGACGTTCGCGATGGGGCTGCGCCATATTTTGCGGCAAGACCCGAACGTCGTGATGATCGGGGAAATTCGTGATTCCGAAACGGCGGACATCGCCATTCGCGCGTCGCTCACGGGTCATTTGGTTTTCTCCACGCTGCACACAAATGATGCGCCGAGTGCGTTCACTCGTTTGACGGACATGGGCATCGAGCCGTTCCTCATCGCTTCTTCGGTTGAAGCCGTGCAGGCGCAACGGCTCGTCCGCACGATTTGTCAGCATTGCAAAACGGAGCAGAAAGTGGATCACGATTATTTGCGTCGCATCGGTTTTCCCGCCGCCGACATCGGCGTGGCGAAAATCTGGCATGGCGTGGGTTGCGAACATTGCCGTCAGCAAGGTTATCAGGGGCGCAAAGGTATTTACGAATTATTGCTCGTCACCGAAGCGTTGCGCCCGTTGATTATGAATCGCGCGAACGCCACGACCATTGCGCAGCGTGCCATTGAAGCGGGTATGAGAACGCTCCGCACCGATGGTTGGAACAAAGTGAAAGAAGGCACCACGACCATCGAAGAAGTATTGCGCGTGACCCAAATCGAGGAGCATCTGGAAGCCCTCAGCGGCGATGATGATAAAACCCAATTTATTACACGTTCAAAATGATTTTCACCACCTCAACCTTTGCGATTAACGATTTGCAATTAACGCCGCGCGCGTCACTCGTCACTCGTCACTCGTCACCCATCACTTTCTAAATGGCCCGCTGGAATTCCTGCAACATCTTGCACGTCGCCCCGGACGCGAAACGTCTCTGGCAGTTCGATGCGAAGAGTGGCGGCTTTGTGCTCGGACGTGAACAACGTGTGCCGCACACCCAGCCGTTGCCGCGCAAAGGCGTCGCGAAAAACTGGGCTTCCTTGTGGCAGCCGAAATTAAATATCGCCTGGCTGCCGGCGGAAAATGTTTTTCTCCGCGTCATCGAATTGCCGGCCAGCAATTTTGAAGAAACGCTCTCGATGGTGGAGTTGCAGTTGGAAAAACTCTCGCCCATTCCCGTCACCCAGATTGTGTGGACGTTGCATGTCGTGGGCACGCATACCGCGCCACCGAAAAGTGATGCCGTGCCGGAAACTTTACAGACTGTCATCGTCGTCATCGCGGCGCGGAACATGGTGGAGGAATTTCTCGGCAAGCTGGAAACACAGGGTTATCTCGCCGATCGCCTGGAGGTGCCGATGCTCGACCAACTCACTGCGGTGAACGCGACGGAGGATGGCGCTTATATTTTTCCAACCTCACTCGCCGGCCAGAATGCCGCGCTCGTGGCGTGGTGGGGCGGCGGGGCGCTGAGAAACTTAAGTTTCATTACGCTGGCGGCTTCCGGTGATCGCGCGGCGGAACTGAAAAACCAGATTGCGCACATCGCGTGGGCCGGAGAACTTGAAGGCTGGTTCACCAACTCAGCGAAATGGCATCTCCTCGCGGACACCGTGAATGCCACGGAATGGGAAGGTGTTTTGCGCGCGGCATTGAACGAACCGGTGCAGGTGAGCGCGCCGCTCGCACCGGCTGAACTCGCGGCGCGCACCGCGAAACGGGTGGCCACTTCTGGCAAATCCAATCTGTTGCCGGAGGAATTTACGACGCGGTATCATCAGCAATTCGTGGACCGGCTGTGGTTGCGGGCACTGTTTTATTGCCTGATCGCGTATGGCATCGGGCTGGTGATTTATTTTTCAGCGGTCGCTTGGGCGAATGTCAAGACGGGCAAAGTCGAGGCGGAGGTTGCCGGGCTGGGAGCCAGCTACACGAACACGCTGCAGCTTAAAGCGCGCTACGGGGTTTTGAAGGAACGCGCACAACTGAAATACGCGGCGCTCGATTGCTGGCAGATTGTGGCCGAGGCGTTGCCGCAGGGAATCAACCTGCAACGCTTCAGTTTTAATGACGGAAAAAAATTAAGTTTGAGCGGTTCGTGCGCGCCGGAGGAGATCAGTAAGATTTCTGATACCGGTGCGTTTTACGACAGCATCCGCAAGGCAAAATTAAACGGCCAGCCGATGTTCGATTCTAATCCCACAGGCAATGACCAATTCGGCTACCGGCCGGCGGGCAATCAAGTTTCCTGGAGCTTCGCCGTGACGCTGCTGCACACCGAGGAGGAGGCGCCATGAAAAAATATTTCGACCAGTTGCGTCCGACCGAACGCCGCCTCGTCGTGGGCGTGATCGTGATTTTATTTCTCGTGCTGAACTGGGTTTACATCGTGCCGCATTTTTCTGATTTGAGCGGGTTGCGCGGTCGGGCGGATAAAGCGGAGACGACTTTAAAGCGCCGGCAAACAGTTATTGCGGAGCAAGCGCAACTGGAAAAACAGGTGAAGCAATTCGAAAGCGAAGGTCAGTTCGTGGCGCTCGAAGATCAGGGTATCAATTTTCTGCGCACCATCCAGTCGCAGGCCATTGCCAGTGGCATCAGCTCGATGAATCCGTCGCGGCAGATCACCCGCACGAATGATATTTTTTTCATCGAACAGGTGCAGAACGTCAACTTAACCGCGACCGATGATCAGCTCGTAGATTTTCTCTACCAGCTAGGCTCCGGAGCTTCGATGATCCGCGTGCGTGATTTGGAATTGCAGCCGGATCAACCGCGCCAGCACCTCATCGCCAACATTAAACTCGTGGCCAATTACCAGAAAAATCCGCCCGCCGCCGCGTCGGCAAAAACTTCAACCGCAAAGGTAAAATGAAAACAAAATTTCTCGCTTTGATGCTGGCCCTCGTCAGTTTGGATCTGTGGGCGCAAACGCCGCCCAGCCTGCCGCAGCCGCCGACCGCCCCGTCCGCCCCGTCGCAGATCACCCGCAGTCGTCTGCCCCGCTATGGCGCGAACATCACCACTAACAGCACCGCCGCACCGCCGCGCTACACGGACGCGCAGGCGACACCAGATAGCACCGCAAGCGCCACGACAAAATCCGCCAGAACTGCAACTGGAACAGCGGGGGCGCGGGCGGCTTCGACCGCCGGCACGGTTACCGAACAAGATGAAATTGTGCCCACCATTCACTTTGAAGGTGTGGAGTTGAATCAAGTTTTGACCATTTACGCGAAATATGTTGGCCGCACATTGCTGCGCGCTGGTCTGCCGGATTCAAAAATCACTTTGGATACGAGCGCCACGCCTTTGACCCGGGGCGAAATGATCCAGGCCTTGCAAGCAGTGCTCGCCCTCAACAATGTTTCGGTCATCAACGTCGGTGAAAAATTTGTGAAGGTGTTGCCGTCCGATCAGGCGAATACGGCGGCGGGCGAGATCGACCGCAGCGGTTCCACGAACCTGCCCAACCTGGGCTCATACGTCACCCACATCGTCCAGTTGAAATACATCAAGCCGAGTGAAATGCTCCCGGTCATCACGCCATTCGCAAAATTGGCTAATTCCATTTTAGCCATTGATAGCAACGGTATTCTCGTGTTGCGCGATTACGCGGAAAACGTGAAGCGGATGCTCGAAATGATTGAGCGGATTGATATCAGCGTGCCGGCGGAATACGTCTCTGAAGTCATCCCGATCCGTTATGCGAAGGTGGAAGACATCGCCTCCGCGCTCACCAGCCTCGGCGGTGGTGGCGGTTCGACGGTGAGCATTGGCGGCGGTCAAGGCGGCGGCTCTTCCGGCGGCGGCGGCGGTGGCGGGCTTGGTGGACTCGGCGGTAGCCGCGGCGGTCTCGGCACCAGCCAAGGCGGCTACGGCAGTCAGGGTGGACTTGGCGGACAACAAGGCGGCGCATTCGGCAGTCGCGGCGGCCTGGGCGGCGGAGCCAATCCCAATGGAACGCCGAACACCGGCAGCACGTTCGCGCAACGCCTGAACAACATTGTCAATCGCGCCTCGACTCCCTCCGGCGGCGGCGGACAAGATCAAATCCAGTTATTCGGTCAAACGAAAATCATTCCGAACGCCAGCTCCAGCACGTTGCTGGTTTATGCCACGCGGCAGGACATGGTGATGATCAAAGAAATCATCTCTAAGATTGACGTGCCGCTCGCGCAGGTGTTGATCGAGGCGCTGATCATTGATGTGACGCTCGGCGACGATTTGTCGTTTGGTGTTTCGGCCAAGCAAAATCCCAAAACCCTTTACAACCCGAACAACTCGTCGAACATTCTCAACACCGTTGCTGGTGCCGGCGGGATCAATAATGGCCCGTCCTTTCTGAATTTCCTCACGAGCTCGGTGGGCACGAACGGAAGCTCCTTCGGCGACTCACTGTCGGGCGGTTTCAGCTATTTTGGCAAGCTGGGAACAACTTGGGATGCGGCCGTCTCAGCGGCCGCGTCTGATTCGCGCGCCAGCATTATTCAGAGGCCGCGCATTCAAGCATCACAAGCGCAGCGCGCCAGCTTCCAAGTAGGCGAGAGCCGCCCTTACGTCACCTCCACCTACGCCGGTTACAGCGGCGGGTTAGGCGGGTCCTCCTATTCCCAACTCTTCGCCGGCGTCGAGTTAGATGTGACTCCCTACATCAATCCAGACGGCCTCGTCGTGATGGACATCTCCCAAACCATCAATGAATTCAATGGGTTCACTGAGATCGCGAATGTCGGTAAAGTGCCCAATACCATTCAGCGCGAACTCGCCTCCGAAATCGCCGTGCGCGACCGCGACACCGTGATGCTAGGCGGCTTCATCAAGTCGAACAAAAGCAACAGTCGGGCAGGCATTCCGTATCTGATGGATATTCCAGTGCTCGGCGGCTTATTCACCAGCCACTCCGACAGCAAGACCCGCTCGGAACTCATCGTGCTCATGCGCCCGACTGTTTTGAAGACAGCCGAACTCGCGGCCCAAAATACCCTCATCGAAGAAAAGCGTTTGCCGGGGGTTTCCGAAGCCGCGCGCGAGGACGCCGAGATGGAACGCAAATTGATCGAGGCCCAACAGAAAAAAGAAAAGAAACAGTCCAAGAAAACCGGCCACGCCGATGGTTTCTACAATCAGGATGCTGAACCGGTAACAACCACCAATTCGTTGTCACGTTAGGATCAGCCATTAACGCCGACGCGCCGGGAATGGCGGATCAGTTAATTGTTTTTTGCAATTCCACCAAAAGACGCGTCGCCACAATTTGCTTGGAAAAAAAAATATTCCGGCTACAACTACGGCGTTCTTTGAAAGAGCGGAAATTATTTCCGCTCCTCGCAGTCAAATGTCTGGGAACCCGGTGAAAATCCGGGACGGTTGCGCCACTGTAACGGCTACGATTCCCAATGCCACTGCCGCAAGGCGGGAAGGCGGGAAAAGGCTTGAAGCCAGAGTCAGGATACCGGTTTGACTGCGCTCGTCCGCCTCGAACGATTCGAGGCACTTCTCCGCAAAGAGAAGGATGGAGCCAGCCTGCCGATCTGTTTTCGGCGGGACTCGTTGAATGCCTTCATTCCCCGTTTTGCCGGAGTCTGGAGGTTTTTTTATTTTTATAAACCTTCCGGCTGCGCGCTGGTCTTCCAACTGCCAACCGTCCGCGTGAATTTGTGTTCACACGGGCAACCTTGAAAGATCAGCTAAATGAAAATCCGTCCGCTGGCGCTTGCCAGCTTGTTCGTCCTGTCCACAGTTTCCGTCCGCGCCCAATTCGCGAGTTCCGTGATTGATTACAATTCCGGCAGCGGTTTTGCAGCCGGTTACACCAACCCCGCCGCCGCCCTCGGCGCGCCCGCCGCTGGAAATTCCGTTTCCCCGTTCGGCCCGCCGTTCAGCAAAAGCCAACTCGTATCAATCGGCACGAATGGCTGGATTACCTTGCAGTTCAGCACGCCCATCATCAACGATCCGTCTAATCCGTTCGGCGTGGACTTCTCGATTTTTGGAAATACGTTTTTTGCCATCACGAATGGAAATTATTCCGGTGGCGGCATCACGGACGGCTCCATTGGCGGAAACAATACCGGCGTGACCACGATCCAAGTCAGCGCGGACGGCACTAATTTTTTCACGCTCAACCCCGCGCTCGCGCCGACAGCCGATAATATTTTTCCGACTGATGGCCTCGGGGATCCGCGCGTGCCGGTCAATCCCGCGCTCACCGCCAACAGTTTCAGCGGTCTCGGCCTCACCGGCATCCGCACGCTTTACGCCGGCTCCGCGGGCGGCACCGGCTACGACCTCGCGTGGGCGCAAGATACGAACGGAAATGTCGTCAACCTCCCCCTCGCCCGCTACGTCCGCGTGAAGGTGACTAGCAACAAATCCGAGCTTGATGCCCTCGCTGCCACGCGCGGCACACTGGCGGTTTTCGCCGAAGATTTTTTTGCAAACCCATTGGCAAACGGCTGGAAAATTTTTGGCGACACGAATTTATTTCACTGGAATCCCACCAATCAAAACATTGAAGTCGCTTGGGATTCCACCCAAGCCAACAGCTATCTTTATCACCCGCTGGGAACCGTGCTGACGCGTGACGACGCGTTCAGCCTCTCGTTTGATTTGCAGGTGAACGACGCAGTGGCCTTCAATTTCGGCTCCGAACTAGCCATCGGTCTGCTCAATTTCGCCGATGCCACCAATGCCAATTTTTCGCGCGGCGGCGGCAGTTCGCCGAACCTATTTGAGTTTGATTATTTTCCTGACACCGGCTTTGGCGATTCCATTGACGCCACGCTCAAGGACACCCAGCCCGGTTATAAGGGATTTTATTTCGCCTACGAAACCCAGTCGCTGCAAGCCGGCGTGACGTATCAAATCACGCTCCAGCACACGGCGGGTGCCACTAATCTGACCGGCCAGCTT
>JANYFN010000050.1 GCA_025362675.1 Limisphaerales bacterium | reverse complement strand
TAAACCAGCGACAGCGGCCCATCGCGATGGCGTTAGTCGCCCTCGCTGCGATTTGGATGGTGGCGGTGGCGGGCTACAAAATCGCCAAGCACGCCACGGTCACGCCGGAAAAAGTGAGCGCGTATGTTTTATCCGTGAACTTCAGCCACGCGGCGGCGGCGGAACGGGCGGCGGCGATTGAAAAACTTGCGGCCATGCTCAACGCCCTCACGTTGGAAGAACGCCGCAGTTTGCGCCTCGACCGCAACGCCTGGTTCAATCAAATGACCGATGAGGAGAAAGGGAAATTTTTAGATGCCACGATGCCCACCGGTTTCAAACAAATGCTCTCGGCTTTTGAAGAGATGCCGCCGGATAAACGCCAGCACGTCGTGGAGCAAGCGATGAAACAGATGAAGGACGCGCAGCAGAAACTCGCCGCCAGCGGTCAAGCTCCGCCGCCCGGCGCGAACGGCGCGGTGCTAAGTCCCGAGTTGCAGGACAAGGTCACCAAGATCGGTCTGCAAAGTTTTTACAGCCAAAGCTCCGCGCAAACAAAGGCCGAACTCGCGCCGCTGCTGGAAGAGATGCAGCGCATGATGGAAAGCGGCCGCATGATGCGCGGCCCGCGTCAGCCATGAAATTTTCTCCGTCACCAAAAAATTTCCGCGCGTTCACGCTCATCGAATTGCTCGTGGTGATCGCGATCATCGCCGTTCTGATGGCGCTATTGGTGCCAGCAGTAAGCCGCACCAAAGAATCCGCCCGCGCCGCCGTTTGCCTGAGTAATCTGCATCAAGTCGGCCTCGCGCTGCAAATCTACGTTTCCGACAACAACAATAAAATGCCCGTGATGCGTGATGTTTCCACCGATCCAGCCATCGCCGCCACCAACACATTTCCCGCCATCCAGAAAGTTCTTGCCGTGCAACTTGGCAACACGAATGTGCTGCGTTGTCCATCGGATTTGCCGCGGCTGTTCGAAACGACCGGCTCCAGTTATTCCTGGAATAATCTGTTGAACGGTCAGGATGCGGATCAGCTCAAAGTGTTCAACATCCGTTTTGATGCTCACGAAATTCCCGTCGCCTATGACAAGGATGATTTCCACAAAGCGCGCGGCGCGAACAAGGCGGTCAATTATCTTTACGCCGACGGCCACATCAAAAACCTGCTCGCCATCGAAGGAACCAAATGATCGAACTTTCCCACGTCGTGAAAAAATTTGGCGGGCGCACCGCCGTGGATGACTTGTCCTTCACCGTGCCGCGCGGAGAAATTTTTGGGCTGCTCGGCCACAATGGCGCGGGCAAAAGCACTGCCATCGGCATGATGCTCGGTCAGGTCTGGCCTACCAGCGGCGAAGTGAAAGTTTGCGGCCGCGATATTCAATCCCAGCGCAGTGAGGCCCTGACGCGCGTCGGCGCGATTTTTGAAGCGCCCGTTTTTTATGACTATCTTAGCGGCGAACGTAATCTGCAAATTTTGAGCACCTACACCGCGCCGACTTCCAAGGCGCGTATTCGCGAGGTCGTCGAGTGGGTCGGACTGACGGGTCGCGAGCAGTCGAAGGTGCGGACGTATTCCCACGGGATGCGTTCGCGGCTCGCGCTGGCGCAGGCGTTGTTGCCCAAGCCGGAACTGCTCATCCTCGACGAACCGAGCGACGGCCTCGATCCCGAAGGCATCCACGAAATGCGCCAGACGATTCTTCGCCTCCAGCGCGAACTCGGCCTCACGATTTTGCTGTCGTCGCATTTGCTGAATGAGGTCGAGCAACTCTGCACGCGCATCGCCGTGTTGCAAAAAGGTAAAAAAGTTTTTGAAGGCAACGTCGCCGACGTGAAAGCGACGCGTGGAAAAGTGGCCTTGAAGACCAATAATTTTGCCGAAGCTGAAAAAATTCTCCGCGCACAAAATCTCATCACCGCCACCGCCGAGGAAAAATTCATCACGCTCGCCGAAGGCCGTTCAACGGCAGAAATCGCGCAGGCGCTCGTCAGCGCAGGTCTCGCGGTGGAAGGCCTCTGGCAGCACGAACAGACCGTAGAAGATTTCTACATGAACCTGATCAAACCGCCGCCGCTACAAAAAAACTAAATCATGTTCCTCGCCCAACTCAAAAACGAACTCTGGAAGTTGTTCGGCAAGAAGCGCACTTACATCGGCTTCGGCGCATTTCTATTGGCGCAAACCGCGATGATGCTCGCGTTCAAATACACGCGCTGGCAAAGCGATTTTGAAAAACTCCTCAACGGCAACGGCTATCTTGCGAGCGAATTTATTTCCGTGCTGACCGTTTCGGTGGTGATGTTGATTCCGCAAATCATGCTGCTCATGCCGCTCTACGCCACGCTCATCGGCGGCGATCTCGTCGCGAAAGAAGCCGAAGATGGGACGTTGCGGATGATCCTCTCGCGACCTATTTCGCGCGCCCGGCTGATGTTCGTGAAATGGAGCGCGGGAATTATTTTCGCCATCGTGCTGGTCCTGATGTTGAACCTGACCGCCCTTGGTTTTGCAAGCCTACTGTTCCCGTGGAAAGGTATGTTCGTTTTTTTACCTGGCCAGGCGTTCTGTGTGTTGACCGCCCACGAAGGATTTATCCGGTTCCTGATGTCGTCCTCGTTCATGGCCGTGAACGCGAGCACGATGGTTTCCGTCGCCTTCATGTTTTCCTGTTTTAACATGAAGCCGTCCGCCGCCACCATTCTTGCGCTCTCGTTTCTGTTCGTGAGCATGGTGATGGAAAACATTCCGTTCTTTGACCGCTACGAAGATTTTTTCATCACGCACCATTTTAAATGCTGGCTGCTGATCTTCCGCGACCCAGCGCCGTGGCCGCAAATCTGCCAATCCGAAATCATTCTCGGCGCAGTTTGCGCCACCGCGTTCATCATTGGTGCCATGGCGTTTCAAGTCCGCGACATCAAGTCGTGACGCTCGAGTGGAACTCTTCGCGCTGCGAGGAGGAGCGCCGCGTGCAGCGGCACAATGCGTTTGGGAGGTTGGACATTTTCCGTGCGTCCGTGCCGCCCGCTGCTGCGCGGGCGAAGTTCTCGCAGCGCGAAAACTTCCACCAACCGAGTGCAGCGTCAAGATACGCCCCGCGCTCCCGCCAAACGAACCGCCGTTGACACGCGGCCCTGCTTTTGGTGAACTGCGCGCCCATGAACCCGATTCATTCGATCCGCAAACGGAATCTTTTTTACTCATGCTCAATTATTGGCGGACTTTTATTTGTCGGCTCATTATCCGCCGCCGAAACCGCTACCCCCGCCTTGACGGTCAACAACGGCGATAACGCCTGGATACTCGCGAGCTCAGCGTTGGTATTGATGATGACGGCACCGGGATTGATTCTTTTTTACGGCGGCCTCGTGCGGAACAAAAACGTCCTCGCCACGATGATGCACAGCCTCGTGCTGATGGGTTTGATCTCCGCGCTCTGGATGGTGTTCGGCTACAGCCTGTGCTTCGCGGAAGGAAATTCATTTTTCGGAAATCCCTTCACTTATCTCTTTTTGAAAGGCGTCGGCGCGGCACCGAACGGTGATTACGCCGCAACCATTCCACATCAAACCTTCATGCTGTTTCAACTCATGTTCGCCATCATCACGCCCGCGCTCATCAGCGGCGCGATTGCGGAGCGCGTAAAATTTAGCGGTTATATTTTGTTCATGTTGTTGTGGGTCACGCTGATTTATTTTCCGCTCTGCCACATGGTTTGGGGCAAAGGCGGCTATTTCAACTGGGCCTTCAAAGAGTGCCAGGTTCCCGTGCTTGATTTCGCGGGCGGAACAGTTGTCCACATCAGCTCCGGCGCGTCCGCACTGGTGTTGGCAATGCTGCTCGGCAAGCGCGCTGGCTATCCACGCGAACCAATGGTGCCGCACAATGTCGTCTATTCACTAATAGGCACAGGGCTTTTGTGGGTCGGCTGGTTTGGTTTCAACGCCGGCAGCGCGCTCAATGCGGGCAGCCTTGCCACCAACGCTTTTGCCGCCACGCATTTTTCCGCCGC
Source organism: Limisphaerales bacterium (assembly GCA_025362675.1). Taxonomy (GTDB): domain Bacteria; phylum Verrucomicrobiota; class Verrucomicrobiia; order Limisphaerales; family UBA11358; genus UBA11358. The sequence goes on along the minus strand of JANYFN010000050.1, from coordinate 10,154 downwards.
CGCCGCCGCGTTGAGTTGGATGTTTGTAGAATGGCTGCTCAAAGGCAAACCCAGCGTGCTCGGCGCAGCTTCCGGCATGGTCGCCGGCCTAGCAACGATCACGCCCGCGTCCGGCTTCGTGACGATTCCCGCAGCGTTCGCTATCGGCGCAACGGGCGGCGTGCTCAGTTATTTTGCGGTGACAAAATTAAAAGCCGTCCTCGGCTACGACGATTCGCTCGACGTGTTTGGTGTTCACTGCGTCGGCAGCATCACGGGCATGTTGATGCTCGGTTTTCTTGCCAGTGCCGATGTGAATTCCGCTATCGCCACCACCTTCATGAAAAATGGCGCGGCCGTTTCGCTCGGCGGCGGCTCCGCGCAATTCGTCAACCAACTCATCGGCGTCGTCTTCACAGCCGCGCTCGGCGTGATCGGCACGATTATCATTTTCAAAACCGTGGACGCCTTTGTCGGTATGCGCGTGGATCAGGAAGATGAAAGCCTTGGACTCGACTTGTCACAACACGGCGAGCATGCCTACAATGAATAAACCAAAAGTAATTTTATGAAAAAAATCGAAGCCATCATCAAGCCGTTCAAACTTTCGGAAGTCAAAGACGCACTGAACGAACTCGGCATTCAGGGCATGACTGTTAGCGAAGTCAAAGGCTTTGGCCGCCAAAAAGGCCATACGGAAATTTATCGCGGCAGCGAATACACGGTGGACTTCCTGCCCAAGATCAAAATCGAAACTGTCATCGCCGATAACCAAGTGAAGGCCGCCGTGGAAGCCATCATCAAGGCCGCAAAGACGGGCAAAATTGGCGACGGGAAAATTTTTGTGTCCGCGATTGAAGAGGCTGTGCGCATCCGCACCGACGAACGCGGTGACGAGGCGGTGTGATGGCCTAGCCGCCCAAATTTGAACAAATCTTTTCCCGGCGCGCGCGCGATAGCCCGCGCGCTTTTTTATTTAACTGCGGGTTTTGATTTTCACAATTTCCTCCGCATAACCAGCGCGAAAATCGGGGAATTTAAATTGATAGTTCAATTCCGCTACCAGCTTTGCGTTGCTAATACGCTTGTTGGTGATGCCGCGTCGCCGCCAACCTTCCGACTCGGACGCAATCGTTGCTGGCATTGGTGCTTGTAATTCCGCAGCCAACCAGGCGAAAAAACTGCGTTGGTTCACCGGCTGGTTATCCACGACATTATAAATTTCGCCAGGTTTTCCACCGGCCAACGCCGCGCTGATCACACCGATCAAATCATCGCGATGAATCATGTTCAGCCAGCGGGCGCCGTCGCCTTCGATGCGCGCTTCGCCACGCAGGAATTGTTTAAAGGAATGACCGCGAGCCGGGCCGTAAATTCCGGCCACGCGCAGAACTATGGCCGGAAAATTATTTTTGGTAGCCGCCAGCAGAAGCTGTTCCGTCTCGATCAATACTTTTGACGTGGCGGCTTCGGGTTCCGCTGGCGAGTTTTCCGTCACGATAGAACCATCGTTTTGTCCGTAAACGCTGGTGCTGCTGGTGTAAACGAATTTTTTCAGCGGCGCACCCGCGAGCCACGCCACGAGATTGCGATTGCCCTCCAAATATATTTTTCGATAGTCCTCCGCCCCGCCGCCGCCGGACGCCGTGCAATTCACCACCCAGTCAAAATCGCGCGGAAGTTTGGCGAGCGAGTCCGGTTGCGTGACATCCGCGAGTAACGGCTGAATGCCCGCCGTGCGCATTTCATCCGCCGCCAACACGCTGCGGCGCAATCCAAAAACGTCGTGGCCCAGCCGCACCAACTCTTTTCCCAGCGGCAAGCCGACATAACCGCAACCGACAATCAAGACACGCATGCCGCAGATTATAGAATGAAGAATGAGGAATGCCACCGTTGCTTGCTAGGCTTTGACACTATGAAATTGCCGTTTTTTCTTATTGCCCCAAACCATAAATCGGCTATGCTATCGCGCTCGACTGGAAATTAAATGAACGCTGAACTTTGCAAAAAGGCCTTGGAAAAAGTGGGCGCACCGAATGTGCTCATCAATCTCGTTTCGCGCCGTGTGCGCCAACTTAACGCCGGCGGCGGCGGCTTGGGCCGTCCGCTCGTGGACGTGCCCGCCAGCATGGGCCTCGCGGATATCGCGCTGACCGAAATCATTGAGAACAAGATGGGCTGGGAATTGCCCGAAGAAATCGCGGCGGTTCGCCTGATTCCAAAAAAGCGCAAGAAACATTGATTACGCTACCAAAACTTTCACCAAGCCGGAGGATTTTTTCTTCCGGCTTTTTTATTTCCCGAATTCGCGTAAACTTAAATAAGGATTATGGCCGATATCGTGACCAACAATAAAGCCCGGCGCGACTACCACATCCTCGACACGTTCGAGGCGGGCATTGTGTTGCATGGCACCGAGGTGAAGTCGTTACGCGCGGGCAAGGGACAGATTGCGGACGCCTTTGCGCGGGTGGAAAAAGACGAGGTCTGGCTCTACAACGCGCGCATTGACGAATACTCCCACGGCAACGTTCATAATCACGAACTCACCGCGCCGCGCAAACTGCTCCTGCACAAATCCGAGATCCGCAAATTGTATGAACTCGGTTCGGTGAAGGGCAACGCGCTGTTTCCGCTGGCGTTTTACTGGAAGAACGGCAAGGTGAAAGTTTCCATCGGTGTCGGCAGCGGCAAACAATCGTTCGACAAACGTGACGATATCAAGAAGCGCGACGACGATCGCGAAATGAAACGCGCGACGATGAAGTGGACGAAAGGGAAATAAAAAAGCGAGGCCGTTAGACCTCGCTTTGAAAGTGTGTTCGCGGAAAGTTTAAGCCTTCTTAGCCGTGGCTTTCTTGGCGACTACCGCCTTAACTTCATCGCCTTTTTTCCAAGTGCGCTTCGGGGCTTTGGTGACTAGGCCCTTCTTGAGCGCGGCAGCGGAGACACGGACGTAGCGGACTTCGCCGCTGGGCATGATCGCCTTCACGCGCTGGAGGTTCACGAAGAACCGGCGCTTGGTGATCGCCGTGATGTGCGTGCCGATACCACCGGACTTCTTGGATTTACCCGAGCGCCAAATAATGCTGCCCTTCATCGGGCGCTTTCCGGTCAATTCACAAATGCGTGCCATAAATAATTTCTTTCGTTAAAAAGTTCGCACAGACTAGCAAGGAACCGTTTGAAGGCAAGTGTTAATTTGCAGTCAAACGCAACCAGCCAGCAACGGGTGTGATTCGCTCGGCATCTCGGCCGGAAACGTCATGCTTTTTCCACCGGACGCGTTCGCAGCCAGACCAATCCACCCAGGCCCAGCGTCAACAATCCGGATACCGCCCACGTCGAAACGTCGGCTGATTGCGGTGCGAGCGTGAGCGCCAGCGCGCCGGTGGCCGGGCCGAGAAAAATTCCCGCGCCGATGAAAGCCTCGTGCAGTCCACCATGCTCGCTGCTCGCTTCGCCTACATCCATTGAATAAAACAGCGACGAATAATACATGAGGCCCGTGGCGACCCCGAAAAAAATTTGTGCCACGACCACCAGCCAAAGTTGTTGCACCAGCAAAATCATAGCGAGACTGACGATGAGCATGACAAACGCGCCGAACAGCCAGCGGAAACGATAGTGCCAGCCTCGCCATTGCCATAGCAGCACGAAGGCCGCGAGCCGGCCAAATAACCAGACGGAGCAGAACAAGCCCACGTTGGTGGGCGAGAGCGCGAGTTTTTGTGCGACGCCCGGCATGACGGCGAACAAAGTGTTGATCGCGACATACGCGAACGGATTGGCCAGCCATGACATTTTCAAAAATGTTTGCGGGCTGATGGTAGGGTGCGTCACTCCGTTCGCTCCGTGGTTGTGATTGTCCAAGCCAGCTGGTGGCGGGCGCGGAGCGACGCGCCCTGCCTCCGGCGTGGCGGCGAGCACGGCATCGTGTTTCGTTTCCAGCCAGAGCAGCAGTAGAAATTGCGCAAAAATAATTCCCGCTGGCAGCCAGAACACCGCGCTGGCGCCGAGCACGTCGTAAAGTTTGCCGCCGGTGAAATACGCCAGCGCCGCCGAGCCGGCCCAAGTGCAATTGTAAATGCCGACCATTTCCTGCACGCCGCTTTGCGTTTCGCGTTCGCTGACCAACGCTTCGAGCGCGGGCCACGTCAGCAGCAGCACCACGTTGTAAATGGCCACCAATACAAGAACTGCAACGATATTATCCACCAGCAACGCGCTGGCCACCATCACGCCACACAGGGCGAGAAAACCAATTTTTAAACTCAACACTCGACCAAAGCGCGCGGCGAACTTGCCGCACTGCCACGCCGCGAAGATGTAGATGAACCCGGACATCGCCGTGACCCACAGATTGCCGCGATTGCCGAAACCAAAATGGTCGCGCAAAAAAAAGAACAGGTAGTTGAAATAATACGACGTCGCCACGGTGTTCAGGCCCGTGAGCGTAAAATACCCGGCCTTGAGCTGACGGTGCGTCATGGGATTGGCGATTAGCGATTTACGATGGCCGATTTGAAAAAAATAATTTCAAACGTTATGCGGCAATTTCCTCGATGGCCTTGCGGCAATACCATTTCACCGCGTCGGTCATCGGCGGAGAAAGTTTTTCCAAATCTTCCAGGCGGCACCAGCGGATGTCGTGATGTTCCTCGGTCGCCAGCTGAACCGTTCCACTCTTGGGCCGCGCCCAGTAAATCATCCCGATATGCTCGTGCGTTTCATTGATGCGATGGATGTCGAGAAAGCGCGGCGCAATGAGCGCACGCGTGCCCGGCTCGGTCGTGGGCGGACGTTCGCCAATCAATTCCACATCAAGGCCACTCTCCTCTTTGGCCTCACGCAACGCAGCGATTTCTGGGTCTTCGTCCAACTCGATGTGTCCGCCGATCGGCAGCCACTTGCCGAGCTTGCGATGGTGGATGACGAGAATCTTCCGTTCGTGAACGATGAAGATGGCGACGGTGAAATCAATTTTTTCGTGGAGGTGGGCCATATTATTTTGTCCGGAAAATTCTAACCACTCAGGCACCAAGACACGACGAAAGAATTTCCCAAACTTGTGCCTTGGTGGTTAATAAAAAAGCCCCGACTTTCGCCGGGGCTTGATCTTTCAAGTGAATTTACTTCATCTTGTCGAAATTCTTTTGGAGGATCTGCCAATCTTTCAGGCCGACTGTTTTGGCCTGAAACGATTTATTGATCTCGGCTTCCTTCGCATTCTTGGTCGGCTTATTGACCTTGTAGAAAATGCCGAACTTGCCGGGGAAATCTTCGCCCGCCATTTTGTAAGCGGCGAGTTCATCGGTCACGTCGTGGTCTTTCGGCACTTCGTTGAACGCGCCGCCTTTGCGCGGGTTGCTCGCATCGAACGCGCCTTCGTAAAACTCGACGCATTCGCTCAAGCATTCAATGAAGCTGAAGCCGTCGTGATCCATCGCGGCTTCCATCATCTGCAACACGTGATTCGGGTTCGTATGCGTGGTGCGCGCAACAAACGTTGCGCCCGCAGAAATCGCCTGTTTCATGGGGTTGATCGGATAATCCACCGCGCCCCATTGATCGGTTTTGCTTTTGAAACCGAGCGGTGACGTGGGCGAAGTCTGTTTCTTAGTGAGGCCGTAAACCCAGTTGTCCATCACGCAGTAAGTCAGTTTTACATTTTTGCGCGCGGTATGGTTGAAGTGATTTCCGCCGATGGAAAATGCGTCACCATCGCCGCCGAAAACGAAGACGTGGAGATCAGGGCGCGACAGCGAAACGCCGGAGGCGAACGGCAACGCGCGACCGTGGATGAAATGTGCGCCGTGCGCTTGCACAAAATACGGGAAGCGGCTGGAGCAGCCGATGCCGGCGATGGTGGTGATTTTTTCGTGCCAGATTTTGCGCTTTTCAATCAGCTTGAAATACAGCGCGAGCACGGAAAAATCTCCGCAGCCGGGGCACCACGTCGGATGGTCGGCGGCGACTTCCTTTTTGGTCAGCCCCTTGCGTTCGCCGACGGGCGGCGTGGTGGTGCTGATGGCGGGTTGGACAATTAAAGTTTCGCTCATAATTTTTTTGGCGGTTAAAATTTTTAATCAGTCTTTTTTGCTGGCAAGCGTGCGGGCGCGGTCGAGGATTTCTTTGACCTTCCACGGCAGGCCGTCGGATTTGGTGATGCTGCGGATGCGCGGATCGCAGTAGCGCGTGCGCAGCAGCGAAGCGAACTGGCCGTAGCCATAGACGCCTTCGTCATTCAGCTCCACGACAAAGATGTGATGAAAGCCCCGGAAGATATCTTCTAGTCCATTCGGCAGCGGATTGATGTGCCGGACGGAAAGGCAGGAAATAGCTTCACCCACACTGCGGGCTCGGTCAACGGCCTCGTGAATCGCGCCTTCGCTGGAACCCCAGCCGACGAGCAAAATCTGACCCTCGTTCGGGCCATAGGTTTTAAGCTTGGGAAATTCCGTGGCCAACATGCGGAGCTTATTGCGACGCTTGTCGGTCATCAACTGGTGCAATTTGGGCGAGCCCGTCGGATGGCCAAGCTCATCATGTTCGAGGCCGGTAGCAATGGGATATTTGCCGCTCAAAATTTTCGTGCCGGGCGCAACGTGTTGGGTGATGCCTTTGTTAGCCGTCAAATCATAAGGCTTGTGATCGGCGCGATCGCTAAAGTCGGGAGAAATGTCCTGGCAAATTTTTTCAAGGTTCGGTTCCGTGAACGCCTCGATGCGCGTGGCGATGCCTTGATCGGTGAGGATGAAAACCGGCGTGCTGTATTTGCGCGCAATGTTGACGGCTTCAATCGCGGTGTAAAAACAATCCTCTACGCTGGTCGGCGCGATAACAACGCGCGGCGAGTCGCCGTGGCCGCCGAAGCAGCAGATGTTCAAATCAGACTGCTCCACATTCGTCGGCATACCGGTCGAAGGACCGCCGCGTTGCACGTCCACAATGACGAGCGGCATTTCCGCCATGACCGCCCAGCCAATCGCTTCGGTCTTGAGCGAAATGCCCGGCCCGCTCGAACCCGTCACTGCGACGCGTCCACCGTAGCTTGCGCCAATCGCCATCGAGACCGCGGCGATTTCGTCCTCCGTCTGAATGAACGAGCCGCCGTATTTTGGCAGTTCGCGCCGGAGCAATTCCATGATGTCGGACCACGGCGTGATCGGGTAGCCCGCGCCGAAACGCACGCCCGCCGCGATGAGGCCGAACGCCAGCGCCTCGTTGCCGTTCATCACGACCTGATGACGATCTTTCTTTTCGGAGTCGAAAAATTGGTAGGTCTTGAGCAGGTTTTCCAACGAGTGGCTGTAACCGGCGTTGAAGCAGTTCAACGCGTTCGTCACGATGGACAGGTCTTTGCCGCCGAACCGTTCCTCAATAAGTTTTGTCAATTTAGGAATGTTCAGATCGAAAATTTTCGCGAGCAAACCCATTGCGTAAATATTTTTTCCCTTGTCGCGACCCGTGCCGCCGATGGCTTCCACCGTGAGACTGGAAATATTGACCCCAACGTGGCGATACATTTCCTGCCACTCCGGCTTCGGTGTCACATGGTCCGCATCGTAAAGCACAATGCCGCCAAGCTTCAGCGATTTGATATGGTCTTCGTAGCTGTGCTGATAAAAGCAAAGCAACATGTCCGCCTCATCCCCGGCGCTCAACACTTCGCCGCTGCCGATGCGGACTTGGAAAATAGAAGGTCCGCCGGAAATCGTCGAAGGAATCGTCATGAACGTCATGACTTCCTGTTCACTGCGCCCCGCAAGGCGCGCGAGAAAACCGCCGATGGCTTGAATGCCGTCCTGCGAATTGCCGGCGATGCGAATGATCGCTTCGTTGATCTTCGTGACTTTGGCCGCGCCACCCGACGACGGCGCATCTGCGATTGCGTTACTCATAAAAAATGGAACCTCGAACTAAAAGAATTACATCGGCAAGGTTGATTGACGCCTGAAGACATTCCAGTGCGACACCGTTGCTGTAACACGTTAGCAGTAAGCGGGATGGTGTCAATTTCTAATGATACCTATATCTTGTTGATATCCAACATAATATAGTTCGCCCGCAGCCGGCACCGGGTTGGTAAAATACGTTGATTAGAATAATTAATTTTATGTCCCATCTGAATCAGCGCACTTGCGCCCCGGCGAAAGGCTGGTTAGCGTGCATACGATGGACGCACATGAGCAAGCCGACGACGCGATGTTTGATTTCAGTCAGGGTGAATTCGACCGCGCGATTACCAAGCTAAAAAAAGTTCTCGCCGTCGCGCCGGATAATTTTGACGCGCAGCTCGCGCTCGGCATGGCGCACTATCGGCTCGGTGATTTTGCCACGGCCATCATCGAAGGTCACAAGGCGGAAAAATTGCGCCCGCGCGAACAGCTCGTTCACACCAACCTCTCGCTCTTCTACATGAAATCTGGCGACAAAGTCACGGCGGAGAAACACGGCTTGCAGGCGAAGATTGAAGGCTGGCGGGAAGATGGAAAAAATGCCGGCGAAAAAAAAGCAGAGTCCGATGCCGAACTGCAAATTTCCAAACCCGCGCCTCAGCCGATGAAATTCCCCAGCCAGCCGTGGAAAAAGAAAAAGACGGAGGCGTGATTGGTTTGGGCCAGTGTCCCGCTGGGACATTTTTAAAATAGCCCGGCATTGAAATGCCGGGCTATTCTCGATTGTCGCGCCGCGAGAAATTTCTTCACCACCCAATTTAGAATTATTCTAAATCTTGACCCGTTGCTCACGCTGTGTAAATTATCTGCCGCATGAAAGCGCGCAGCCACCAGCAAAACGACCAGCACCTGACGGAACAGTTGGGCGCCACCGGCCTGCGCCTCACGCCCCAACGCCAGCAGGTTTATGACGTGCTGCAAGACAAGTGCGATCATCCCACGGCGGAAGAAGTTTTTATGCGCGCCAAAAAAGCGATGCCGGAAATTTCTCACGCGACGGTCTATAACTGCCTCGACGCGCTCGTGAAAAGCGGCCTCGCGCGGCAAGTCACTTTGGATCGCGGCGCGACGCGCTATTGTCCGAACATGATCGAACACGGCCATTTTCATTGCGATACGTGCGCGACTGTTTTTGACGTGGACCTGCCGAAACAGGCCATGAAGTTGCCGAAAGGTTTCAAGGCCGACCATTTTGACATCGCCATCCACGGCGTTTGCGCAGACTGCGCGAAGAAAAAATGAAAAGCCAATGTGGAAAATATTTCAGGAGTTCGTCCGAAAGCTGTTTTTTAACTTTCGGCGACTCTGGCGCTTTCGCGCCTCGCCGCCGCAAAATGGCAATGGGCGCAAGATAACGATTCAACCATTTAATAATTTTAAGAAAATGCCAACTGCCACCGAGACAATCGAAGAATTGGTCAAGACGGAATACAAATACGGCTTCGTCACCGATGTCGAAACGGAATCCACGCCGCCGGGCTTGAGCGAGGAAACCATCCGCCACATTTCCGCGAAGAAAAAAGAGCCGACGTGGCTGACCGAATGGCGCATCAAGGCCTATCAATACTGGCTGAAAATGCCGGAGCCGACGTGGCAATTCGTCAAGTATCCGAAAATTGATTTTCAGGACATCAGCTATTTTTCCCAGCCGAAGCCAAAAGCCAACGCCCCAAAAAGTTTGGACGAAGTTGACCCGAAACTGCTGGAAACTTACGAGAAGCTCGGCATTCCGCTGCGCGAACGCGGTCGTCTCGCCGGCGTGGCGGTGGATGCGATTTTTGATTCCGTCAGTGTCGGCACGACGTATCGCGAGGAATTGGCGAAGAAGGGAATTATTTTCTGCTCGTTCAGCGAAGCGGTGCATGAGCATCCCGAACTCGTCAAAAAATATCTCGGCTCCGTTGTGCCTTACACGGACAACTATTACGCCGCGCTGAATTCCGCCGTGTTCACCGACGGCTCATTCTGCTACATCCCCAAGGGTGTGAAATGTCCGATGGAACTTTCGACTTATTTCCGCATCAATGCCGCGAAGTCCGGTCAGTTTGAGCGCACGCTCATCATCGCCGACGAAGGCGCGAGCGTAAGTTATCTCGAAGGTTGCACCGCACCGATGCGCGATGAAAATCAGTTGCACGCGGCGGTCGTGGAACTCGTCACGCACAACGACGCGCAGATCAAATACAGCACGGTGCAAAACTGGTATCCCGG
>JANYFN010000047.1 GCA_025362675.1 Limisphaerales bacterium | reverse complement strand
AAAGAAAGCGCTTGCTCCCGCAGTTGGAATCGGTGTTAATCCGCCTTCGCAGTTGCCGTGAACAGTGGTCGCAAATGAATGCTGGCGAGCGCGCCCGCTGCGGAGAAATCAATCAGTTGCTCCGCGATATCCAGAACCTGCTGCCGCGCTTGTTACAGCTCGACCGCGAGAACCAGTCGGAAATGCTCCGGCGCGGTGCGGTGCCCGCCACGCAGGTCGCGGCGGTGGCTCAGACCGCCGTCGCCAGCCAGCGCCCGCATTTTGTCGCCGGTTTGTATCAACGGCACGCTGCCACTTGAAACTATGTCCATTGAAAAAGTCATCGTCCTTGAAGACGATCCGATTATCCGCACGAACTTGGAGAATTTTCTCCGCCGCCAACGCCTCGATGTTGCCTCCGCCGCAACCATCGCCGACGCCCGCGAATTTCTCGGCAAGGATAATTTCGATCTTATCTTCATGGATATGCGGCTGCCCGATGGCAATGCGCTGGAACTGCTGAAAGAATTGCAGACCCGCCCGCAACGTCCGCTCGCCGTCGTGATGACCGGTTTCGGCTCCGTGGAATCCGCCGTGGACTGCATGAAGAACGGTGCGTTTGATTACCTCATCAAACCGTTTTCCAACGATCAAATTGAGTTCACCCTCCGCAAGGCGCAAGACTTCACCCAACTCGTCAAGGTCAACCAGTTCCTCACCAATGAAGGCGATGACAGCGAGCATGAATTGCTGGGTCGCAGCGCCGCGATGGACACGCTCCGCGCGCTCATCCGCAAAGTCGCGCGCACGCAGGCCACCGTTTTGATTCAAGGCGAAAGCGGCACCGGCAAAGAACTGGTCGCCCGGGCATTTTTTCGCGAAAGCCCCCGCTCCACCGCCCCGTTCATCAAAATGAATTGCGCCGCCGTGCCGGAAAATTTGATCGAGAGCGAATTTTTTGGCCACGAAAAAGGCGCGTTCACCGGCGCGCTGAACAAACGCGAGGGCCGCTTCGAACTCGCCCACAGCGGCACGATTCTCCTCGACGAGATCAGCGAAATTTCCCCCGCCGTGCAGGCGAAATTGCTCCGCGTTTTACAAGAACGCGAATTTGAACGCGTCGGCGGCAACCGCACCATCAAAGTGGATGTGCGCGTCATCGCCACCACCAATCGCGATCTCCAACAAAGCGTGGAGAAAAAAGAATTTCGCCAAGACTTGTTTTTTCGCCTAAACGTCGTGCCCGTTTATGTGCCCGCACTGCGCGAACGCCGCGATGACATTGCCTTGCTCGCCAATGAATTCATGCGCCGCCTCGGCCGCAAACACGGCGTCCACACCAAAGGTTTCACCGATGCCGCACTCCGCACGCTCAACGCGCACAACTGGCCCGGCAACGTCCGCGAACTCCAGAACGTCGTCGAACGCGCCGTTATTTTGTGCGGCGAAAATGGGATGATTGAAGCCGAACATCTCGGCCTCGGCCTCGCCGTGCCGCCACCCGCCACCAGCGCCATGAGCAGTTCCGGAGAAATGCTGTCGCTCCACGACGCCGAAAAACGCCACATCTACGCCGTGTTGGATGCTTGCAAAGGCAACCGCACGCAGGCCGCCAAGATTCTGGATTTGAGCATCCGCACGCTCCGCAACAAACTCGCCGACTACAACGACACCACCATCAAGCCCGAGGACGAAAAATTGGAAGAAGAAACCGAGACGACTCAAGGTTGAGTCGCCGCCGCGTTGGAACTAGCGTTTTTTTTGTCTCCAAATAACCGCTGCCGGTCTTCGGGATTGGCAAACACCAACTCCTCGGAATCCGGTCCCGTGCGAATCAGCACCGCTGGCGTTCCACTCACCAACGCCAGCAACTGCTCGTCATTGATGAAACGAAAATTCCCTGCGGTCGTCGTGATTTGCGTCACGCCCGCCGCCGATGAAATTGTTTGTGCGGGCGAAAAAATTCCCGTCGTCACCATCGCGCCCGCTGGTAGCGGTTGCGTCTCCACCAATTGAAAACTGTTGGGCGCAGAAATTTCTGCGCGACTCGCCACCACCGTTTTGTCTGAAACTTTTCCCATCCAAAGTTGCCGCGCAAAAATCCCCGTTAAAACCATGGCCACCAAAACGCCACCGACCGTTCGCGCCTGCCGCCACTGCCGCCGCTGCCGCGCCAACCGCAGCGTCTCGCCCAGCAACGCCGCGCGGAACTCCGGCGACGACGCCAGCACGTCGTCGAGCAGCTCGTTTTTATCAGGGCGTTTGTTCATCTGCTTTATTCAGTTTTGTCTTTCAACTGCGCCAGCATTTCATCCTTAAGCTTGCGGCGCACGCGCGAAAGCCTTGATTCCACGGCTTTCTCCGTCGTCTGCTGTGCCTCGGCGATCTCGCGGACGGAGCGGCGTTGAAAATATTTCTGCGCCACCAACTCCCCCTCGTCCGGCAGCAGCGACAATAAATTTTTCTCCAGCAACGCGCGCAAGGTTTCCTCCGCCGCGCCATCGTCCGCGATCACGTTTTCCGTTTCCGCGTGGCGCGAAAATCTTTCCAGAAACGCAAACCAGCGGCGTTGTTTTTTTGATTCATCTGCCAGCGCAGTGCGGGCGACGACGGTGAGCCAGCTCCAGAATTTTTCTTCCGCATCAAACGGTTTCACATGGCGCACCACGCGGACGAGCGCGGCGGCCAGCGCCTCGCGCGCCGCCGTTTCGTTGCCGCCGGTGACGACGAGCAGGTAGCGCAGGAGCCGGTCAAAATAGCGGTCGTAAAATTCGCGGAACGCCGCCTCGTCGCCGCGAGCGAGTGAGCGGGTGAGCGCCGCGATGTCCGGCGTGGCGGCACGCGGACGGGAGGCTGGAGCGTTTTCTTCCAAGCAGGCGTATCAACGCGGACGAAAATTTATTTGGCGGAATTTTCTTCCACAGCTTTCGGCGCGTCCGCCGAATTGGTTTGGCTTGCCGTGATTTCAGTTCGCGCGTTTGGCGGTCTGATAGCAGGTCCGAAGGGAGAATATGCTGCTTTCGGCTTTAAAACTTTCAGCACGTTGTCAATGGTCGCCATTTTCTCCGGCTCGCCGTAAGCCATAAGCAGCTTGGTTTCCTTGTGGTATTTCAATTCCGGCGTGGGATTGACGCCCGCCATTTTCCAGCCGTTTTGGATAACCGTGGTGATGTCGTCCACCGTCAGCCCAGCCTCCAGATAATCCGCGAGCGAATAAAACTGACAGATTTTTTCGACGACCACGGTCGGCGACTGCGGAGGTTTGTTGGCATGGAAATACCAGACCGAGTTGTCATTGACGGTCCCGTCGGTCTTGAAGCCATAGCTTGCAGTGTAGGTGGAATATGACTGGTTCCCGTTGCCATAGCTGCCAGTGATGATTTTCATTTGTTTGATGCTGGCAACCTCCAGCGCCGAAAAAAGCCGCTGAACATCCACGTCGTTCATCTTGATCGGCGGCAAATCCACGTCCGCACCCTCCGTCGGGATAATGACATTCAGTGGTTTGCCCGTCGCCTTTTCGATGGCCTTGACCAAAAGCTCCGGCGGCCCACCGGAAAAATCGAGGCTGAACAACGTGAGCGCCGGCTGTTTTTCATAGACGCTGAATGTCCAGAGCGAATTGTCCGAGGGATTTCCATCCAACGTAAAAAAACCGGCCTGGCTGATAACCTCATTATTGCGTTCGCCATATTTTTTTGTGTTTTCCCGGAGCGTGTTGAACAGCTTTACCAAATCCATGTCACTGACCTTGACCGGCGGTAGCATGGCCTTTGCGCTTTTTTCATCCGTGGACACTATGACGTTTAACTGTTTTCCCATCGCCTTCTCAATCGCGGCGACGAGCTGCCTCGGCGTGCCGCCGGGAAAATCGAGGTTGAACTTGGTCAAGGTGGACGGTGGGTTTGGCGATGGGTTCGCTCGTTCGATAATTTCGTTCATCCGCTGCCGAAAGCTGTCCGCCGACGGCGGCAGATTTCCGGGAGCGGTTGGCGGCAACGAAACCGGCCTCCGTGGCATTGGCGGCATCTGCCCGAATCCCAGCGTGAGGTTGAGCGCGAGCGCGGCGGCGGCGAGACAAAAGATTTTTTTCATAATGACGGTTTAATTTTGTTCTTCATACAGGAACACGACGCCCAAGGCAAAATCCTTCGCGACGGGCGGAATTTTTTTCGGGCCGGAAAACGCCACCTTCACGGCGGTCCGTTGGAGTTCAAGCTTTAGCTTGTTTCGGCCAACGACACGCCGCCAGAACAAGCTAAAGCTTGAACTCCAACCGAGGGCAGAAAAACCATTCTTCTCCGCGAATCCTCCGCATTCTCCGCGCCTTTGCGCTTTGCATCCGGTTCAAAGCCGCAGTTGAACTGGCCTTCCGCATCGGTTATTCTGCTGCCTCTATGACGTTGACTGAAAAAATCCTCGCGCGTGCGGCTGGCAAAGCCAAAGTCCAGTCGGGCGACAACATCTGGGTGAACGCGGACGTGCTCATGACGCACGACGTATGCGGACCGGGCACCATCGGCGTGTTCAAACGCGAGTTCGGTCAGACCGCGAAGGTCTGGGACAAAAATAAAATTGTCATCATCCCCGACCATTACATTTTCACCGCCGACTCCAAGTCCAACCGCAACGTAGATATCCTCCGTGATTTTTCGCGCGAGCAGGGCATCGAGTATTTCTACGACGTGATTGACGACGCGAACGGCCATTGGGTTTTCGATGCGAGCAAGGGCAACATGAAGAAGCAATACGGTTCGCGTTACGCGGGCGTTTGCCACACCGCCTTGCCGCAAAAAGGTCATACGCGCCCCGGCGAAATTCTGTTCGGCACCGATTCGCACACCTGCATGGCGGGCGCGTTCAACCAGTTCGCCACTGGAATCGGCAATACTGACGCTGGTTTTGTCATGGGCACGGGTAAGCTGCTCATCAAAGTTCCCGAGACGATGCATTTCCGGCTCGAAGGAAAATTGCAGCCCGGCGTGATGGCGAAGGATATTATTCTTCATTGCATCGGCGAGATCGGTTTCGATGGCGCGACGTATCGCGCGTTGCAGTTCGACGGCGAAGGCGCGTTGAATTTATCCATTGATGATCGCATGACCATCGCCAATATGGCCATCGAAGCGGGCGGCAAGAATGCGATATTTGAATTCGATTCGCGCACGGCGGAATACGTTGACGCGCGCGTGAAATTGAATGGAACGAAATCCACTTACGAACCCGTCGCTCGTGATCGCGATGAAAAATTTGTTTACGAACACGTCGTGGATTTGAGCCAGCTCGAACCGACCGTCGCGTGTCATCCTGATCCGGGCCAGCGCAAGAAGGCCAAGGAAATGAACCAGCCGCTCGACCGCGCCTATGTCGGCAGTTGCACCGGCGGCAAGACGAGCGACTTCGTAGAGTTCGCCCACATCTTGCGCGGCAAAAAAGTGGTTATTGATACATTCGGCGTGCCCGCGACGCCGGAGATCGTGCACGATTTGCAATCTACTTATTGGGGTAACACCACCATTTGGGACGTGCTCGTGAACGCCGGCGTGCAGATGACCGAGAACGCTGGCTGTGCCGCATGCCTCGGCGGGCCCGTGGACACGTTTGGTCGCATCAATAAATCCGGCATCAATTGCATCAGCGCGACGAACCGTAATTTCCCCGGCCGCATGGGCGACAAGGAATCGAAAGTGTTCCTCGCGTCGCCGATGACGGTGGCCGCGAGCGCGTTGACTGGCAAGGTGACTGATCCGCGCGAGTATTTGGGGAATTAAACCGAACTATTAAAAAACAAAAACCTCGGTCATTGATTTGACCGAGGTTTTTTGTTTCAAAAAAACCGTTCACTGCCGCGAACTTATTTCTTCAGCTCCACGGCGGGCATAAAAATCGAGAAGCTCGTGCCGGTGCCCGGCTGGGTTTCCACATGCAGCGCGCCGCCGCCAGCTTTCACGAGCCGTTGCACGATGCTCAAGCCGAGACCGGTGCCTTGCCGTGGGCCTTTGGTCGTAAAATAGGGATCAAAAATTTTTGGCAGCACATCCGGTTGAATCCCCGGGCCGGTGTCGCGCACCCAAATTCGAGCGAGCGGCGGCACGTTTTTCAAAACTCCGATATTTAGCGAACGGCTGGTCGCGCTGTCCCGGAAGTCATCGAGGTTCAGCGACGTCTGAAGAATTTCGCCACCGACCTCCACGCTGTGTGGCTGCGGGGAAGATTGAAAGGCGTTCACGCACAGGTTGAGCAAAATCTGGATCAAGTCGGTGCCGTTAAAGTTCAGGCCCATTTCACCGGCGGCACCGGCGAGCGGAGTTACGCGGAATTCATTTTCGTGCTGGCCCGGATGCAAACGCACGAGTTGCTCAAGCTCGCCAAGCAGTTGGTTGACGGAGACCGGCGCAAATTCTTCCTGTTGCTGACGGAGAAAGCCAAGGTAGCGCCGTGAAATCTCGATGCAGTTTCCAATCTGCCGCTCAATGATCGTCATGCGTTCGCGGATGAATTCCAAATCCTCGAGTTGCAAACCGGCGGAACCATTCAGCCGTTTGTTCAGCAGTTGCACGAAACCGGCAATGACGGTCAGCGGACCGTTGATATCATGGATGATGCTCGCGTAAATTTCGCCGCGCGTCTTCGAGATCTGTTCCTCCACACGCTGTTCCTGTAACTCGGCGAGCAGGGTGCGCATTTTTTCCGCGCTGGTGTGGATTTCACTTTCGAGCATGCGCCGCTGCATCGCATTGCCCACGGCGTTGCGGATGGTCGCCAGATCAAAGGGTTTATTGATGTAGTCGCACGCGCGGAGCCGTAGCGCCTGCCGAATGGTGTCGGTGGTCTCGAAAGCGGTGATCATGATCGCCTCGATTTCCGGGCGCACATAGCGCAACCGTTCCAAGACTTCGATGCCGGACATGCCCGCCATGCGGATATCGAGAATCGCCACATCAATGTCATGTTGCTGCGCGAGTTCCACCGCCGTTGGGCCGTCTTCGGCCATCAGCAGATCATAATTATCTTTGAAAATTACCCGCAGCGACATGCGCGGCCCTTCTTCATCATCCACGATGAGCAGGGTTCCCCGGCGCTTTGGCGAAGGCGTCGCCGCGATCAATTCAGAAATCGCATTATTGACTTGGACTATGGGATCAACCGGTTCGGACATGAGTTAGGAAACTAGCGCAAAATTGATTTGTCTCAAGCAGAAAGCATTTGTCGCAACCGATCCAAAGCCTGCGTCGCCGTCACCTGCTTGAACGTCTCACGGTCCCACGCATTGAGAAACTTTTTCACCTCCACCCCGGAAGCCGTTGCTAACGCGATGAAAACGGTTCCCACCGGTTTCTCGACCGTGCCGCCGGACGGCCCTGCGATACCCGTGATGCCCAATGCGAAATCAGCGCCGAATTTTTCCCGCGCGCCCACTGCCATTTCCCGCGCCACTGCTTCGCTCACCGCTCCGTGGGCCGCGAGCGTTTCCGCGCGCACGCCAACAAATTTTTCCTTAACCACATCCGCATAACTCACTACCCCACCGAGAAAAACCGCCGAGGCCCCGGGCACATTCGTGACGCGGTGCGCGATATTTCCGCCCGTGCAGGATTCTGCCAGCGCGAGTGTTTTTTTCTGTGCGTTCAACAGTTGCACCACCACGTTTTCAATCTCGTCGTCGTCAAAGCCAAAAATATTCGCGCCGAGATTTTTCTGAACACTGGCTTCGCCCGCATGAATCAGTCTGGCCGCTGTCGCGCCGCTGGCCACCAATCGCACGTCCACCGCGCCGGGTCGCGCACAATATCCGATCTCCAAGCCTTGCCGCACCAGCGGTTGCAAATCCTGCTCCACCAATTCCTGTGCGCGTGATTCACCGACGCCGCTGGAACGCAGCGTGCGGCAGATAAAAATTTCCTCCGCGAACTCGCGCTTCAGCAGCGGGACGATTTGATTATCAAACATCGGGCGCAACTCGCGCGGCGGCCCCGGCAGCATCACCAGCCACGACGTTTTTTTATCGGGCCGGAATGGATTCGGCTCAATCTTGATGGCCAATCCCGGCGCCGTGCCGGTGGCATTCAAAAAAACTTCCGCGCCTGCGGGCACAAATGTTTCCACGCTCGTTTTCGACGGACGCGGACGATTTCGTTGCGCAAAGAATTGTTCGATGTGCGTCAAAACATTTTTGTTTTCGATCAGTTTTTTACCGAGCAATTCTGCGATGAGTTCGCGCGTGATGTCATCAGAAGTCGGGCCGAGTCCGCCGGTGGTGATGATCAAATCCGCACGGCCCAAGGCCTCACGCACGGCGTTTTGAATTTCCGCGCCCGTGTCCGCAATCGCCACCTGCCGCGAGACGACGTGGCCTAAATCCGCGAGCCGGCGACAGAGGAATTGTTGGTGCGTGTTCAGCACGCGACCGAGCATGAGTTCGCTGCCGGTGTTGACGAGTTCGACGTTCATAAAATTTTTCCGAAGTCTATAAACCACGAAACACGCAAAATACGCGAACCAATTTCACCGGCATTTCTGTTCGTGTATTTTGCGTATTTCGCGGTTCAAAGTTTATTTCTTTATCCCTTTCGGCTTAGGCTTGCTCACGTTCGCATTGAAGCTCCCTACCAGATAACTTTTTTCGACATCCGGCGTGCAGAGATAAATTTTCCCCGGCAAATGGTTGTTCGCCAGCGGGCCGAATTCCAACCGCATGGCGTAACCACTATCAAACGTTGGTTTTTGCACGGTGCCGCTTTCGTCTTTCCAGCGGAACGAAACTTTTGCGGCTCGATCCGTGTCCGCTGTCACGTTAATGCTCTGACTCGACAGTGACTCCGCCTGCGCGCCGCCGAAGTTGATCATCGCGCCCAACTCAACCGGGCCTTTCGTGCCCATACGCAAGGTCAGCGTGCCACTCGAAAAATAAGCCCGCTCGATGATGAAATCCTGCTTGTGAATGCGGCCGGCCACCGGGGTGTCGGCGATGGCGTTGGTGCCCAGCTCCAGCGACCAGTTGGCATCGTTGGCTGGCGGCGCGATGACGATTGGTTTCACCAGAGCGGCGTTGGTAGCGGCGACTGATTTTGAGGGCGGCGGCGGCGATTTTTTTGCATAGAAATAATATCCTGCCGCCCCAGCGCTCAACGCGAGCAACAACAGGCCGAGCACCGCGCCCGCCGGGAAATTTTTTTCTACGCGCACCGAATTATCGACGTTGGATGCGAAGGTTTTTTTATCCGCGAGCTTGGTGCCAGTGAGGATGAATTTTGAATCCGCCACCGGCGCTTGGGGGGCGACGATTTTCTGAAAGCACGTCGGGCAGTCCATGACGGAGCCGCCCTGCGACGCATCGCACATCATGTGCTGGCCGCACACGGGACAGGCAAATTTAAACTCGCTCATGGCACCGAAAACATTTCATACAACCTTCCTTTGGGCAATGCGCTTTTTCAGCGAATTACCACCTTTCGCCCCCTTGTCATTTCAGTTGCAACCAATTCTCCAAAAAATCTATGTGCATCTGCGTTCATCTGTGGCTTTAATGATGCCGCAACTATGAGCAAAAAATCTCCTGTTTCCCGCAGCGGCCGATTCGCCTCCGGCCCCGCCGCCGAGGTCGCGCAATTCACCGAGTCCATCTCCTTCGATTGGCGCTTGTGGAAGCACGACATTCTCGGCTCGAAGGCGCACGCCGAAATGCTCCGCGCCATCGGCGTGCTCACCAAACAAGAATGCACCGCCATCGTGCGCGGCCTCGACGCCATCGGCAAAGAAATCCAGGCCGGAAAATTTTCGTGGAAAGCCGAGCTTGAGGATGTTCACATGAACATCGAGTCCGAGCTGACCAAGCGCGTTCCCGCCGGCGCGAAATTGCACACCGCCCGCTCGCGCAACGACCAGGTCGCGCTCGACATGCGGCTCTGGTTGCGTGACGAAATCACCGCGCTGCTCGGCGAAATCGCCAATCTCCAACGCTCCCTCGTCTTGCTCGGCGAGAAAAATGCCGACGTCATTATTCCCGGCTACACGCACATGCAGCGCGCGCAGCCCGTGTATCTCGCGCACCATCTGCTCGCCTATGTCGAGATGCTCGAACGCGATTGCGAACGCCTCTGGGATTGCCACTCGCGCGTGAACGTCTGCCCGCTCGGCAGCGGCGCGATCGCCGGTTCAACCTTGCCACTGAAACGCGAACTCGTCGCGAAACTACTGAATTTTGTGAACGACGCCGGCCAGGTCCAGCTCACGCAAAATTCCATGGACGCCGTGAGCGACCGCGATTTCATGATCGAATTTTGTTCCGCCGCCGCGTTGCTCGCCGTTCACATTTCGCGGCTCGCAGAAGATGTGATTCTCTGGGTCAGCACCGAATTTAATTACCTCAAGATTGCCGACGCCTACACCACCGGCTCGTCGCTCATGCCGCAAAAGAAAAATCCCGACATCGCCGAACTCGCACGCGGCAAGACCGGACGCGTCGTCGGCAATCTCATGGCGCTGCTCACGCTGCTCAAGGGCCTGCCCATGACCTACAATCGTGATTTGCAGGAAGACAAGGAACGCCTTTTCGACACTGCCGACACCGTGCGCGCGACCACTCGCCTCATGGCGGCGATGTTGAATAACACGAAGGTGAACCAGCCCGCGTGCGCTGCCGCTGCGAGCGATCCCGCGCTGCTGGCCACCGACCTCGCGGATTATCTCGTGCGCAAAGGCATGGCCTTCCGTCCCGCGCATCACGTCGTCGGCGCGGTCGTGGCACTGGCGGAAAAAACTGGCAAACCGCTGAACCAACTCACCCTCGCCGAACTGCAAGGCGTGGATAAAACCTTCGCCCGCGACGCGCTCGGCGTGTTCAATCTGCAAACCGCGATGGCGAAACGAAACATCATCGGCGCTCCGGGAACGAAGGAAGTTGCGAAGCAACTGGCCCGATGGCGGAAGCAATTAAGTTGAACTCGGCAATTTATGGAATGGCTTTCTGAAGACATTAACCGTGGCCAAACAGTGCTGACTTGCGCTGCGCTTGCAATTACGGTGGCTTTGATTTGGCTTGGAAGAAAGAAACTGCTGATAACAATTCCGTGCGCGCTGATTTTTTTATTTTTGGCGGCGATAGCAATTCCAAGCTTTATTCCTGCACGGTCAACTGGTCATCGAAATGCTTGCGTAAATAACTTGCGACAAATTCATGATGTGAAAATTGAATGGGCGCGTGTAAATCACAAGCTGCCCACAGATGTTCCGGCTGAAGCAGACCTCTACGGAACAAATGGCACGAATGGTTTTCTCCGTCACAAGTTGGTTTGTCCTGATGGCGGGCAATACGCATTTGATGCGGTCAACGAAGACCCGAAATGCAGCCTTGCCGACCACGGACATAAACTCCCATGAGTTTAATGGTAAATGTTTTTTCGCGCCGAAGGCACAACCGGAAATTAACCAGATACTGCCATCTGGTCGCCCTAAAATTTTGTGCCGCCCAAACCGAAGCGGAAGATTTTTATCACTTCGTCTGGCTGGCTAACATAAAAACACGCGGGCCGCGCGGGGTTTCCAACTGATGCTGTTTCTCTTCCGCCGTGTGCGGGATGGCGAGTCCATCCGCCAA
This sequence comes from Limisphaerales bacterium, assembly GCA_025362675.1. Classification (GTDB taxonomy): domain Bacteria; phylum Verrucomicrobiota; class Verrucomicrobiia; order Limisphaerales; family UBA11358; genus UBA11358. The sequence goes on along the minus strand of JANYFN010000047.1, from coordinate 3,862 downwards.
TTTGTCATTCACCGGCCGGCCGTTCACCAGCAGCATGTAATTGTGCGTTCGGTTGCCGGGAATGTTCGGCAACGTGAGCTGCCACACGCCGGATAGCTTATCGCGCTTGAGTGCCACGCGTTGCCAGTTATTAAACGTTCCCGCGACTTCCACGCGCACAGGCATCGGCCCGCCGGGTTGTTCGGGTTGCCAGCGAAAAATTTTGGTGAACGTGGTCAGCCGTTTGCCAGCCTCGTCTTTGCTTGAATGATGTTGGAGTTGCGACATGTTAAAAAACGCGCCGCAAATTATACCGAGACAAAATTTTTTCAAGTCGCCGATTAGCCGATCGGTAACCGCCCTGAATCTACTGCCGCTTCAGACCTCCAACTTCGCGGTCAATGAGATATCGGCCTTGAGCAGTCGCGAGATCGGGCAACCCGCTTTCGCGCCATTCGCGATCTCGGTGAACTTCGCTTCGTCGATGCCCGGAATTTTCGCCGTCATGTCCAAATGCGATTCCGTGACGGTAAAACCGGCGTCGGTTTTTTCCATCGTGATGGTCGCCGTCGTGTGAATGGCCGTGGGTGTGAAACCGGCTTTGCCGAGTTCCGCCGAGAACGCCATTGAGAAACAACCCGCGTGCGCGGCGGCGATGAGTTCTTCGGGATTCGTGCCGACGCCGTTTTCGAAGCGCGTGCCGAATGAGTATTGGGCGGCTTTGAGCGTGGTGCTCTCGGTGGAGATATTCCCCTTGCCGCTTTTCAAATCGCCCTGCCAAACGGCTGATGCTTTACGTTTCATGAGTCTAATTCCTTTGGTTCGCGGAACGGTGATTCGTTTCCGTCGCAACCACTTTAGCGCAAATAAAAAAAATTGCGAACGGTCCCCGCACATTCGCGCGTTGATGGCGCGGCGGGCAATTGCTACACTTCAGCGATGCCGAGAATTTCGATAACCTGCCGCCTATGGGCCTGACCAAGCTGGGCTGGAACGCGGAACGCGACGAACAGTTCGCGCCGTATCTCGCGAAGGGTTTTATTCCCGCTCGCGTCGCGGTGGAGGATAAACATTTCTATCGCATTTGGACGGTGGACGCGGAACTCACCGCGCAAGTCACCGGTAAATTCATTCACGAATCACGGCGCGATCATGCCGCGCTGCCCAAGGTCGGCGATTGGGTGGCCGTAAAGCTTATTCCTAACGAGGAGAAGGCGGCGATTCATGCCATTCTGCCGCGTCGCACGCAGATCACGCGCAAGACTAGCGGTCGCAATACCGCTGCGCAAATCCTCGCCACCAACATCGAAACCGTTTTTCTCGTCACCGCTGCCGACCCCACTTTCAACGCCGCGCGCTTGGAGCGGATGCTCACCATGGGACACGAAAGCGGAGCGCGTCCCGTGGTCATCCTCAACAAAATTGATTTGTGCGACGACCTTGACGCCAAGCTCGCCGAAGCCACGCTCGCGGCGGGCGATGCGCTGGTTCTCGCCGTCTGCGCGCTCACCGGACGCGGCATGAAAAAATTGGCCGCGCTCATCAAGCCCAGTGACACCGTTGCTTTCATCGGCACTTCCGGCGTCGGCAAGTCTAGCCTCATCAATCAACTTTACGGCGAGGATTTGATGCCGACGATTGAAGTGCGCGAGCAAGATTCCAAAGGCCGCCATACTACGTCGTGGCGCGAAATGATTTTTCTGCCGAAGGGTGGCGTGGTCATTGATACGCCCGGCATGCGCGAGTTTCACTTGTGGGGCGCGAGCGAAGGCACGAAGGAAACATTTCCGGAAATCGAAGCGCTCGCGCCGGGGTGCCATTTTCGCGATTGCACGCATACCAAAGAGAAAAATTGTGCCGTGCTCGCAGCCGTAAATGCGGAAACGCTTTCACGCGAGCGGTATGATAGCTTCGTCAAACTCCAGCGCGAAATCACTGAGCTCCGCGAATCTAAAAAACAAGCCGGCTGGGAAAAGCGCCGGAAAAGCGACCGCGTGGCGCACCGCGTTTTCAACCGGTAGGGATTGAAGCGTTGACAGTTCTTACCGCCGGAACATCCCCGGCATCCCGCCGCCCATTTTGCCCATCATCTTGGACATCTTGCCCATCTTTTTCATCATCGTCTGCATCTGGAAAAATTTGTTCAGCATCGTGTTCAGCTCCGTCACCGTCACGCCGCTGCCCGCCGCGATGCGACGCCGGCGGCTCGCGTTGAGGATCACCGGATTGCGCCGCTCCTTGATCGTCATCGCGCAGACCATGCCTTCCATGCGCTTGAATTCTTTTTCCTGTTTGCCAATGTCCATTTGCTTCAGCGCGTCGCCGCCGCCAGGAAGCATCTTCAAAATGCTTTCGAGCGAGCCGAGTTTTTTCATCGCGCGCAACTGCTCCAGAAAATCTTCGAGGGAAAATTCGCCCTTCCGCATCTTCTCTTCCATGCGCTTCGCGTCATCTTCGCTCACGGCTTCAGCGGCGCGTTCAACCAAACTCACCACATCGCCCATTCCCAAAATCCGCGACGCCATGCGTTCGGGATGGAACGCCTCGAACTCATCGAGCTTCTCGCCGACGCCCGCAAATTTGATCGGCTTGCCGGTAACACTTTTCATGCTCAACGCCGCGCCGCCGCGCGCATCGCCATCGAGCTTCGTGAGAATGGAACCGGTGATGTTCAGCGCGGCATCAAAATGCGTGGCGACATTCACGGCTTCCTGGCCAGTGGCCGCATCGAGCACGAGGAGAATTTCCTGCGGCTTCACGAGATCGCGCAACCGCACGAGTTCCTGCACGAGCGGTTCGTCAATCTGCAAACGGCCAGCGGTGTCGAAGATGATGACGTTGCAATTATTTACTTTTGCAAAATCCAACGCCTCGCGCGCGATTTTCAAAACGTCCGTCTCGCCGCGCTTGATGAAAATGGGAACCTCGACTTGTTTCGCGAGCGTTTCGAGTTGATCCATCGCCGCCGGACGATAGACATCCGCCGCGACGAGCAATGGCGAACGCCCCTGTTTTTTCAACAGCTTCGCGAGTTTTCCGCTCGAAGTGGTTTTGCCCGCGCCGTGCAGACCGACCATCATCAGGCAGCTCGGTTCGCCGGAAAGATTGAGTGCAGAATTTTGCGAGCCAAGCAATTCCGTGAGTTCATCAGAAACAATCTTGATGATCTGCTGTCCGGGCTGGACGGTGGAAATGACTTCCGCGCCGAGCGACTTGGTCTTGACGCGCTCGATGAAATCGCGCGCGACCTTGAAGTTCACATCGGCTTCGAGGAGCGCCATGCGGACTTCGCGGAGCGCGTCGCCGACATTACTCTCGGAAATTTTCCCGAGGCCGCGCAGATTTTTGAAAGCGTTCTGGAGCTTGCTGCTTAAGGAGTCGAACATCGCATTAGGCTAACGGTTCGGCGACCCGAGTTCAAAGGGCAAAGTGCCCCAGCGAGCCGACACTACGAACTGAAGAATTATTTCCTCGGCAGCGCGACCTGGCCGGTGCGCGTGATTTCTTGCACGCCAAAAGAATTCATTAGGCCGAGAAATTTTTCCACTTTACTCTCGCTGCCGGTGATTTCCACCGTGAGCGTCTTGGGTTGCACGTCCACGATTTTTGCGCGGAAAATATCCGTGATCTGCATCACTTCGGCGCGCGACTTGGAATCCACCGCCACTTTCACGAGGACGAGTTCGCGGTCCACCGCCTCGCCGCCGCGAAATTCCTGCACCTTGATGACGTTCGGAAGCTTGTTCAACTGCTTGATGATTTGCTCGACCGTCGCTTCGTCACCGTGCGTGACGATGGTCATGCGCGACAGCTTCGGATCATGCGTCGGGCCGACGTTGAGCGTGTCAATGTTGTAGCCGCGTCCGCTGAACAAGCCGGTGAC
>JANYFN010000016.1 GCA_025362675.1 Limisphaerales bacterium | reverse complement strand
CCGTGAGATAAGTTTCCAGTAGATGCATGGCCAGTAGTGGGGCGCGAGTGTGCGTGGAAAATTCGGCAGCGTCAATTCCGGGTTCTGCTTCACGATACGGGCGCGCGAAAATTAAAACGAATTAGCTTGTTAGGAATCCCTTTGCTGTCAGGGTAGCCGTTGGGTCGGCAGGGTTTCACCATCGGGAACGCTTCGTGCAACTCACCCACCAAAGGAAACAGCTCGGGCAATAAATAACTCGGAAATTAAAATTATGAGCAATCAAATCCCACAGTCCTACGATCCGTTGGTGCAGCTATTGGAAGATGCGGCGGATGGCGCGCACACGCACGGCATCAGCATCGGCCTGAAGCAAAATACGGAAATCGCCATTCGCGCGGATCTGATCGCGCTGACGGGCGCACCCGGCGGGCAGGGCAATGTGCCGCCGGCGGTGCCGGGTCTCAAGTCGTTATGGAATGCGGCCAAGACGAACAAGGTCAACCTGTCGGCGGCCTTTCGCACGGCGCAAAGCAATGGTCGCAGTCTGGGGATGACGTGCGTGGGCACACTCAAGCCGGTGCTGGGCCAACAGTGGGGTAGCGCGTGGAACGCGGCGGGGTTCACGGAAAGTTCGCTGGCGATGCCGACGAACCCGATGGTGAAACTGCAACAGTTGCGCGCGTATTACACGGCGAATCCAACGCGGGAAGTGGCGAACGTCAACGGCATCACCTGCACGGCAACCGCGTGTGAGGCGGCGGCACAAGCGATCAGCGCGGCGGATTCGGCGAGCAACCAAAGCAATGCGCTGGCGGGGACGGCGCAGGCGAATTATCAGGCGGGCATCACGGTGGCGCGCGCGCGTGCCTCCGGCTTGCTGGGTGAACTTGGTCAACAATTGGAGGACATGGACCCGCGCTGGCTGGCGTTCGGTTTCGAGTTGCCGGGCAATCCCGCCTCGCCGGAAGTGCCGGAGAATGTGGTGGCATCGCCGGGAGCCGCTGGCACGCACGCGCTCTTCATCCATTGGGACGACGCGCGGCGCGCTGATGGTTATCGGGCGCTGGTCACGAACGCGGCGGGTGGTGCGTCCTTGGCCGAAGTGTTGACGCAAGATGCGGAGGTTTCTATTGCCAATCTCCCGCCGGGCGCCACGGTGAACATCAGCGTGTCTGCGCGCAATACGACGGGCGAAAGCCAGCCGAGCGTCGCCATTAGCGCGGTCGTGCCGTGACGATGATTTGAAATGGCCAGACCCCGCGTGGCACGAGTCGCGCGGGGTTTTGTTATGCTCAATTCATTCAACCATGAAATGTTCTTGGGCATCAGCCGGAATTCTACCGCCTGATTTATCCGTGAGTCACGCCGCTAAAACTGTGCGGACATGACTTGGAAACCGTAAGCGATTTTAGAAAATTCAAACGGCTGGACGAAATCAATTTGCCTGGCCGTTTTTGCAACCAATGCGAATGGCCTGGTCATAGACGTATCATCGTTGCAATTAAAAATGAGTGCGCTTGACTTCGCCGCAGCTTCGCCGCAGCTTTTCCAAGGAATGAAGTTTCAATTTTTCAATTTAATCCGAGTGCTCATGATCGTTTTCGGCGTCAGCTGGGCGAACGCGCAGACGACTAATTTTATCATGGTCACCAATGATTCGGCGTTGGGGGCGATGTTGCAGATTCAGGAGCAGTTGCATAATACGCGCTTGCAGATCGAGGCTGGCCGCGCGCAATCGGCAGAAGCTATTCAAAAAACGGCGGAAGCCGTGCAAAAAAATTCCGACGCGCTTTCTGCCCGCTTGCAGTTGCTAGAGCAGGCCGTGCAAAACCAACACGCGTCGGAGACGGAAGCCGCGCGCAAAACTCAGCAGCTTACCCTCATGCTGGCGGGCGTATTCGGACTCATGGGGCTGGGGGTGATGTTGCTGATGATTTATTTTCAATGGCGCTCGTTCCGGCAGATCGCCGAGATTTCCACGCAACAAAATCTCTTCATGGCTCAGGCTGGCGCGGTGCATCAACTGACTTCGCCCGCGCGCGCAACGGTGGAGATTTCTAATTCGCGTCTCCTCAGTGTCGTGGGCCAATTAGAGCATAAAATCCGTTCACTTGAAAACGGTGCCAGCCAGTCAGCGCCGACGGAGAAAAACGGTTCCCCAACTCCCGACCCGCTCGCCGATGGCCAGAAATTGTTGGATGCCGGCGAGGCGCAAAAAGCTTTGGATTTATTTGAAAAGCTATTAGCTGCCCAACCAGAAAATGCGGCGGCGATGTTGAAAAAAGCCGCCGCGCTGGAAAAGATGGCGCGATTGGAAGAGGCTTTGGATTATTGCGATCGCGCACTCAAGCGCGATAAAACTCAAACCGTGGCCTTCCTGCAAAAGGGAGGATTGTTGAACAAACTGAATCGTCACACCGAAGCACTGGATTGTTTCGAACAGGCGCTGCACACGCAGGATAAAAACGGTAAACCCATTTGAGCCTGCTATCAGCGTGATCGGGACTTGCAGTCGGCAGGAAAAATTCAGGTGACCATTCCTTGAACAGTGGATTTCAAGCAGGCAACTTTCTTTGGATCAATCTCTGCTTTTTTAGCGCATTATCCAACCGCCGCCGACGACTAAATCTTCCTGATAAAACACCGTCGCCTGACCGGGCGTGATGGCGCGGGCCGGGGAGTGCAGCTTCACTTTTACTTTGCCATTTTCCAAAGGCGTTACCGTGGCCGCCTGGCCAGGGTGGTTGTAACGAATCTTTGCCGTCACTTCGATTGCCTCAGTCAGTTGCTCAAACGGATGCCAGTTGCAGCGGTCAGCGGTGAATTCATCGCGGTCGAGCGCCGATTCATCGCCGACCATCACGCGGTTGTTTTCCGCATCCAGTTCGACGACATAAACCGGTTTTGGCGTAGTGATGCCAAGCCCTTTGCGCTGACCAATGGTGTAAAACTCAATGCCGTCGTGTTGGCCGAGGACGTGGCCGTGAACATTCACGATGTCGCCGCGATGTTTTTGCACGAGGTTCGCGGACTGGAGAAAGCCACCGTAATTATTATCCGGCACGAAACAGATTTCCATGCTCTCTTCTTTTTCGGCAGTTTTGAGATTGCAGTGACGCGCTACATCCCGTGTGTCGCTCTTCGTTTTTTCGCCGAGCGGAAAAATGATGCGCGCGAGCTGATCCTGGCGGAGTGAGAAGAGGAAATAACTTTGATCCTTACGCAAGTCGCGTCCGCGCTTCAATAAATATCGCGTAGCAGCCGACGTGAGTCGGCTCTGATTTTGAAATAGAGCGAACTCACGTTCGCTGCTACGCTCAATTCTCGCAAAGTGTCCGGTCGCAATAAAATCCGCACCCAGTTGATCCGCGCGGTCAATGAGGCGGCCGAACTTCAAATTCTGATTGCACATCACGCACGGATTCGGCGTGCGACCAGCCTTGTATTCATCGGCGAAATATTGGATAACGTGTTTTTGAAAATCCGCCGACTCATCCACGAGGTAATAGGGAATGTCGAGTTTGTCGCAGACCGAGCGCGCATCGGTGACGGCTTGTGGCCCGCAGCATTTATCCTCCGCCCGGTTCACGCAATCCTGCGGCCAGAGTTTGAGCGTGATGCCGATGACATCGTAACCCTGCTCGATCAAAAGCGCCGCCGTCGCCGAGGAATCAACTCCTCCGCTCATGCCGCAGACCACGCGTTGACGCTTTTGCAAATTCACAGACGAACATTATACAAGGCGCGGGCGGCGTGTAAAATGGTTTGACCGACTTAATCTCCGCTCCATTGATAATCGTATCCGGCAGGAGGATTGTAAAACGTAGCCAACGAGCCCGCCTGGCCATTCCAATACATCTCGATATAACTGACATGTCCATCAGCGAAGCTGACCATGTTTTTTGAGTTGTTGAAAAAGCAACTGTTCGGATTTGAAATCGGCTGTTTCGGAATATGCCATGAATAGGGAAAAAAGGCGGGCTGTTCCAGGACTAGAACGGTTTTGGCCGGGTGCTTAATCGAGCTAAACTTCTGGCCCGCGATGCCTAGAATGGATCCGGATGCGGAGAAATTCGTCCGGTCAAAGTTGATCCCGTTGAATGCGTAGCTGGAATAATATTGCCGTGCCGACTCGTGCCGGCCCTGAGGCGAAAACACCACCACGCCACCCTCGGTCCAGTAACGGAATGTATCCGACGGACAGGCAAATAGTTTATCCTCCGGCGATGGCGGTTTATCCAAACCAACATAATTTTGCATGAGCGTTCGGTAATAATTGACAATCCGATTCGTGGCCGCTGCGGCGGGCGCGATGTCATTTGCGTCGTCGGAATACATGCGAACCCCAAGATTGATCTGTCGCAGGTTGCTGGTGCAAGCAATGCGCTTCGCCTTTTCTCTCGAGGCGGCTAAAGTCGGCAGCAGCAGCGCTGCCAAAATAGCGATGATGACAATGACCACCAGCAATTCGAGCAAAGTGAAAGCGCGGGGCGGGTATGTTGTGCGAGTTTTCATGTATTGCTTTGCCAACGTCCCGCACACAGGTTCAATCGCAATCTCGCAGCCAGAGCTTGAGCTTGTTGCCGATGACATCAAACCCTTGCTCGATGAAAAGCGCAGCGGTGGAGGAGGAATCAACTCCTCCGCTCATGCCGCAGACCACGCGCTGCCGCTTGGGCGAATTCACAGACGGACATTATACAACGCGCGGGCGGCGTGTAAAAAGCATTGGGATAAAAGCTCGTCAAGACGTCAACTGTTATTACTTTTTGTTCACCGCTGAACGCGTTGTCCCGTCTCCTCAATCCCTGAGCCAGCCTGGTAAAATGGTTTTGTCACCGAGCGAATCCGCCTTGCGCGCGAGAATGATGAAGACCGCCTGTGTGATTTCCTCGGCCAAATGCGCGTCTACCACCTGTCGCAGCGCGACGGAATAAACGAGATTGACGTGGCGCGTGACGAGCGTGGCGAACGCGGCCTCGGAATGGTTCCGGGCGTAGTCGCGCAGCAGGGTTAAATCGTCATTCATCTTCACCAATACATTTACGCAGACCGGAGAAAGTAACAGTTTTTTCGTGATTAAAAAACCGTGTCCAACGGCCGTCTTCTCTGGCAAAATCCTTCCGCAATGACGACATCGGAATTGAAACCTCGCCCGCGTTTGCCGGAATGGCTGCGGCTCAAGCTGCCCACGTCCAGTGCTTTCTCCCAGACGCGCTCACTGCTGGACGAACTCAAGTTGCATACGGTTTGCGAGAGCGCGAAGTGCCCGAACCATTGGGAATGCTGGAGCAAAGGCACCGCGACGTTCATGATCGCGGGCGACCGCTGCACGCGTGCGTGTGGCTTTTGTGCCGTCAGCACCGCCAAGCCGCTCGCGCTGGAAGCGGATGAACCGTTGCGTGTGGCGGAGGCAACGCGGCGCATGAAATTGAAGCATGTCGTCATCACGGCGGTGGCGCGCGATGATTTGAAAGATGGCGGCGCGGAACATTTTCGCCAGACCATTGAGGCGGTGCGGCAATTGAATCCTGGCATCGTCATCGAAGTGTTGGTTCCTGATTTTTTAGACAACGATGTGGCGATTGAAAATGTGCTCGCGGCGAATCCGCATATTTATAATCACAACCTCGAAACGGTGCGCCGCCTGACGCCAAGCGTGCGGCATCGCGCGACTTACGACCGCTCGCTGACTGTTTTGAAGAAAGTAAAAGAGAAGCGCGGTGACACGATCCACACGAAGTCCGGCATCATGCTCGGCCTCGGCGAACGCGAGGAAGAAATCTTCGTAGCGATGCAGGATTTACGGAATTCAAAGTGCGACATACTCACACTTGGCCAGTATTTGCAGCCGTCGCTGAAACATCTGCCGGTGGTTGAGTTTGTGACGCCCGCGAAATTTGCAGAATACAAAACGCACGCGGAATCATTGGGTTTTATTCACGTTGCGAGCGGGCCGATGGTGCGGAGTTCGTATCATGCCGATGAGTTTTCTGTCCGGCCAACCAATTCCTGAAACAAGCTGTGCGGTGCTCGCGGTAAGCAGCGGCGGATGGCAGTTGATTTCGCGCGGGTAGCAAAATCCGGTCGCACAAAGACAAGTTCCGTCCATCCTGTTTACTTTTCATCGGCGTCTGGCTATGTGAAGCTTTGGCTGTAAATTTTATGGCTGAAAAACCAATTATCATCTGCACTCGCGGTAGCGCACTCGCGCTCGCGCAATCCAATATGATCGCCGCGATGTGTCGCGCCGCCTTTCCGCAGTTGCGGTTTGAGTTGAGCATCATCAAGACGACGGGCGATAAGTTGCAGAAAGCATCCATGTCCCAAAAAGGCGAGACCCTGCCGAAAGGTTTATTCACCAAGGAACTTGAAGTGGCGATGCTCGCGGGCGAGGCCGATCTTGCGGTTCACAGCCTGAAAGATTTGCCGACGGAACTGCCAGATGGATTGATCCTTGCCGCCACGCCGAAGCGCGAGGATGTGCGAGATGTTTTGATTTACCGCGCCGAAGGCCAAGCGGCCCGCGGATTCAAGCCACATACGAAGCTTAAAGATTTTCCGAATGACGCAACATTTGCCACCAGCAGCACGCGGAGAAAAATGTCGCTACTCGCAACACGCCCGGATTTCAAAATCATCGAGATTCGCGGCAATGTCGCTACGCGCATGAAAAAAGTTGCCGATCATAGTGAAATGGATGCGACGATTCTGGCGCTGGCGGGCATGACGCGCCTGCATTTCAAAATTAATTCTGATGGCACGATCAGTGGTGAGTCGGTGCCTCCCGGATTGTTGGCGACGGTTTTAAGTCTGGACGAAATGTTGCCGTGCGTAGGGCAGGGGGCGATCGGCATTGAGACCCAGGCAAATGACGAGCGCATCAGTAAAATTGTCGCGCAGCTAAATCATGTCGAGACGTTTCAAGCTGTGACCGCCGAACGCGCATTTCTGCGCGGCATGGGTGGCGGTTGCCAAAGTCCGGTCGGGGCGCATGCGGTCATTTCCGGCGGCAACATTTCGCTCAAGGCCATTTCGTTCCGCGATGAAAAAGTGCAACGCGGTGAAGGAAAGCGTCCGGTGGTAGAAGCCGTCGCGCTTGGCTTGCAGATTGCGAATGAGCTGAAATAGCAGCCGACTTAGACCGCCAATACAGTTTTTAACCAATAAAAAACGCCGGGCACCAAGCCCGGCGTTTTTGTTTCAAGTGATGGCAGAATTATTGGCTGGCGAGCTTGAGCGCAATTTCTTTTTCAAGTTGATGGACAAGTTCCAGATCACGCGTGCCCCATTTGGTGCGCGCTTGCACGTCCACTTGCGTCGTCTTCATATCCACCGCCGAGACGCGCACCCAGACTTTGCGATCGTTGACCTTGCCGAGGATGGAGCGCACGGCGTTCGTGCTATCGTGCGGGATGTATTCCTGCAACAGCACGCCGTTGCTTTGGATGACGGCCGTGGAGGCCTGATAAACTTGATCAACCGTGCGGTTATAGCGGCCGGCCACGGAGTCTTTGCCCCACGTCGTGGCAAAGGTGTTAGTATCACTGACGGTTTTGACGCAACCAGTGGAAACAATCGTGGCGGTGGCGAGCAGGGCAAAAATTAATCTTTTCATAGGCGCACAATGCAACCGAAATCCGGCGGCGCGTCAAGCACGTTTCACACGCGTCAGGTATTTTGAAACTTTCATCTGCCCGCGGTTTTGAATACAAGTCTTTATGCCGCAGTTTTCATACAAAGCCCGTAAACGTTCCGGCGAACTCGTCGAGGGCCTGCTCGAAGTGCCGGATCGCACCGCCGCCCTGGCGCAAATCCAGCGCTCGGGGTTGTTCCCGATTTCCGTGGATTCCACGAAACCGGGTGCCGTCGTAAATGGTAAAGCCGCCGCGAAAAACTTTAGCTTTTCATCCTTCCTGCCGCCGACGATGCGCGCCCAGATGGCCCAGAAGAAAAAACCAAAATTGCAGGAGCTAGCGACGTTCACCACGCAGTTGGCGAATCTGTTGAATTCGGGGATGCCGCTCACCGTGGCTTTGAACAGCATGGGACATCTCGAAACCAAGGGAATTCCTTCCGCGGTCAGCAAAGAATTAAAACAGGAAGTGACTGAGGGGCGCTCATTATCGGACGCGATGGCGAAGCAGCCGGTGGTTTTTTCCGATCTCTATGTGAACATGGTGCGCGCCGGCGAAACCAGCGGCTCGCTCGTGCCGGTGCTGCGCCGCATGGCTTCGCATTTTCAACAATTCGCCGAGGTGCAGGCAAAATTCAAATCAGCGATGATTTATCCGATCATCGTCATTTGCATGGGCGTCCTGTTAGTCACGTTTTTCATGCTGTTCATGATGCCGCAATTTATCACGATGTTTCAGGACTTCGCCATCGTGCTGCCATTGCCCACGCGCTTTCTCATTGCGAGCAGCCAATTTCTCGCCCGTTTCTGGTGGTTGATCGGTCTCGTCGTGCTGGCTTTATTTGTGGTCTTCAAACGGTTTCAATCCAGCAAAGCCGGGCGGCGAAAACTTGACCTTTGGTGGATGCAACTGCCAGTGTTTGGCAAGGTCATCAAAGTGAATTTATTCGGTCAGTTTGCGCGCACGCTGGGCACCTTGCTGCAAAACGGCGTGCCGGTTTTAACCGCGCTAAAAATCACCGAGCAGGTGATTCCGAATGTTCACCTCAAGGAAGCTATTTCCAAAACGCGCGAGGCGGTGACGGATGGCAAAACGCTCGCGCAACCGTTGGCGCAGAGCAAATTATTTCCGCAGTTGATGGTGGATCTGGTCCGGATTGGCGAGGAAACGGGTGATGTTCCCGGCGCGATGAACAATCTCGCGGAGACTTACGAAAGCGAATTGCAAATCGCGTTGCGCGTGATGATGGATTTGATCGGCCCGGCCCTGATCATCGTCATGGCCATCATCGTCGGATTTTTATTGATCAGTATCTTTCTGCCGCTATTCAAATTGATTTCATCCATTCATTGAACGTGCGAATTAGATTGCAAACAAAGCGTTTCACGCAGCGCCGCCCGGCGGCGTTCACCCTGATTGAAATCATGGTGGTCGTCGCCATCATCGGTTTGATCGCCGCGATGGGGTTGCCTTCCATGTTGAAAGCGTTTGAAAAAAACGGCATGCGAAAAGCCGTGAGCGATCTCACCGACGTCTGCGCCGCCGCGCGTTCAAAAGCGATTTTTGCGAACACCACCGTCGCCGTGGAATTTCATCCGGGAGATAAAACCTTTTCCGTGCAAGGCGGCGGCCCGGGCAAAGGTTCGACTTATGTGAGCTCCTCGAAATTACCAGACGAAGTTGACTTCGCGATGCTCGACATCAACATGCAAGATTTCGGTGCGTCAGAGTGGGCCCGCGTTCGATTCTTTGCCAACGGCACCAGTGACGAAATGACCATCGTGTTGCACGACCGCTTGGAATGGAAAAAGATCACCCTGGAATTTGCGACTGGACTGGCGACGGTCAGTGAGGTGGACAAATGAATATTTTTTCGGTTCAAAAAATCCGCCGGGCGTTCACGCTGCTGGAGGTAATGATCGCCATCGGCCTATTATTCATGGGCACGTTTGCGATTCTCTCGCTCATTTCCAGTTCGCTCAGCAATGTGCGCCGGTTGCAGCGACCGCTGGTGGATGCGAGCGCACTCGTCTCGCAGCTCTCACTTACGAACCAACTCGTGGAGGGCGTTTACTCGGGAAATCTGGCGGATGTGCTCGGCAAAGAATATAACCAATACAAATGGACGGGCGAAATAACCGAGGTCGCGTCGAACCGGTTGTTCCAGGCGGACTTCAGAATTTATTACGCGAGCGGTCCGAACCGCGAGGTGTTGTCGCGGACCACGACACTTTTTTTCCGCCCACAATCGCCGCCGGGCAGCCTTGATAGCGGCGGGAATTTGATGCGCCGATGACATTTCACATTTTCAATTTCAAACGTCGCGCCGTGAAGTCCGGTCACGCCTTCACCTTGATTGAAGTGATGGTCGCCATCACGATTTTCATGATGGTCATCACTGCGATTTATTCCACTTGGGCGGTCGTCATGCGCGCCACCGTGGTCGGGCAGACGGCGGCGGCGAATGCGCAACGTGAGCGGATCGCGTTGCGGACGATTGAAGATTCGCTGATGTGCATCCAGTCGTTTCAAGCGTCGCAAAAATATTACAGTTTCATCGTGGAAAACGGCGATGCCGCGACGCTGAGTTTTGCGGCCCGCGTGCCGGATGTGTTTCCACGCAATGGAAAATTTGGCGATTTCAATCTCCGCCGCGTGACGTTCCAGCTTGAAAGCGGGCAGGACGGTTTGAAAAACCTAGTGCTGCGGCAGAATCCGATTCTCATGGATTTGGATGAGGATGAAAAAAAATATCCGCTGGTGCTGGCGCGCAATGTGAAAAAATTTATCGTGGAATGTTGGGACACAAATAAGTTTGAATGGATTTCCGAATGGACGGACACGAATTCAATTCCGCCCTCGGTGCGCGTGGGTGTGGTGCTGGCGACAAAATCTGCTCCCGGCCAAAACGATTACGGCAAAACCATCCCGGATACCGTCGTGATCCGAGCCTTCGCCATGCCCTCCTCAATGATGCCAGCGGCGGTGCAACACGGCACCGTGGGTGGTCCGCAGAGAGGTGGCGGTCTGGGAGGCGGATTAATCAAATGAGCCGCGCATGAAAATCATTTTTGCACAAAAAAATCGCGGCATCGCCGTGATCGTGGTGTTGGTGGCGGTCACAGTGTTGACTATGCTAGCGGGCGCGTTTGCTTATTCGATGAAAGTGGAATCGCGGCTGGCGGCGAATGCGGATAACGACGAACAATTGTTGTGGCTGGGCCGCGCCGGCATTGACCGGGCGCGCTGGATACTTTCGATTGAAGGAAATTTGCCGTTCACTTCGCTGAATCAAATCTGGGCCGGCGGGCCGGGCGATGGCCCCGAAACCAACAGTCCGCTCCTCGGCATTTCCCTCGACAATTTCCCGGTCGGCGACGGCACGGTATCGTTGAAAATGATTGAGCTTGAAAGCAAGGTCAACGTGAATCTCGCGGACACACCGCTCATCCAGCAGGTCATGACCCAAATGGGCGCGGATGCCGGCGACATGTCCGTCGTGGCGGATTCCATCCAAGACTGGGTGGATGGTGATGATGCCACGCGCCCGGCTGGTGCCGAGAGTGATTATTATCAAGGCATGACCCCAGCGTATTACGCCAAAAATGCGCCGATTGATGACTTATCCGAACTCATGCTCATCAAGGGGATTTCACTTCCTTTATTCAAAGGTGGCGCCGCCACGAACGAACAAGGTGCGGCGTTCCAAAGTCACATCCATGGTTTCGGCCACATGTCCGGCCAGACGCCGGATTATCCGTTTGGCTTCGCTGATGTCTTCACGCCGTTCTCCACGGGAAAGATCAATTTGAATACGGCCAACGAAACCGTTTTGCAACTGATTCCCGGCGTGGACACCCAAACCGCGCAAGCCATTATCAAGTATCGTTCCGGCGAGGGTGGCTCAGATGGTTCGGGCGCACTTAAAAGCTTGGCTCAACTCAACGCCATCGGCATACCGGCGCAAGTCAGCACTCAAATTCAGCGCTACGGAGACGTGAGCGGCAGCACTTACGAAGTCCATGCCACGGCACGGATCGGTGACTATTCCCGTGAATACATTGCGGTTCTTTTCCGTAACGGCCCGAACGTAGATATCTTCAGTTTCTATTGGAAGTGAACCGATCCTGGAAATGTTTCGCGCCGTTTCTTGGATGCTGCAAGCCTGAACAAAACTTTATCAATTAGGAGGAATCGGGCGGGACTTTAGAATCGTTCCCGAGGCGGCGAGCCGCTGAGCGATTACGTTCTTAAAAGCCGCAGCCAGTTTTGGTTCGCGGTGCAAGAGCTTTAGAAATGGGTCGCGTGCGAGCGTAAGGAAAATGCAATCGGTGCTGGTGCGAACGGTCGCGGTGCGCGCCGTATCTTCAATCAGCGCGATCTCTCCGAAGTGATCGCCGTCATCCAGCGTGCGAATCTGTTTTTCCCCGTCTTCAGTCGCATTGACCCAAACCGTCAGTGTGCCGCGGGCGATGATGTAAAATTTATCACCGGGATCGCCTTCGCGAAATACGTCGCGACCCGCCGGACAACGCTCGGTGATGAAAATATCCGCGAGAGTTTTCAACGTGTCATCGTCGAGGGATTGCAGCATGGGAATAGATTGCAGTCGCGCGGCTTCCACACTCGCGTGACTGCCGCTTTCAGTGATGGCGAATCCATGTTGTTTTGCCCAAAGCTTGGAATAGACGCCGCCAAATGCGAGCAGTTCAGCGTGCCGTCCTTGTTCCACTAACCGACCTTGATCCATAACAAAAATGCGGTCCATGTTCACGATGGCGGCCAGCCGATGCGTGACGGAAACCACGGTGCGTCCTCTTGCCACGCGCTCAAGCGTTTTGTTGAGGGACGCTTCGGTGGCGGCATCGAGTGCCGACGTAGCCTCGTCCAACACGAGCACGCGCGGATCGCGGAGCAGCGCGCGCGCAATGGCGATGCGCTGGCGTTGGCCGCCGGAAAGCCGCCCGCCCCGTTCGCCGACTTGGGTGTCGTAACCTTGGGCCATGTTCAAAATCAGTTCGTGCATTTCGGCAGCCCGGGCAGCGGATTCAATCTCGGCGTCGGTGGCGTTTGGTTTGCCGACACGGATGTTTTCGCGGATGGTCGTATTGAATAAAATGCTTTCCTGAAACACGATTCCGAGTTGGCTACGCAATGAATCTTGTGAAGCCGCTCGCACGGCGTGGCCGTCAAATGCCACCGCACCGGCATCAGGTTCGTAGAAGCGATTTAGAATTGTGAGCACGGTGCTTTTGCCCGAACCGCTCGGGCCGACGAACGCCACGGATTCGCCGGCGCGGATGGTGAAGCTGACGTCGTTCAGATTCAGTTGCGCCGGGTTATAACCAAACTTCACGCTGTTGAAAGTTATTTGCTGTGACAAGCGAGGCAACGGTTGCGCGTCCGGCGGATCCACGACGCCGGGTTTTTCATCCAGTAGTTCTTGGATCCGCTGCATGCCCGCACCCGCCTGAACGAGGGTTGGATAAAAATGCGTGAAGCTCGCCAGTGAATTGATGAAGTTGCCGAACAACGCCTGAAACGCCGCGAGCGAGCCGATGGAGAATTCGCCGCGAAACGCCAGGTAACCGCCGGCTGCCAACACTAAAACCTGCACGATGAGCGTGCCGATGTAGGCCGAACGTTCAATCAGTGAACTTAAAAAACTGACGCGCAAACTGCTGACTGCCTGACGCGCAATACGTTCAGAAAAGCGTGTCAGCATGGATTTTTCCAAACTGAACGCTTTGATGATGGACTGACCGGAAATATTTTCCTGCACCATGCTCGCCGTTTGTGACTCGTTTTGTTTGCGTTCGTAACCCGCCGCCGAGGCGCGCGGCGTGATGACGCGCGGCCCGACAAAACAGGCCGGAATCGCGAGCATGGCAATAAGTCCCAGCCGCCAGTCGAGCATGAAGAGTAGCACCGCGCTTAAAATAATTTCCAGTGTCGGCAGTGCGCCGCCTTCCAATGCCGATCCGAGCGCGCGGTCTAACGACGTGAGGTCATTGGAAAAGCGCGCAACGATGTCCGCCGCCTGCGACCGCGCAAAAAAATTCATCGAGAGCCGCTGCAAGTGCGTGAACATTGTCCAACGGAGATTGTTCAGAACTCCGGTGGAAAATTTCGCGTAGAGATAATCCAGTCCTAGTCCGGCTACCGAGGCGACAATCAAGCTTGCTACCAAGGCCGCGAGAATCGTGAGGAGAATTTTTTCGTCCTTCGGAACAATCGCGAAATCCACGAGATATTTGAAAGTCATCGGGACCGCAGCACTGAACGCCATCTCGATCAATAGCCCGCCCAGCATCAGCAAGCCCACGCCCCAACGCGCCCGTAACGCTGCGCCAACGTGCCGTAAGATTTGCCGGATGCCGGAGAACGGCGGTGGTGTTCCGGCAGAGTCGCTTGGTTCAATTTCCTCTTTCATTTATTACCTAACCTCGGATTACGGTTGGTGATAAGAGTGACATTCCACGCAAGTATTGGCCACGGCTCCACGCGGGCTATGACACATGGCGCAGGTTTCTTTCGCGGGCAGCAAAATATCCGCCGTGTCTTTACTCTGTATGGCCGCATGACATTCCACGCAGATCAGCTTCGAGTGCTTGGCGTGATTGAATTTGCCCTGAGTCAGCCAGTGATCAATCTGAACCGGCTTTGTAATTTTCGGCACACCTTTCACGGATTTAACTTCGTGGCAATACACGCAACCCGGAAAAAGCGATCGCGTCGCGCCGTTTAAAGTTCCGATGCTCGCCGCTGGCCCGAACGTCGCCGTGCTAAAAAAGACTCGTTGCTCCAGCGCTTCGCTACTGCCGAATTGGGTCCGCAAACCGGCCAGTTTTTTCGCCGCAAAATCATTGGCATCGGTTGCACCAACTTTTGCCGCCAAGTCAAAATACTGCTTGGGCAGACTGCGCAAAAACGCCGAAACAAAATCCACATCACCATGCGGCAACATCAACTGCGGCGTCTCCGGGTCAAATTGCAACGAGTGACAGGTGCGACAATTTTTTTCAAACGCGACGGGTTTCATGAACACGCCCGCCGCATCCGGCTGATGACAAAACGCGCAATCTAGTTTTTCACCGCCGGGTAATTTTGGAATCGTGGCGCCGGTCAGATGCAGTGCGTGATTGAATTTCAACGTGTCCGGGTCACGTAATTTTTCGGTGATGAATCTGAATTGCGGATGATCTTCTGCGAAGTGATGCACCAGTTTTGGATAACGCGCGGCCGCCATCTTCGTCGCCTCGCCATGGCAGAAATTGCAATTTGCATCGGTCATGGCCGCCATCTTTTTGCCCTGATGCTCCGCGTGACAGAACGCGCAGGAAATTGGTGGCGCGCTAGGTTGATGAAAACTTTTTCCGGCGTGACACTTCACGCAAGTGGCATCTAGCGCCATCGGCTCCGCCGGCTTGGCCTGCGCGAGCGCGGTTAGCTCCAAAATCCCCGGCTTAGCCCGCAACGCCGAGCGCACCAGGCCGTTTGGCCCCACGCTGCCCGCCGCATGACACGCGCCGCAGTTCTGGTTCAAATGATTCGTTGCCGCCAGCGCTGCGAACGCCGCGCCGGAGTGCGGTTCAGAAATTTCACCCGGATTGATGAAATTATTTCGCCACGGTGGCTTACCAAGCAAAACTAGCAGCATCGCGCACGATGCGACGATGACCGCGAGCGTCATGCGCCCACGCCACAAACGCAATGTCGGCACGGGCGAACATTTCGAGACTGGATTGCAGCAGCTTCCGTCCGGCAACGGGCCAGAGGCACACTCGCCGCCGGTTCGCGTGCATACCCAGCGACCTTTCGTTTCGCCCGGCTTGATTTTCAGGATCGGCTTGCACTCAGCCGTGGCTCCGCAGCGGCCTTTGGCATCTGGCCCTTGGCGGCAAGCCTTGCCTTCGCAAGCGTGACCGCAAATGTAATTTTGATTTGGCCGCGCGTAATTTTGAGCGTCGAAATCCGGCGCAGGCAGTTGCTCGCTCACTTTGCACCTCCCGAGAAAGCGAACACGATGACGATGTGGAGCAGCGTGAAAATCATCAGCCCGTAAGTCAGCGGAATGTGAACGAAGAGCCAGAGCCGCAGTGAAAGCTGCAACGCGCGGTGATAATCCAATCCGTCTTTCTGGCGGACGAGCGCGGCGAGTTTTGAGATTTTTTCTTTTTCAATGTCGTTGGCGAAGCGGCGCAGGTCTTCCAATTCCGCGAGCAAGCCGCTGACTTCGCGGCGCGATTCGGCCAGATGGTTCCAGAAATTTTTCGGGCCGGAGAAAAATGCCGCGAGCCGCTTGGTGTAAAATTCCGCGATGACCAATGATTTTGCATCCGTGCCGAGTGCCAGAGTTTCCGCCTCGGTTTTCAGCGCGTGACGGATGGCGGGAATTTTTTCAAAGACAACTTCACCACCGCGCGTCGCGAGACGGCGCGGCAGCACGCGGCTGAAAAATAATCCAACCACGCCGCTGCCGCTGACCAGCACGAACAGCCACGCCAGCGTGATTTCAAACCAGCCGTGCGGTGCGCGGAAATTCAGGTGGATGAGAAACAGCAGCGTCGTGAAAAAACCGAGGTAGATGTGGCTTTGCAGCCACATCTCGGATTTACCGAGCGGCAGGAACGGCAGTTTTTTCCGCACGTTGTAGATCGTCAGCACGAACATCCCCGCGAGCAGTGCCCAGCCCGTGAGATAGGCGTAGTTTGGCAGCGCGTTGTATTTTGCATTCAACCACAACGCTCCCGACGTCGCGGCAATCAGCGCGAACAGGCCGGAAATAAATTGGCGGCGGAAACGGTTCATGACGTGTGAAAATTTTTGTTGCAGGTGCAAGCTCCGTTTCCCCTCTCCCTTGGGGAGAGGGAACAGCCGCTGTCCCCGTTATTAAAATCCAAAAACCATCGAACAGAAGCCAGCCGTGGTTTTGCCAAGACGTTGAAAGCAAGTCTCCCTCTCCGCTGGGGTGAGGGGAAAGGACGCGAGAAACTTTCAACATTGCTGTGAGACCAATAGCAACTCGGCACACAAAATTTTATTTCTTT
>JANYFN010000001.1 GCA_025362675.1 Limisphaerales bacterium | reverse complement strand
AGCGGCGTCGCTAACTACTACAGCGACGACCAGAATGACAACTTGTGAATTGTTTTTCAACATTACGCGTGAGATTTTATTCGAGGAGCGGACGGGGTCAAGTCTGGAATTTTGTGACCGTAAAGTTTTAGCCACAGATGGGCACAGATGGACACTGATTTTGAATTCGTTTTGCATGAAAAACTGAAGTTGGTATCAGTTTAGAAATTTGCGTATGGCTGATCGCGTTCAAATCAATGTAAACAGTGACATTTTGGGAAAGCATCGAGTCTTTTCCGGAACAAACTACGATGCTGTTTTGGCAAAAGCCCAAGCATTATACAAAGTTTGGGAAATTGAAGAGAATGTGGTGTTGGAGGTCCAAAAGCGAAATAGTGAATCAAAAGCTAGACTTGAATCTTTGCAACAGCTTTTGCTTTCTGGATTAAAGTCCCAGCGCATCGTGGATTGGGTAAAACTAATTACCCCATATCCAAAGCCCAAGCCTCAAGCTCAAGAGCCAAAACTCGAATATCTTCAGTGTCCTGATAAACCTCACGTTGAGGCAAAGCCAACTCCTCCAAAATACTTTCAGTATCCACTTGAGCCGTAAAAGAGGTGGTTTTCTGGTTCGCAATTTGAAAAGGCTTATTCGGTATGGGCGGATGAAATCAAAAAATTAGAAGCTGAAAATCAGCGCTTATACCAAGAAAGTGTAAAAGCTATTGAGCAATGGAATTCGCCAGAACGGCAGCTTGCAGAAAAGGAAGCGATTGCGAAATGGAGCGAAGTTTGCAAGCAAGTCGATGATGAAAATATTCACCGTAGAGATGAGCATTCAGAGAAAATTAAACGTTGAAAAATTGAATATGAGAAAGCTGTAGCCGATTGGAATAGCAACCGCATCGAACATGAAAAAAGGGAGCTATCCAGATTGAAAGGCGACTCAGCGCTACCAAACGCAGTTACGGAACGATGCGAGAGAGTGTTGTTTTTATCTAATTATCCAAACTGCCTAAAAGGAGAGAGCAGGCTTGAGTATGTCCCCGAGACCAAAATTTTGATCATTGATCGACTTTTGCCAGCACCAGATAATTTACCCCGTGTAAAAGAGTTAAAACGGATTAAATCACGGAACCAGATCGTTGATGTTTATTTTTCAGA
This sequence comes from Limisphaerales bacterium, assembly GCA_025362675.1. Taxonomy (GTDB): domain Bacteria; phylum Verrucomicrobiota; class Verrucomicrobiia; order Limisphaerales; family UBA11358; genus UBA11358. The sequence goes on along the minus strand of JANYFN010000001.1, from coordinate 1,421 downwards.
CAAAGAATTGAATGAGATATATGACAATGTTCTTTACCAGATTTGTCTGCGAATTCTCTACGAATTGTTCGGAACAGATGATGCAGGCGCATTAAGCAGTATCGTTTTTAATGGTTGGGTTAAGTCGGTGGACAAAGCAACCGGAAAAGATACAAGTGGCTACGTGATGTCGGTTCATGCAACGAAAGAAGAATTTCAGAAAATCAATCTTGCCAGAGTTGATCCTAAAGCGTGTTTCAAGTCGCTAAAAGGAATTGGTAGCTCAGCATTGCATAGCCTGACACCGATTGCACCAGCTCTTAAAATCAGCCGTGAGGACAAGCGGTTTGTCGCCTCGCAGGCAGTGGCTGGACAACTGGATGAGCGCACCAATCTAGCTGCGATGGACTGGGAAGGTTTCGAGCATTTAATTCGGGAAATTTTCGAGAAAGAATTCAGTTCGACAGGTGGAGAAGTAAAAGTCACACAGGCAAGTCGAGACGGCGGCGTGGATGCCGTCGTTTTTGACCCCGACCCGATTCGCGGCGGCAAGACAATCATCCAAGCCAAGCGATACACGAATACTGTCGGCGTTGCAGCCGTCCGAGAATTATACGGAACAGTTCTTAACGAAGGCGCAATGAAAGGAATTCTCGTCACAACGGCTGATTACGGCCCAGATGCGTATGAATTTGCAAAGGGAAAGCCGCTGGTTTTATTGAACGGCGCAAATTTATTGCACCTTCTTGATAAACACGGACACAAAGCGAAAATTGATATTCAAGAAGCAAAGAAGATTTTAGGCGGGAGAACGAATTGATTTTATCCGTGTCCATCTGTGTTTATCCGTGGTTGAAAAATTTATGAGCGCTAAAACCAAGACCGACATCAAGAACCGCTTCGTCATCATCATGGCCGGCGGACGCGGCGAACGTTTCTGGCCGTTGAGCCTTTGACCATTTGCACGTTCGCTGATAGATTTTCTCCATGACGAAACCGATCACACTGGAAGTTTCGGAAGACGCCGTGCGGCTGTTCGGCGGCGACGAGGCGCGCTTTGCCCGCGAGCTGGTCGAGACGGCGGTGGTGAAGTGGTATGACGAGGGGCGCGTCTCCTCCGGCAAGGGCGCGGAAATCCTTGGCCTGTCGCGCGCGGAATTTCTGGACCTGCTGTTCCGTCACAAAGTTTCCCCGTTCCAATACTCGCCGGAAGAACTGGCGGCGGAAGTGAACCGTGGCTGAATCCTGGGTCATCAACGCCTCGACGACGATCCTGCTGGCCAAGGCGGGCTTGATGGAGTTCGTTCCCCAACTGACAGCGCGATTGGCGATTCCGCAACCGGTGGTTTCTGAAATCCTCAACGTGCGCGGGCACGATGCCGCCGCGAATTGGCTCCAGCAGTCGGGCAAAAAATTTATCGCGCCAGCCGTTGCCGAATTAT
>JANYFN010000277.1 GCA_025362675.1 Limisphaerales bacterium | reverse complement strand
TCTTGGGGCCAATGTTCGCCGGATGACAAAATATTTTCGCGTTACAGCATCACCAATCAAAAAGACGCCGATGGCGACGTGCGCGCGGACACTCTGGTATTGCATCAACTGGCGGACGCGGTGCAAATCCGGCTCACGCTTGGTGGAACAAACGGCACGCTGCCGTCGCTGAAATTTCTCGGCCTCTCGTTTTGCAACACGCAGATCCAGCCCGAGTCGCTGCCGCCAAGCCGCGCGGCGTGGGGGAAAGAAATTTTAGTCGTCGAGCGTTCGCAGCAATCGTATCCCGCCGGCAACGGTTGGTGCAGTCCTACGTCGCTCTCGATGGCGCTCGCGCATTGGGGCAGCGTTTCCAATCGCACGGACTGGAATCTGGACGCACCGGAAGTCGCGGCGGGCGTGGCGGACCATGGCTTCAAATTTCTCACCGGCAACTGGTCGTTCAACACCGCGTTCGCCGGCAGCCGTGACGGAATGCGCGCCTACGTCACGCGCTTCAGCGACATTTCGGAGATTGAAGATTGGGTTGCGGCCGGAATTCCCGTGATCATTTCCGCGCGCTACGATTTGTTGCAAGACGGTCGCGCGGATGATTTCAGCGGGCATCTCACGGTTTGCCGCGGCTTCACAGAAAATGGCGATCTCATCATCAACGATCCGTGGACAGACTTGAAAGTGGAAAGCGTGCGGCACATTTACAAACGCGAAAACGTCCGCCGCGCGTGGGCGACGTCGCACAACACGGTTTATCTCGTCTATCCCGAAAACGCAAAAATTCCCAATGACCGGTTCGGCCATTGGACCAACAAATGAACATTCAACATATCGCCCGCCTCATTTTTTTAACGCTGACTTCCTTCGTGCTCGCCGGCTGCCAGCACATCCCGAACGCCCGCGAAAGCCAGTTCAGCGACTTCAAAAGTTTTAAACATTTTTCCAGCTTCACGACTTCACGGAATGATAATGGCGACATCGTTCTGCTTTCGCCGAACATCAGTTCGCGCATCGCGTGGAACGAACTGATTGTGTCATGGAATGCCAATGCGCCGGGCGGAAGTTTTTTGAAGATCGAAGCGGCGGCCACATCGAGCGAACGCCAAACAAAATTTTACACCATCGCGGACTGGTCGCTGGATGGGAAAATTTTCCCGCGCACGAGCGTTCGCCATCAGCGCGACAGCGACGGCACGGTGGACACGGACACGCTCATCTTAAAACATCCAGCTGAGGCGGCGCAGATACGGCTGACACTGGGTGGCACCAATGGCGTAAAACCGTCGCTAAAACTTCTCGGCCTCTCCTTCGCGAACACAACAATTCCACCAGCAGTGCGCGAGCCGAATCGCGCGGCGTGGGGAAAAATTATTCCCACGCCGGAACATTCGCAGCACGGCGCGTGGACCAACAAAGGCTGGTGCAGTCCCACGTCGCTCTCGATGGCGTTGTCGCGCTGGGCCGAGGTGTTGCAGCGACCCGAAATGAATCTCACCGTTCCCGAAGTGGCGGCAAAAGTTTATGACGCAGACTTTGCGGGCACGGGGAACTGGCCATTTAACACGGCCTTCGCCGGCAGTTTTCCCGGCATGAGAAGCTACGTCACGCGCTTCGATGAACTTTCCGAAGTTGAGGATTGGATCGCGGCCGGTATTCCCGTGATTCTTTCCGCGCGCTGGGATTGGTTGCTGCCGGGACGATCGGTGGATAACGATGGTCATCTGATCGTCTGCATCGGCTTCACGGAAAACGGCGATGTGGTCATCAACGATCCCGCGACGCGTTTGGAAAACGGCGAACCGGTTCGGCGCATTTACAAACGCGCGGACGTGATCCACTCGTGGACAAAATCGCACAACGCGGTTTATCTGGTTTATCCCGACGGCGCGAAAATCCCGTCGAGCGGCTACCACCACTGGTGAGTTTTTCGGAAATCCGGCTAAAATTTTCTGACTTCCACTTGCACCTGACGATCGGAATCCAATCGTAACCAGCCGATGGTTTGCTTTTCGCCAGCGGGCAGGCGATAGGCCGAAGATTTATTTTGAAATTTTGCGACCGCGTTACCTTGCTCCAACAATTCAAAATCGCGCAAAGCGTCACCCGCAATCAGTTGAGCATCGGACCAATGGACTTCCACCGCAAGCCGTGAGGAAACGTCGAGTTCGCCCGTATTCTCTAGGCTGATTTCCACTAACCCCGGTGCGGTGCGGTGCGCGACCGCTTGAAATTTTTCGTGTGGTTCGCGGCCAGCCAGCAACGCAGCGAGCGCCGGCCAGCGCCAGTTTAAATTGTCGGTGGACACTGGCAGGCGATACCAAATCACGCCCCGCAACGCGGGCGGGCGATTTGTGTTCCAAAACTGCACGAGTGAACTTATCGCCATCGGATCGGCGCGTAATTCGCGCAGTTGCGTGCCCGCCGGCCAGTTTGCGCGCGCGGTTTCGGCGGAAAGACCGGAAAATTTTCCGGCGGAATCAAACGCGACGACATAGGCATACGTCGGCAGCGCGACGCGAAACGGAACTCCAATTTCGCCCGCTTGCGCGACAGCGCGTTTGGCGGCGGCGGGATCGCACAGTGTGAACGGTGCGTGGATGTCGGCTGGCTTGTTCAGCGAGTGGACTTGCAAAACGTAGTTACTCGAAGCCATGGCGAGACCTGTAAATGCAGGCGAATTCAGCCAGCTTGGCAAGGCGGTGATGCGCACGGGCAGTGGCGCGAGTCGCAGTTGAAGCCCGGCGAGCCAGTCGCGGTAATCGGCTAATTTTGATTCGGCGCAATCGAAATCAAGTTGCAGCTCGACGGGCTCAATATGGTTTGTGCGCGCTTCAGCGACGAGGGCTGTGCCTAGACTTGAAAGAAAATTTATGGCTGATTTATCTTTTGAGAGAAATCCGTTGTAAGGCCCGACTCGTAGCACTAAGCCGACCGCGCAATGCGTTTTGCTGAGTGCAGAATAATCCATGCCCGCGCGCGAAACTTGTGGTGATTTATTTTTCCAAGAAACTTCCGCGCCCAGCACAGCGATCTCGGAAAAATTGGTCGCGTGCGCCCGAACGGCGGCGATCACTGGTTCGGTCCACGCGCGTTGCCAGACATAGACTTGATGTGGCAACGGAGTTTCCGCGACGGCGGTCAATTTTCCAATCAGTAACACCAGAAGACAAGCCCTGCGGCCAACGTTTTTCATGACGCGAAGCAATGGTGGTGTGGATCATTTTTCCCGCCCGGCTTCGCGAACCCGAATCAGGTTTCGGAACGCGATCAAACCCAGCGGCGCGATACTGGCCGTGAGCGCAACGAACAGCCACATCATCTCCGAGTGCCGTTCACCCGTGGCGGGGCAGTATCGGGTCAGCAACGCCGCCGAGAGGGTGCCGATGAGCAGTTTTGCCAGCAGGAAGGGAATGTAAGAGAGCGCACCGTAAGAAGCTTCCTGGCCTTTGGGCGCGATGGCCGAGGCGTATTCATAAACGCGCGGCGAGTAAAACGCCTCGCCAAATGAAAGCGCGATCACATAAATCGTGATCATCACATAATAAGGATGCACGGCCCCGGTCAGACCGAGATAGTGATGGCCAATCCACTGGCCAAAAAATCCGTCCGCCAAAAGTTGAAACCACGCCGTGGGGAGGGCCATGATGAAAACCGATCCGGCAGAAATAATCGCGCCGAGCGTCACCATCCGGTAGGCGGAAAACCGTTGCGTCAGCGCGCCGATGATGGGCACGAGAAAGATGGCGAAGAGGCTGTTGATGGCCCAAAGCCTCCCCACCGGCGCACCCGGCCCAAGTTCGCGGATGCCGAACTTGGGAAAAACAAAATCCATTTGCATGAAAATGAGTTTAAGAAATGCGATCAACAGGAGGAAGGCCACCAAGCGATAAAAAACTTGCTGGCGGGTCAGATCAACCAACAGTCGAACCGTTTCCTTCACGCTGTGCTCGATGGTCTGGAATGTCGTAAAAAAAATTCCCGCCCCAGCCTTTGGTTTTTTTACCGCAACAAATGTGACGCCGTCATCCGTGACTTCCACGCCCCGCCGGATAAACCAGATCGTCGGCAGCAGCAAAAGCTCGATGCCCAGGCTCACGAGGAACAAGGCCCGGTAAGTGCTGATTTCACCGCCAAGCCACGGCACGGCAAGGTGTCCGTGCTCGCCCAAACCTTTCCGCACCCAGTCAAAGAGCCAGCCAGCCGCAAACGAACCGACGTTCATGATCGCGTATGCAATTGAAAACGCCATCGAACGCTGTTGCGTGGTGGAAAATTTGCGAACGGCGGCAATGAGCACGGGCGTGCCCAACGCTTCCCCCACCGCCAACGGAAATAAGCCAAAAACCAACGCGAGCCACTTGTTATCCGCAGATACCATCACCAAACGTGCCGCCAGACAAATCCACACGCCCAGAAAAAAAGTTTTTCGGAGGCCGATCACGTCGGTCAACGAACCCACCATCAAGGTGACGATGGTCATCGAGAGCGACCACGCGGCCACCAAACCGAGCGCCTTCTGATCGCTGTAGCCAAAATCCGAGGATAGCCACAGAACCAGCGTCAAGGTGGTCACCTTATAGGCCGCGTAGTTCAGGATTTTGATGGCAAAGGTAAGCCAGAGTTCACGCGCCGCGCCGTTAAGCACAGTGAACTTGCCGAAAAAATTAGTAACAGGTGATTGCGCAGCGGACATCGTTTACTCCTAAACGCGGATACGTTACCTGTCAGCGTCGAGCGTGGGAAGCCGCAATCACGATATTGCAATCACGCTTTGCCGAAAGCCTTCATTCGGCTAAAATCCGGGCGTGAAATCTACTGGAAAAGTTTATTTGGTTGGAGCCGGTCCGGGCGACGTGGGACTCCTGACGCTGCGTGGCGCGGAACTCCTCGCGCGCGCGGAAGTGGTCATCAGCGATGTGCTGGCCAATCCTGAATTATTGCGCCATGCGCCCGCCACGGCGGAAATCATCGCGCGCGGAAATCATAAACGCGACGGCGGTTATTCGCAGGAACAGCTGACGGAACTGATGCTCGCGCGCGCGCGTGCAGGAAAAATCGTGGTGCGTTTGAAGGGCGGCGACCCGTTTATTTTTGGGCGTGGCGGCGAAGAAACCGAGGCGCTCGTGGCGGAAAAGATTCCGTTTGAGATCGTGCCGGGCGTGTCCTCCATCACGGCGGTTCCGAATTACGCGGGCATTCCGCTGACGCACCGCGAGTATTGTTCGAGCTTCACCGTTTTTACGGGGCACAGCGATTCGGCGGACGCGGCGACGGCGTTGCGTTATGAGCAGATCGCAAAAATTCCCGGCACCAAAGTTGTGCTGATGGGCGTGGACAATTTGGCGGATTGGACGAAATCGCTCATCGCCCATGGCCTGTCAGCGCAAACGCCGATTGCCGTCATCCAGTCTGGCACGCTCGGTAAACAAAAATCCGTTTCCGGCACGCTCGCAACCATCGCCAAACTGGTGGTGGCGGAAAAAATTGTGCCGCCCGCGCTCACCATCATTGGCGACGTGGTGACGCTGCGAGGAAAATTAAATTGGTTCGAGAATTTACCGTTGTTCGGAAAAAAAATCGTTGTCACGCGGCGCACGGGGCAGGCGGGAAAATTTGCGGAACAACTTCAGCGGCTCGGCGCGGACGTGCGCGAAGTGCCGACGATCAAACTCACCGAGCCGCTCGAAAAAATGGCGATCGTAGATGCGTTGCTGGAGATCAACTCTTACGATTGGCTTATTTTTACAAGCGCGAATGGCGTGACGGCGTTTTTCGATATGTTCTTCAAGCGGTTTCAAGATTTGCGCGATCTCGGCGGTGCCCGCATTGCAGCGGTCGGCCCGAAGACGGCGGCGAAGTTGCGCGAGCTGCATCTGCAAGTGGATTTGCAACCGGAAGAATACGTCGGTAAAAAAATTGTCGCCGCGTTCAAAAAATTTCAGGACATCGAGAACGTCAAGATGTGCCTCTTCCGCGCCGAGGTGGCGAACAAGGAGTTGACCGAAGCCTTGCAGGAAGAGGGCGCGATTGTGGACGACATCGCAGTTTATCGCACGGTGGCCGAGACGGAAGATCGCACTGGAGCGGCGGCGCAATTGCAGGAAGAAGGCGCGGACTGGGTGACGTTCACGAGCAGTTCGACCGTGGAGCATTTTCACACGCGCTTCGATCTGCCAAAGTTGTTGAAAAAATTTCCACAAATGAAAATCGCCTCCATCGGTCCGGAGACGACCAAGACGATTATTGCGCTCGGCCTCAAGCCGACGTTTGAAGCGAAAGAGCACACGACCGAGGGATTGGTCGCGGGCATTTTGAAAGCGGCGAGTAAATAATTCCCAGCAAATCTGTCGGGCGGGAGCGCGGTCAAAATTGAGCCTATGAAACTGAATCATCCAGCGCTGGTCGAATTACTTCAACGTGCTTACTCGGCGGAGAAGGCGGCGGCGTTCGCTTACATCGGCCACGCGGCTTCGCTAAAAAAACCGGCGGACAAAGCGGCGATCAAACAGATTGAGGATAACGAATGGGGCCATCGGATGAATGTGCTCGTCCTCATGAATCAATATGACATTCCCGTTTCGCGCTGGTATGAGCTGAAGTTCCACGTCATCGGGCGCGTCATTTCCGCGAGCTGCCATGTCATCGGCTGGTTCATGCCGTATTTTTTCGCGGGCAAATTGGAGAGCGGCAACGTCTGTGAATATTTCGTGATGATGAAATATTTTCACGCGCTCGGCATCCGGGAGCACGACGAAATCCTTTACGAAATGGGCATCAAGGAAAAGGAACACGAGGTTTATTTTCTGGAGCAGATCAAGGACAGCAAGTGGCTTCCGTATTTCGAAAAAGTTTTTTCGTGGGGCAAAGATGCCAAGGCCAACGACGTTGATCTCGCCGACAAACTGCCGGTGGAAAACTCCAGCGAGTATTGCAAAACCTACAAGGCGCACGAAGTAGAGGCCGCTAACCGAAAAGTGAAATAACGGTGCGGCGTTTCTGGAAAAAATGTTGCGCGTGGCCCCCGGCTCGCTAACGTTGGCCGCTGTGACTGCGATACTTGATTCTCTTCATGGCCACGAGCGGCGACTCTACGAGGCGGGACAACTCGTCATCCGCCAAGGCGAACAGACCGACGCGCTGTATTTTCTGATCGAAGGCGCGGTGGAAGTGTTGAAGGACGACGTGCGCGTCGCCACGGCTTCGGAACCGGGCGTGGTTTTCGGCGAGATGGCGGTGTTACTCGGCAGTTCGCATACCGCTTCCGTTCGCGCCGTGAAACCATGCGCCTTTTACATCGTCGAAAAGCCCCGCCAGTTTCTCGAATCGTCCCCTGCCCTTTGTCTGCACATCTCC
>JANYFN010000223.1 GCA_025362675.1 Limisphaerales bacterium | reverse complement strand
AATTCCGCCACCAGTGCGGAAGGCAAACTTGTCGTGGGTGCGGCAAATTTTCTCGCCAACCGTTACAGCTTCACCACTGATACGTCGGACAGCATCGGCGGGCAATGGGGCACCAATTTTGGCAACGCCGTCGTCAGTGGCGGGCAATTGGTGCTCGACGGCACCAGCGGAACCTTTATGCAGTTGCCGGCAAATCTTTACAATAGTGGCAATGCCACCGCGCTCACTTTTGAATTTTGGGCGACCTACGGCACGAATCCTAACAATGTTTATGTGTTTGCGTTTGGCGTGACTAACTTCGTCAATGGTTCGGGCATCGTCGGCTTCAGTCATGCAATGTATGCACCGCACAACCCCACTGGGCAAACGGCTTCCATCGCCGCCGGCGATCCGGCAGCCGCACAAACCATCAGTGCGCCGGGCAATTTGGATGGAAAGACAGTCCATGTGGCTGTCGTATTCGATCCACCGAATAAAATGCTCTCCATCTACACCAACGGCGTGCTTGAAGCGGTCAATACCAACATAACCGTCAACATTTCCAGCTTAAACGACCAGCTTTCTTACATCGGCAAATCACTATATGCTGCCGACCCCTATCTGAACGCCAGCATTGATGAAATCCGCATTTTCAAAGGTGCGCTGTCACCGATCACCATCAAGCAAAGCCAAGATCAAGGGCCGAACACGCTGCTCGCCGACGGCCCGGCAAAATACACCTTGCTGCCCGCGAACACCTCGACTCCCGCCGGTCAGTCCGCCTCGTTCACGGTGGCGACCGTTGGCTATCTGCCCATCACTTATCAATGGTTCAAAAACGGCACGCTCATTCCCGGCGCGACGAACGCCAGCTATGCTTTCGCCACCGTCATCGGTGATAACGGGGCAACTTTTCTTGCGCACGCCACCAACGCCATCGGCGTGACCACTTACGTCACGAACAGCACCAGTGCGATTTTGACGGTTTTCATTCCCCCAACGCTCGCGTGGCTGGATGCGGCGGACGGCGGTGCGGACAGTTTGTGGAACACGTCCTCGCTCAACTGGACTAATGACGGCAGCGCTGGACCGCTCGCCTTCTCGCAAACCAACGGGGTGCTATTTGGCAGTCGCGGCAGCGGTTCGCCCACGGTGGACATCGGCGCGTCCGTCGTCCCTTACAAGATCACGGCCAATGCTACGACTGATTATTTGCTCACGTCCTCAGCCAACACGGGTTCGCTTGATGGTCAAGGTTCGATCATTAAGCAAAATTCCGGCAAGCTGACGATTGATGTGACGAATAATTTGTCCGGCTCGGTGACGGTTTCCGCCGGCACGTTGCAAGTCGGCAATGGCGACGGCTTCGGTTCGCTCGGCAGCGGCCCCGTGACGAACAACGCCACGCTTTCCCTCAACCGCGCCGACACGGCGTTGAACGTGAGCAACCCCATTCACGGCACCGGCACGTTGAGCTTTGATGGCGGCGGTTCGGTGACGCTTTCCGGCAATAACGATTTCTCCGGCGCGACACTGGTGAATTCCGGCATCGCCTTGCTGACCAGCAGCACCGGCCTGGGTGCGACCAGCACGGGAACGACGATGGCAAGCGGTGGGCAACTTTACATCACCGCGAACGTGGATGTGCCGGAGCCGCTGACGCTCAACGGCGCGGGCGATGGCAACGGTGCGCTCCGCAAAGGCGGCGCAGGTCAGACGGTTGAAACAGGCACCAGCTCGCTCGCGACCGATTCCACCATCGGGGTGGATACGGGCGCGACGCTTGTCTTGAGCAACGTGGTTTCCGGCGCGGCGGCCCTGACCGCAGTTGGCGGCGGCGCACTGACTTTCGCACAGAACAATTCGTTCAGCGGCGGTTTCACCTTGAACGGCCCGATCGTGAACGTCAACGCTGCGGGCGCACTCGGCTCCGGCTCCGTCACCGTCAGCGGCTCGGGTCGTTTCGTGCTGGCCAGCGGTATTACTGTGCCCAACGCTGTGAACGCTGCCACGGTTTCACCCGGCGCCGCCACCGGCTTGATCATGGTGGGTGACAATACTAACAACATCGTGACCACTTGGAGCGGCCCGATCACTTTTGGCATTGCTCCGGCCAGTGGCGGTAACTTTTTTGGACCGGTCAGTTCAGGCTATTTGAATATTTCTGGATTCGTTTCGGCTCCTGGCTTGGTGACCAGTGTGCGTGCCGGCAATGTGCGTTTCGCGGGCGGTAGCGATTGCAATGAATTGCAGATTCGTGCCAATACTACCAGCCTGGGAGCCAATAACGGCATTTCCACCAACGCCATCGTTGACATCGGTGGCAACGGCAGTCCGACCGTTCCGACCTATCTTGATTTGAATGGTTTCAATCAGAAAGTTCTCGGACTGAAGAACACGGTTACGCCGGCCAACCTCGGCATGGTGACTAACAGCAGTGTGACGGTGAAGACCTTGACGTTGGATCCCGGCACTGGAAATACTTATTCGTTCGACGGCGCAGTGGTCGGCAATATCTCACTCGTGCTGAATTCCGGTCAGCAAACCTTCACCGGCATTCTCGCCACCAACGCCTACACCGGCAACACCACCGTCAACGGCGGCACACTGGAACTCGCGAATACGAGCATCGCCACCGGTTCCACGGTGACCATCGCCACCGGCGCGACGTTACAGTTGGACTTCTCGACGACGAACCAGATTGGCGCGCTCGTCCTCGGCGGCGCGAGCCAGTCACCTGGCGTTTATAAAAACGCAACCAGCCCGACATTCATCACCGGTTCTGGCAGCCTGATCGTTGTGCCGCCGGTGAACGTCACACCCACGAACATCGTCGCCAGCGTGAGCGGCAACACGCTCACCTTGACCTGGCCGACCGATCACACCGGTTGGAAATTGCAGGCGCAGACGAATTCGCTCGGCTCCGGTCTCGGCACCAACTGGGTGACGATTCCCGGCACGGCAGCGGCGAACACCTACAACGCCACGCTGAATCCCGCGAACGGAACAGTGTTCTACCGCATGGTTTATCCATGAGCTGAAACCGCTCTTGTTTATCTGATCGTCCTCGCCCTTGGAATTTTTTTAGGGCGGGGACGAATTACAAAACTTGAAATGAAAAGTTTGATCTCTAAAAAGCTCCGCGCCTTCACACTGATTGAATTGCTCGTTGTTATTGCGATCATTGCGATTCTGGCGGCGATGCTCTTGCCCGCTTTGGCCAGTGCCAAGGAGAAAGCCAAGCGCGCTAAGTGTGTCAACAACCTGCGTCAAATAGGCATCGGCTGTCTGTTGTATGTGAATGACAACAATGACTTTTATCCCGGTGCCGCTTGGAACGCCGGCTGGAACGCCTACAATCCGTTTCAGCTTTCAACCAACCTGGCGATTTCAGCAAAAGAGCTCGGGTTGAATACTAATATCCTTGATGCGAATGGTTCGGTCGTCGCGTCCTCCGTTTGGAGTTGTCCCAACCGGCCGAGTTTGCCTGCCAATGGCGGCGCGGGCGTCTATGCCATCGGTTACATGTATTTTGCCGGTATTCCGACGTGGACGAGCGCAACTTCAGGTAGCTCAGGCAAGTCAGCAAGTCCCATCAAAAATTCCACCGCCAAGCCGGGCTGGATGCTTTGCGCCGACCTCTTCGTTCAGATGAACGGCACGTCGTGGAGCATTCCCGGTTTGGCACCTGCCAGCGGTATTGTCTCCTTGCCAGCCCACAAAAAAAGCGGAGGAAATACGCCAGCCGGCGGAAATGAAAACTTCGTTGATGGTTCCGTCTCCTGGTATAATTCCCCACAGATGGTCAACCTTTACAGTGCCAGCGGGGCTTACCAGTATAATTTTTATTTCTATCAGGACGACTGGGGTGCTATTGCCGGATCTCGACCCAAGACTGGCCCTTGATAACGTGATAAAAAGTTTCAAAATACTTTTTTGCCAGGCAAAAAAATCGCCGCAATTTTTGGCGGCGGTTTTTTTATTGCAGGCCATCGCCTGTCCGCGGCTGCACGCGCAGACTAATTCGCAGCAGATTTATCTCAACTGCCTCACCAACTTCGAGACTTACGCAGAATCTATCTGGCACACGAGCGGAACGATTCCGGATTCCGGTTATTGGGGCGATGGCGGCAGCACGGGCAACGGCGGCATTCGCGGCAACGGCGGCGTGGCCGTGGCCTATGCGGTTTTGTGCTTCGCGCTGCCGAACGATCCGAAATTCACCAACCGCGTCGCCCGCATCCGGCAAGCGGCGAACTACGATTTCAACACGCACGTCACCGGCAGTTACAACGACACCGACGGCAAGAAATGGGGCTGGAGCAGCGCGAACGGCGATTGGCAAACGCCCGAGTGGAGCGCCTCAATGGGCCTTGCGTGCATTTTGATTCAGACCAATTTGCCCGCCGCGACGATTGCGGGCGTGAAAAAATTTCTTGGCAGCGAAGCCGATCATCGCGCCACCGTCGCGCCACGATCCGGCCATGTCAGCGATACCGCCGCTGAAGAAGTTGCGTGGCAGGGAAATATTTTAGCGCTCGCCGCCGCGTGGATGAACAACAGCAACAGCGTGAATACTTGGTCCAATGCCGCCAAGAATTATCTCGTCAACACCTACACCGTGAGCAGTTCAGCGGGCGATCCGTTCGCGAGCTGGATCACCACTTACAATCTCTACAACGATTGGGCGCTGGAAAATCATGGCTTTTATCACCCGACTTACGAGATGGTCGCGGGGATGTCGTCCGGCGATTCACTGCTGATGGCGAAGCTCGCGAACACGAATATGGCCGCGCAGTTCACGCCGTTTGCCGAGCACAACGTCATGGCCGTCTGGACGAACAACATGAGCGGCATGGTCATGGACTCTGGCGATTTTGCTTATCCCGCCGGTCTCGATTGGGAACTGCACGACTACGAGCAATACAGTTTCATCGCGTGGATGGCGTCGCACTTCAACGATCCCGTCGCGCGTTGGGCGGACTTCCGGCTCGCGCAACTCACGCGCTATCGCCAGCAGGTGAATGGCGATGGCACGTTCGTCGGGCCGAGCAGCGGCGGATTTTATCGCGAAGCCGTCGAGGCACGACGCGTGGCGATTTCCTGGCTGCACTGGGCGAACGCGGATTTTCCGAATGGCGTTTCCACCGCCCCAATCCGCGCGTTGCAAAATTTAAGCGACGTCGCCGTCCTCACATCACGCGGCACGAATGGTTTCGTCACCATCAGTTACGGCCCGCAGACGAACGGTTCCGCCGCGCGCATCATGGCCACCATCGAGCCACTCTGCGTCGGTTTTCCGTCCAACACCATCGTCACCTCGCCGCGTTTGCCCGGCATCATCGGCCTCGGCGCGATGGGAACTCCGACCGGTGCGCGACTCGTGAATTTGGTCACGAACGCCAATGGTTTTCTCGCCGAGCTGCAACTCACCAACGGCGCGAACGGCACCACGGAAATTTATTTCAACAATACCGGCGACAGCGTGGGCATCATCGAAGTGCCGAATCCCGTGAGCGGTTTTGCGAACAGCGCAGCGGCAAGTTTCAGCACCGGCATCGAGAACGATCCGCTCTGCGGCAACACGCGTTTGCTCGAATGGAATAGCGGCAATACGACGATCACGAGCCGCAGCGGCACGGTTAAAAATGTGACGAACAATTGGATTTGCGTGAGCGGTAATTACGGTCTCGCGTCCGGTCCGGCAGGATTTTTTAATTATACCGCCGTGACGACTTACAATCGGCTCGGCGCGTCCGAAGACACCCTCGCGTTTTATCCGACGAACTCGCTCACGCCGCGTTACGCCGTTTATTTTCCCGGCAAGAGCGCGTTGCAAACTTCCAATCTCGCCGCGCAAATCAGTTGGAATATTTCCGGCACGAATGCCACGTTGAGTTTTCCGGCGGCGGGCGGCCCGGCGCAAATTTCCGCGCTCGTCTCGCTCGTCTCGACGAATCCAAGTTATCCGCCGTATCAACTTGGCATCGCGAGTGTGACCGCCTCGTCCACGCAAAGCGCCACGTATCCGCCGACGAACGCCGTGGACAACAACAGCTCAACTTTTTGGGTTTCGCTCTACGGCCCGACGAATCACGCGGAATGGTTGCAGGTGAATTTTCCGCGTCCCGTGGCGATTTCCGAATTCATGGAGACGCCGCGTAACGTCAATAGCGGCTACGGCCCCTACACGTTTCAGCTGTGGTGCAACGTGAACAGCGCGATTCCCGCGAGTGGCCTGCCGACGAGCGGCTCGAATTTCTGGTCCGGCACCGGCTTTCCGCTCACCACGCTGGACGTGAAACTCACGTCGCTCGTCTATGCCACCAATGCGGTGATCGTGGTCACCGGTGCTTACGATAATGGCAGCACGGCGAATCCGCGCTCGGTGCAGTTGGCCGAATTAAATTTCTTTGAGCGCGCTCAACCCGGCACTTACGGCGACTGGTCGTTGAATTATTTCGCCGACTCGCAATTGACCAATCCCGCCGTGGGCATCGCGTCCGCCGATCCCGATGGCGATGGCGTGCCGAACCTGCTGGAATTTTCCACGGGCGGAAATCCGTTGGCCAGCGACGCCACCAACGCCATCGTTCGCGGTCTCAACCTTTCCAATCAATTTGTATTTCAATTTCAGGAGCGCAATTCACTCGGCAACGTCGGTCGGCAGTTTCAAAGTTCGTCTGATTTGCTGAGCTGGACAAATGCTACGCCTGCGGCGGTGACCGTGCTGCAAAATCTCGGGGCGAGTTCGTGGTTGCGGGCCACGTTTCCGTTGCAAATCAATCCGCAATTTTTTCGCCTGCGCTATAGTGTGACGAATTGATTGGAGGTTGGTTTGCCGCTTTAATCTGTGATATATTACGCCCATTCCATGACGTTTCGAGCCAACCTTTTATTCTCGGCCAGTTTATTATTGCTAGCGTGCTCTACCTCCGCGCAGTTGGTCATCACCAACGGAGTGCAAACTTACGGCGCGCTCACAAATACCACTGTCACGATGACCAGCCGTTGTGAACTCCGGGTGACGTCAGCGGTGAATCCGATTCCCGGCTGCCTCATCAATTTGAATTCCCCTGACGCCTGGTTTTATCTGCCGAACATCCGTCCGTCCGTCGTGGCCTCGACTTACCTTTCGCAAATCAAAGTGAACGGCGCGAACGCCGTTTCCGACAGCAACGTGCGCGTGGCGCAATATGATCAAGGCACGGTGGTCATCCCGCACACCACGAGCTATCAGGCACTGCAAGTTTTCAGCCAGCCGAATTTTCTCGGCGCGTCCAACACTTATTCGCTCTACACCTATTACACCGACACCGGCCTCGGCGCGCTGAACAACACCATCAGTTCGTTTCGCCTCAAGCATGGTTACATGGTCACCTTCGCGCAGAACGCCAACGGCACGGGCTTCAGCAAAAATTACGTCGCGCAGGATGGCGATCTTGATGTCGCTGTGTTGCCGACGAATCTCGACAACTCCATCAGCTTTGTGCGGGTGTTCCCGTGGCGTTGGTCTGGCAAAAAAGGCTGGGCGGGCGCGGTCGAGCCGCTTGTAGATCCACTCTGGAGCTACGACTGGGATAACTCCACGGCCTCCTCGCTCGACAATGAATACGTTCCCATGCGGCACGATGCCAATTGGAATTCCTACGCCAACATCAACAACAAAACAAAATCCACGCACGCGCTCGGCTTCAACGAACCGGATCAGGCCAATCAAGCCAACATGACCGTGGCGCAGGCGATTGCGGCGTGGCCGAATCTGCTCGCGTCTGGTTTGCGGCTCGGCTCGCCATCGCCGTCGGATGCGGGCGTCGGATTGACGTGGTTGTATAGTTTCATCGCGCAGGCGGACGCGCTCAATTACCGTGTGGATTTTGTGCCCGTGCATTTTTACAAGGGCGGCTGGACCGCGGCACAATTCACGAACTGGTGCCACGATATTTATGTGAACACAGGCCGTCCGGTGTGGGTCACGGAATTCAATAACGGCGCGAACTGGACGTGCTGCGAACCCACGCTTGCGTCGCAGGCCACGATCATCAACTCGTTTATCAATGCCTTGGATAACGCGCCGTATGTCGAGCGCTACTCGATCTACAATTGGGTCGGCACGAATCGCGCGATGGTCACGGGCGGTGCGCTGACTCCCGCTGGCCAAGTCTATCACGATCACGCCTCGCCGATGGCTTACACGCAAGTCTTGCCCGCCGGTGGCACCCGGAGCCTCGCGCAATTCGCTTTCAACGGCAATGCGTGGGACGGTTCCGGCAATGGCAACAACGGTTTTGTGCAGGGCAATCCCGCTTATGTGGCCGGCACGAATGGACTGGCGATGGCTTTTGACGGCGCAAATAATTTTGTGCAACTGCCCGCAATCATTGGTCATAGCACGGATTTTACATTTGCTGCGTGGGTGAATTGGAATGGTGGTGCGAGTTGGCAGCGCATCTTCGATTTCGGCAGCGGCACAAGCCAGTATCTTTTTCTCACGCCGAGTTCCGGCGGCAACACGTTACGCTTCGCCATCAAAAACGGCGGCGCGGAACAAATCGTCGAAACCGCCGCGCTCACGCCGGGCCAATGGACGCACGTCGCGCTCACGCTTAACGGCGACAGCGGCACGCTCTACGTCAACGGCAATCCGGTGGCGACGAATATCGCCATCACCATCAATCCCATTTCGCTGAACACCTCGTTAAATTATCTCGGCAAAAGCCAGTTCGCCGATCCGTTTTTCAACGGTGCGCTGGACGATGTGCTCATCACTGACTACGCGCTGACCGCCGCGCAGATTGCCGCACTGCAAACGAATCTGTCGCCGCAGTTCACGCCCACAATTTTTTCCCGCAACGCCGCGTCGGAAGCGCAGGCCTATAGCAACAGCCTCGCGGCCACGGCCACGGATCCCAACGGCGATGCTTTGATTTACGGCAAGGCAAATGGACCCGCGTGGCTCACCGTGGCTGGCGATGGCACGCTCGGCGGCACGCCCGGCGCGAATGATCGCGGCACCAATTCGTTCACCGTCACCGCAACGGATGCGGCAGGCATGAGCGCGTTTGCGGTGCTGAATATTTACGTCAACACGCAATCGAACGTGATGGCGCGCTATGATTTTGAAAACAACACGCTATCGAGCGTGGGCACGGCGCACGGTGTTTTAACCGGCACGCCGACTTACGTTACGGGCCACACCGGTCAGGCAATCAGTCTGGATGGTTCCGCAAATTACGTCACCGTCCCGGCGGGCGTGGCGGATTCCGACAGCATCACGCTGGCGGCGTGGGTGAACTGGAACGGCGGCGCGAGCTTTCAGCGCATCTTCGATTTCGGCACCGGCACCACCCAATATTTATTTCTCACACCCAGTTCGAGCAGCGGCACGTTGCGCTTCGCCATTCTGAACGGCGGCGCAGAACAAATTGTGGAAACGACTGCTCTGCCCGTTGGCGCGTGGCGTCACGTCGCGGTTACATTGAGCGGCAATACCGGCAAACTTTATGTCAACGGCGCGCTCGCGGCGACCTCGACCGCTTTCAACGTCACGCCGTCGAGTTTTAAACCCACGTTAAATTATCTGGGCAAAAGCCAGTTCGCCGCCGACCCATTGTTCAGCGGCAAGCTCGATGAAGTGTTCATCGCGAACTATGCGTTGAGCGCGGCGCAAATTTCTTTGCTCGCCACGAATCACGCGCCGGTCTTCACCAACAGCGCCTTCGCCCGCGCGAACGGCACGAACGGAACTTTTTATACCAACTCGCTCGCGGGCACCGCGACGGATGCCGACGCGGGCGACACGATGACTTTCAGCAAGTCCGGTGGTCCCGCGTGGCTGAACGTCGCGGGCAACGGTGGCCTCACTGGGACACCCACGCCGGTGGATGTCGGCCCCAACACTTTCACGATGAGCGTCAACGATGCGGCGGGCATGAGCGCGACAGCGACAGCGACAATTTTTGTCGCGGACGCGCCGAACCCGATTGTGACTTTGACCAATAGCGACGGGCTCGGTTACTCCTCATTCATCATCGCATCGAACTGGGATTCTGGTGCGCCGCCGTCGGCGTTTGGCGATTACAACACATCGAGTAACGCGCTTCGCACACCGGCCGACACGTTGGATTACACCTTCGCGGGAAATTCGCTGACGTTTCCGCCGAACGCCACCGCGACGGGTAGCATGATTTTTAAGGGCGGCGGCTTTCGCACTTACACCTTCAATCATCTTTTCCCCAGCGGCGGACTCGTGCGCAGCGGCAGTGGTTCGCTCGACACCTGCGTTCTCGCCGGCAGCATCACGTTGATTGACGGCACGACCAGCACGATGCAGGCGGATCAATGTCCGTTCGTTCTCGCTGCGCCCATCAACGGCGGCGGTTCGCTGAAAACTTCCGGTTCGTTCAGCACCACGCTGTCGGGTGTGAATAGTTACAGCGGCGACACGCTTGTGACGGCGAACACCCTCAAGGTCAACGCCGGCCCCGTGCTATATATGTCCTTCGACAGCGCGAATGCCACGACCGTCACGAACAACGGCAGCGGCGGCAGCTTGATGAACGGCACCCTCACCGGTGCCGGCGCAACGATTGTCGCTGGTGGGCGCTACGGAAAAGCGTTGAGCGTGAACGGCACCGCCGCGTATGTCCTCATCACAAACAAGGTGGCGAATCTGGATTGCACCACCGGCGCGCAACCGTGGACTTACGCGCTCTGGCTCAAGACATCTACGGCGGGCGCGAAGTTTGGTTATCAAGGCAGCGGCGCTTGGAACACGAATTTCCAAACGACATTTTATCTCAACGCCAACAGCACCGCGACCGGCGGCACCAAAGTTGGCGGCGTGCGCTACGCGGATAGCTGGCTGACCGGCACGACGACCGTGAATGATAACGCGTGGCATTTCATCGCCATCACCGTGAGCGGGGGCTACAAGAAAATTTACGTGGACGGCAATCTTGACGCGCAGACCGGAAGCACCGGTTGGGCGGGCGGCGCGGCGCTCACGGCGAATCAATTCTGGATCGGCGGCGCGCCGGACACCGCCGACGGCACGGCATTTTTGAACGGACTGATTGACGAGGTTTACTTTTACAACCGCGCGTTGAGCCAGACGGAAATTCAGGCGTTGATGACCGTCACCAACGCCGTCGTTGCGGGCGTAGGGCAATCGTTATCTCCCGTCAGCTTGGTCAACATTTCAGCGGGCGCAAAAGTGGATTTGAATGCCAGCACGCAAATCGTCCCCGGCATTGTCGGCAGCGGAACCGTGGATACCACGGTGACTAGCGGCGCGGCCACGCTCGTCGTCAGCAACGTCTCGGATGTTTCGTTCAGCGGCACGCTGGCCAACACCGCCGGCACGCTGGCGTTGACGAAAACGGCTCCTGGAAAATTTACCTTGTCTGCCAATAATCTCTTTAACGGCCCGACCAAAATCAGTGATGGCGCGCTGCTCGTGAATGGCTGGTTACCGAACAGCGTCGTTACTGTTTCCGGCACGGGAACCCTCGGCGGTAACGGCTCCATCGGTAGCGCCGTCATCGTGCAATCCGGCGGCACCATCGCCCCCGGCAACGGCCTCGGCAAACTCACCGTGAGCAATAGCGTCACCTTGCAGGCTGGCAGTTTCGCGCAGCTGGAAATCAACCGCTCGCCGCTGACCAATGACGTGTTGCGCGTCACTGGTGCATTGAATTACGGCGGCACGCTCGCCGTGGTAAATCTTGGTGGCGCGCTGGGGGCGGGAGATTCGTTCACCTTGTTTCAAGCGGGTTCCATTAGCGGAAATTTCGCGGCGTATTCGTTGCCGACCTTGAATTCTGGCCTCGGCTGGAGCACGACGAATTTGAACATCGGCATTTTGAGCGTGGTTCAAACCGTGAATGTCTCGCCTACCAATTTGACGTCGAGCGTGACTGGTAGCACGCTCTCGCTCGCTTGGCCGACGGATCACACCGGCTGGCGGTTGCAGCTCCAGACGAACGCCCTCGATAGCGGCGGTTGGCTGGACGCGCCCGGTTCGGCGGCGACGAATCAAATGAACTTCGACATTGATCCCGCCAATGGCAGTGTGTTCTACCGGCTGATTTATCCGTGAGGCCGGCCCAGGATTGTCAGCACGATGCCGATCAAAATTCCAAGGACGGCGGGAAATTTTTGCCAGCCGTTCACCTCGTGGAAAAAACAAAGTCCGCCCGCGAATGCGACGAGCGTGCTCGCGCGGCGCAGGCTCATCACGATGGCGACGAGGCCGCCGGGATCTTTCAACGCGCTGAAATAAAAATAATCCGCCACCAGCAGTGCCAGCGCGATGAACGGGATGCTCCAGCGCCAGCTAAATTCGTTGCGCGGCCAGAGCCGCAATTTCCAGCCGAGCGCGAATGGTGCGAACAGCGCGACCAGATAAATCGAAAACCAGCACTGAACCGTCGGCACGGAAAAATTCAGCGTGGTGAAAAGATATTTATCGTAAAGCGAACTGATCGCGCCGAACAGCACGCCGACGATCAACGACCAGATCCATTTGTTGCGGTGAAAATGAATGCCTTCACGCGCGCCCGCGACGGACAAACCGAAAAAGGAAGCCAAAGTCGTGAGGATGCCGACGAATTCCAAAAATGTCGGGCGTTCGCCAAGAATCAAAACGGCGCCGACCAGCGTGAACAGCGGACTCGTGGCGCGGATCGGTGCGCCGAGCGAGAGCGGCAAATGTTTCAACGCGTAGTAAGTGCCGATCCACGACGCGGCGACGATGCTGGATTTTAGGAGCAGTTGCAGATGTTGGTGGACGGTAAGCGTGTCGGTGACGAGCGATGGTGGCAAGAATCCCGGATGAAAAAATTGGACGAGCAGCAGTGTCGTCCACACGAGCGCGCCGGTGAGCGTGCTGAAAAATAAAACGGGCGTGACGGCGTTCGCCCGCACGGCATGTTTGGTGCAGAGATCGTAGAGGCCGAGAAAAAGCGCGGATAATAATGTGGCGATAACCCAGTTCATCAAAAGCGGACAAGGTAATTTTTTCGGCGGAGCAGGGCGAACTTATATTGCAGTTCAAACAGACGGAGCGTGGTCGGACTGCTGCCTCCCAGTCACGTTGCCAGATGCCGCGCCTGCCGTTTGGGTAAGGTGGATTTACTTGCGCGCGGACGATTTAATTTTTCTTCCGGCAGAAATGGACGGATTTTTTCCGGCGGATCCCGATGGCCGCCGCGTTGCCAGTCAAGCCACAATTTTTCAGCGGCAAGTTGAGTTTCCACTTTTAGTTCGCTGGTGAGAAATTCAAAAAGTTTTTCTGCCAGGCGCACCAGCGCGATGGTATCGGTGCGACCCAGTTGAGCGTAAAGCCAGTGACTGAACCGAAAGAAATTCTTGAATGGAGAGCCGTCCCGCCAGATCAATGGCAGAATCTCGACGAAGTTACCGCTGTTACCGACGAGGTCCCAATACTTCGCGAAACGGCGCAATTGTTGCATCGTGGCGAAATCAATCAGCCGGTTTTGCAAAATGTCGTAGGGCGGATGCGCGTTGTAAATCATCTGCCATTCAGCATCGTGCCGGATGATGGGTGTGCCGCGCAGCCGTTTCAAAATGCCGACTTGGATTTCCTGCGGGCCGAGCGTGATGAGACGGTCAAAACCCGCGCCAAAACTTTCCACGGTTTCACCGGGCAGGCCGATGATCAAGTCCGCATGGATATGAACGCTGCTTTCTTGCCGCAAAAAATTAAAATTATCCGCGAGCCGCTCGTAATTTTGCCGGCGGCTGATGAGCGTGCCGACTTCGGGATTGAACGTCTGGATGCCAACTTCAAATTGCAGCGAGCCGGGTGGAAATTTGGCGATGACTTCGCGCAACTCTGCGGGCAGTCGGTCGGGAATCATTTCAAAATGAAAAAACATTCCAGGCTGATAGCGGTTAAGAAAAAATTCCAGCAGCGTCTTGCTGGTCGCGATGTGCAGGTTAAATGTGCGGTCCACAAACTTAAATTGTTTCAGGCCGCGATCCATGAGTCGTTGCATCGCGGCGAGAAATTTATCCAACGGCACCTGCCGCACGGGAATATCGAGCGACGACAAACAAAATTCGCACGTGAACGGACAGCCGCGTGAGGCTTCGACATACACGATCCGGTGCGCGAGATCGGCTTCGGTGTATAAATCGTAGGGCAGGGCGATGCGCGAAAAATCCGGCAGTTCGGCGAGGATGATTTTTGGGTAGGAGACGACGTGAGGAGTCTCATTATTTGATTCCGCACTCCGCACTCCGCGTTCGGTATTTGAAGAGAGACTCGTCACCGCGTCTCCGACAGATTGATTGAGCAACGCCCGGCACACTTCCGCAAATTTCAGATCCGCTTCGCCGGTGATGACATGATCGGCCAGCGCCACGATTTTTTGACCTTCAGTTTCGTAACTGACTTCTGGACCACCCAGAATGATTTTGATTTCGGGGCGGATTCGTTTGATGGCGGTGATGACTTCGGTGGTTTCCTCGACGTTCCAGATATAGACGCCGAAGCCGATAATTTTTGGTTCGCGCGCGAGCAACGCCTCCGCGATGTCGAGCGGGCGCAGGTTGATGTCGAACTCCGCGACGGCGGCCCGCGGTTGCAGCTCGTTCAGGTTGGCGTAGAGATAGCGCAATCCAAAAGCGGCGTGGATATACTTCGCGTTTAGCGTGGTGAGGACGATGTCCGGCATCGCGATGAAAGTAGCAACTAACGTTACGCGAGCCAAAGGGGAAATCTATTTGTCGCCACAGATTTTCACAGGTGAAACACTGATGCGGTCAGAACAATCTGTGTTTCATCGGTGCGCATCTGTGGCAATCAGCTCTTTCCCTGACTTGACGCGCGGCGCGTTCGTTCTATTTATTAGTTATGCAACTCGACAAGCTGACCCAGAAATCACAGGAGGCGTTGCAGGACGCGCAACGCATCGCCCGGGAACATTCGCATCAAGAGATGGACGGCGAGCATCTGTTGCTCGCGCTGCTCGGCCAGGCCGAGAGTCTTGTGCCGGAATTATTGGCGCGCATCGGCGTGCCGCCCGCCAAACTTCAGCCGGATCTAGAAAAGGAACTTGCGCGGCGGCACAAAATTCAAGGCGGGGCGGAGCCGTATGCCGGGCGCGATTTGCAAAAAGCGCTGGAGGCGGCGCAGTCCGAGGCGAACAAGCTCAAGGCCCAAGCCGAAGCCGA
>JANYFN010000222.1 GCA_025362675.1 Limisphaerales bacterium | reverse complement strand
TAGGTTGGAGCAGAGCGACTACCTTGGGTGAACGCGTCGAATGAAAACAACCGCAAATCCAAACATGGCCGCAACCGCGTTCCGGTTGTGACCCTCTTCGAATGTTGACCCAGGGTAGCTCATGCTTCGCAACCCTGGGCTTTGGGACGGAATCCCGTTGGGATTCTGAAACATCCGCGCTCGGCAAAGATTTGCGCACCGCGCAGGCCGCCGCCTACGCTGCCGTGGAGTGCATCCAGTTTGAAGGCGCGCATTTCCGTCGAGACATCGCGGCGAAGGCATTTTGAGCTGACCGTAATCCCAATTTCATTTTGGGTGGCAACCTTATTGTCCGATAGGTGCCATCAGGTTCCGGTTCATGGTGAGCATGAGACGATTGTTGGTCAAAGCGTTGGTTCGGAAATTTTGGAAACTGGCGATTTCGTCCGCCGTGAGAAACGAACTGCTGTTGGCGGCCACGTTCGCGTAGATGCTGTCCAGCAGATTGAGGCTTTGGTTGGCTTGGTCTTCCGAGGCGATGTTGGCGAAATTAAGGATGGGCAACGATTGATAATTCGCCGGCAACCCGGCGTTGTTCAGCGCCGCTGCGGTTTGTTGCTGGATGAGTTGCTGGAGCTGGTTTTGTTTTTCCAATTTTGTCGCGGCATTGCCCGTCAAGGTGGAGATAAATCCCTGCGCCGTGAGTGTGCTGGCCAGAGTCTGATTATAATTCTGGTATTGCGCCAGCGCGTCGTCGCCAAGCAGTGCCTGCACCTTTGTCTGAAATGCAGCGTCCGCCGCTGAAAAAAATTGGTTAACCTCCGCCTGCGATTTGCCGTCATGCAACGCCTGGGTGATGAGGTTGATGTTGTCCATGACGTCGTCGGCCAGCAGATCATTAAACTTGCCGCTCATCTCCGGTGAGAGATTCAGCCGCTTGGTGAGATCGCTGTAAAGGCCGGTCATACCCAATTTTTGCTGATCGCGCATGGCTTTCCGGGCGACAGGGTCGGAAGTGATTTTATTGAGCGCGCTTTTTTCACCGGCCATTTTGTTTTCCTGGCGCAGCGCGCCCACCTGTCCGCGCAATTTCAGCAGCTCAGACTGTTTTTGGCCCGGCTTCAATTCCGCGATTTTACCGGCAAGCGTAGCCAGCCGGTTTGTCGCGTCATCGCGTTCGCCTTGCAACTGCGCGATTTGTTCGGCCAACGGCATTTGCTGCTGCTGAAGCGCCTCGTTTTGTGTGCGCAGTTGAGCGGCTTGATGCGCTTCGAAAATTCCCGCGCCGACGGCGGCAATGAATGCTACGGTTATGATAGTTTTTTGAAGTGTGGTCATGGCAATGATTTTGGTGATTACGGTTGAGGTTGAAACGGCAGTCCCGGTCAAAACGGAGGCAGAAATTGTGCTTACCAAGCCCACCGGCGCGGCTTGCACGGCGTTGGCGGAAATCAAAGCGACAAGTCCGCTTGCACCAATTGTGATTTTTTGTTTCGCAAAAAACTCGCGCAATTTTTCCACCGCGCGGCTCACACGTTTTTACGCGGTGTCGTCGCTCACACCAAGTTGCTGGCCGATGTCGCGGAGGGATTGGTTTTCGAAATAGCGGAGCAGCACGGCGGCGCGGTCGGTTTCGTCGAGCGTGGCGACAGCTTCGTCTAGCAATGGTTCAATCTGCGTCCAATCTTCAGCGGTGGCATTCATGGTATTCATCTCCACGGCGATTTGTTCGCGTAACTGGCGGCGGGATTCTTTGCGGATGACATCAACGGCGGTGCGTCGCGCCACGGAATAAAGCCACGCGGTCAGGATGGTGTCGGGCTTCAACTTGACGGCATCGCGGGCGAGATCGGTGAAGACGGATTGGGCGACTTCCTCGGCAAGTTGCGGCGAGCGGACTTGCCGGAGCGCGGCGGAATACACCAGATTCACACGACGTTTCACCAGTTCGGTGAAGGCGGCTTGCGAGTGGTCGCGGGTGAATTGCCGGAGCAGTTCAAGATCTTTAGTGGCGGCGGGCTCGCTCATTTTCAGAAGCATATCGCCGCCGCCTGCTGAAATCCGACAAATAATTTTGCACCTCGTAGTTCCGCCGCGACATCGCGGCGAAGGCGTTTTGAACCACGAAATACACGAACAACGCGAAAAGTTTTAGCGCCGTAGGCGTGGCATCGGTGGAAATTTGTCGCTCCTGCGGAGCTGGTGATTTACAAATGTCCAGGAGCCTGAAGCTGGATATTTCCAGACGGAGACGCTTTTTGGCTCAAGAGGGAATATTTTAAATCTTGTTTACGGTTGGCGAGATAACTTTGAAACGCGGTAATCTGGTCCGAGGTGAGAATGGACTGGGCACGGGCAAGGTATCGGTCATTCAGTTGTTGCATTTCAGCGGAGAAAGCATCCACATTAATTTCGCTCGCCGGCTTTTCCGTTAAAACAGCGGTGAGACCCTGAGGGCTGGTGGGTCTTGCGCCGCTGGAAAATTTGAAATTCTTTTCCACCTCCGCCATCGCCGAAATAAGTTGCTCGGTTTGGTCGGAGGTCAATGCCTGCCCAGCGGGCAGTTCCCGCGCAAAACCTTGCGACCCGGAAACTTCGTAGCGTTGATCCATTGTGTCTTCATAATTCTTGAATTTGGAATAGTCGTCTGCCCCCAGCAGTTGACGGATCTCTTCACCTGCCGCCCAAATTTTTTGAGCTGCCGCCTTCATTATTTGTGATTGGTCCGGATTGCTGCTCGCCAGGTCAGAGTTCACGTCCACATACACGTTGAGTTTTTTCACAATCAAATCGTTCAATGCGTCAGCCTTGTCTTGCGGCAGATTCAAGTCAGTGAACAATTTCGCGTAATCCCTTTTGACCCTTCGGGAAGTTTGCTCGCGCTCCTGCTCCAGCATGAGCGGGTCGCTGAACATATTCGCCATAGAATTTGTGGCTTTTTTAGCGGCGGCCTTGGCGGCTTTTGCCGCTTGATTGGAGAGCACGGTCACCTTGCCGCGCAGGGCCAGTAGTTCCTTCTGGTTTTGGCCGGACTTGAACTTCGTGTTTTCCGCGAGCAAATCCGCCAGTCGGTTGGTCGCATCAGCAAAACGATTTTGGAGCTTGTCCACTTGTTCCGCCAGCGGCGCTTGCTGTTGCTGGAGCGTCTGGACTTGGTCGCGGAGTTGCGCGGCTTGGCGGGCTTGGTAAATGCCCGCGCCAGCGAGCACGGCCACCGTGGCGGTGACGAGGGTTTTTTGGAGCGTAGTCATGGCAATGGTTTTGGTGGTGGCGGAAATGAGGGTGAAAGTGGTGGCCGCCGTGCCGGCTAGTGCGGTGGCGGAAATGGTGACAGCCAAGCCCACCGGCGCGGCTTGCACGGCATTGGCGGAAATCACGGCGACGAGTCCGCCGGCGCCCACAGTAATTTTTCGTTTCGCAAAAAATTCGCGCAGTTGTTCCAACGCGCGGCTTACGCGTTTTTGCGCGGTGTCATCACTCACGCCGAGCGCAAGGCCGACGGCGCGAAAATCTTTTTTCTGGAAAAAGCGCAGCAACAGGGCTTCGCGGTCGTCATCGCCGAGGCTA
The DNA here is from genome assembly GCA_025362675.1 of Limisphaerales bacterium. GTDB lineage: Bacteria > Verrucomicrobiota > Verrucomicrobiia > Limisphaerales > UBA11358 > UBA11358. Next base: position 724 of record JANYFN010000222.1, on the reverse strand, counting down.
TCGAGCGCCTCGTCAAGCGTGGGGCGGATCTGTTCCCAGTCGGCGGTGAAGTCGGAGTTGGTGAGGAGTTGTTCCATGGCCAGCCTTTCGTTGGTGCGGCGACGGTGCGTGTCGCGCAAATGATTCAGCGCGGCGTAACGCGTGCTGCGATGCAGCCAGCCGGCGAGCGAGGAGTCGGCGGAAATTTTTTCACCCACCGCGGCGGCTTTGCGCGCGAGGTCGGTGAAGACGCTTTGCGCAAGATCAGCGGCGGCGGCGGATGACTCCACCTGCCGGAACGCGGAGGAAAAAACGAAGTCCGTGTGGCGCGCGACCAATTCGCGAAATGCGGACTCGTCACCATGCGCGGCGTAGTCGCGGAGCAGTTGGGCGTCGGTCTTGGTTTGCATTGCTACCATTAAACAACCGGCGCTAGGAAAATCCGACAAAGTATTTTGCAGCGGCGGGCGTGACTGAAGGTGATCATTGATGCGGTAGTGTCCTAATTTTAAAAAAACTGGTGGGGCGAACGTCCCCGCGAGCCGCTTAAATCTTAGGCTCGCGCGGACGCTCGCCCTACCGAATTCGGACACGGCCGTTGATGCGCGCATCTTGACTTCAAACCGTGCTTGACGAAAACTGTGCGACTTATGGCCGAACCAAAAGAGATTCCTTTGATGGAAAAAATCGTGTCGCTGTGCAAGCGGCGCGGGTTTGTATTTCAATCGTCCGAGATTTACGGCGG
>JANYFN010000187.1 GCA_025362675.1 Limisphaerales bacterium | reverse complement strand
AAAGAACTGATCAGCGAGTGCGGGCATTTCCAGATCTGCGTGTTCGAGGAGTTGAGCAACATCTTCGCCGGTCATCCGGAACTGGAGCACGCGACGCTGCTGGAAGCGCATCGCCAGTTGCTCCACCTCATCAATGACATCATCAGCGGCAGTGCCGCCCAATACGAGCGTATGCAACAGGCGGAAGCCAGCGGCCGGGTGCGCGACCTGATGAGCGCGCTGGCGGATGTTGATGAGATTGAGCGGCGGCGGGCCACGCTCATTCATCAGGCGGTTCACGATCTCAACAGCGACGTCCTCGGCGTCAGCATGGCGGCGACACAGATCAGCCGGACCGGCATGGCGGAAACCGACCGGGTGGAAACGGCGGCGTTCCTCCAGCGGGCGGTGCAGGGACTCAACTCGATGCTGGGTGAATTGATGGACCTGGCGCGGTTGGAAGCGGGCCAGGAAAATCGGGAAATCGCCGGATTCGACGCCGACAGCTTGATTACGGATCTGTGCGAGAGCAACCAACCCTTCGCCCTCGAACGCAACCTGTTCTTGAAAGCGAAAGGACCAGCGCAGCTTTCCGTCGAGGGCGATGCGGAAAAAGTGCGGCGCGTGGCGAAGAACCTTTTGGTGAACGCCCTCAAATACACCGAATCCGGCGGCGTCATCGTAAGTTGGGGCGAGGAGAAGGAGAATTGGTGGCTCATGGTCAAAGACACCGGACCGGGAATGTTGACCGAAGCCGGCACGTCCCTGGCGGACGGTTTGCAAGAAGCCACCGCGAGTGCGAAGGAGTCCGATGAAAAGTCAGCAGCCATCAAAGGTGAAGCCTCACATGTGCTGGCGGCCAAGGACGCCACCACCCCAACCCGACGCTCCCAAAATAAGCCCGGCGAAGGGATCGGCCTTTCAATTGTGAAGCGCCTGTGTGAGTTGCTGGATGCGAGCCTGGAAATCGCCAGCTCAGCGGAAGCGGGCACTACGTTCCGGGTCGTATTTCCGCGCCGTTACGGCAGTCATGTTTAATGTAAAATCGAGCGACGACGCGAGCAGCGCGGTCACGCGTGATCCAGCCGAGTAGTGATTACGTTGTCACCAGATTCCGCGCTTTGCCTTAAGGTCCTGGTGTCGGCCACCGTTGGGGCGCTCCGCTTCGTCCACGAATACCAACGGGTTTCACTCCGCTGGAACTTTCCCCCGCTTTATTTCGTCGGCGGCTGATAATCTTGCCACAGCCATTCCAACGCTGCGGGTAAGGTCTGTTGTTTTACGGCGTGATCGGTGTGGCCGGCGTTGCGCGCGAAGATGAATTGATAATGATAATTTTTCGCCGCGAGCACCTTCGCCATGTTCTCATTCGCCACAACCCAATCGTGCATATTGTCGCGCAGGGAATTTGAATTAAAATTGTCGCGGTCGCCGACTTCGAGCCAGAGGCGGATGGGTTTCGCCGGATTTTCGGGAATCAACGTTTCGTGAAATCCCCAGGCGCCATGCGGGGTTTCGTCGTTATGCGGCCATTGCTGGTTCACATACGTGCCGGAGTAAGTGAGCACGCGACGGTAAAGTTCGGGATGATACCACGCCATGATGAGTGCGCAGGAGCCGCCGGAACTGCCACCCATTGTCGCGCGGGCGTCGGGGTCTTTGGTCAGCGTCACGTTGCATTTGCTTTCCACGAGCGGCAGCACTTCGGTCTCGACGAACTCGGCGTATTTGCCGGACATGGTGTCGTATTCCAATCCGCGTTCGCTGCCTTGTGCGTCGCCGCTGCCGTTGCCGATGGAGATGGCGATCATCGCGGGAATTTTTTTCTCGGCGATCAAATTGTCCAGTGCGGTGAACAATGCGCGGTCAGGGCCGTCGGCTCCGATGATGAACGGCGCAGCGGTGCCGGGGATGTATTGCTTTGGCACATACACCGAAACCTTGCGCGTGTAGGGCGCGGGATGGCTGGTGGTGACGACCATTTTGACGGGGTTGTTGGAATCCACCCGGCCAAATGTATTCGGGTCGCGCGCGATGCCGGGATACATTTTGCTGTCGGTGGAACTCATGGTGAAATTATAAATCGTTCCTTGCGGCACATTGGTCTGAACGGTCATTTCCGGCGCGGGTTTATGCGTCGGGCCGAGAATAAAATTTCCCTCGGCAGCGGCGGACGGGACTTCGCCATCGGGCAATTCCTTCGCGGTGACAAATCCGGGTGTGTGCGGATCGCGCGTGGGCGGCGGTGTGCGTGGCGGGCGATTGCTTGATTGCGCGAAGGCCGGAGCGAGCGCCAGAAAAATCAAGGCCACCAAGATCGGGAGAACGGACTTGGGTTTCATAGAATCAAGGACGGCGGCGGCGAGATTGGGTTACTACATTTCTTCCCGAGCCTCCGCGACTGCTTCCATTCGCGCCACCCCATTGCGGTTGGCTGCAATGAGGTTTGAAATTGAGATTAAAACGCGGTTGCAGCATTATCGTCGGACGGAGGTTTTTCCTCCCCAAATTATTTATGAATAAAACAGTCAAGAAAGTTGGCATCCTGACCGCTGGCGGACTCGCTCCGTGCTTGAGCGCCTCCATCGGCTACCTCATTGAAACCTACACGCGCAAGGCGCCGAAGGTGGAGATCATCTGCTACGTGAACGGTTACATGGGCCTGCTCCAAGGCCAGAGCCTCAAGGTGACGGCGGCGGTGCGCAAGAATTGGCAGGCGCTCGTCCAACACGGCGGCAGCCCCATCGGCAACAGTCGCGTGAAGCTCACGAACATAAAAGATTGCGTCAAGCGCGGTCTCGTGAAGGAAGGCCAGGACCCGCAGAAAGTCGCCGCTGACCAATTGATCAAGGACGGCGTGGACGTGTTGCACACCATCGGCGGCGACGACACAAATACCGCCGCCGCCGATCTCGCGAAATTTCTTAAAAATAATAATTACAATCTCACCGTCGTCGGCATGCCCAAGACGATTGATAACGATGTGATTCCCATTCGCCAAAGTCTCGGCGCGTGGACGGCGGCGGAAGAAGGCGCACATTATTTTGCGAACGTGGTGGCCGAGCATAATTCAAACCCGCGCATGCTCATCATCCACGAAGTCATGGGCCGCAATTGCGGTTGGCTCACCGCCGCCACGGCTTATGAATATCGCAAGATGATGGGCGCGATGAGCTTTTTGCCCGACCTCGGATTAAGCCCGGAACGCCGCGATGTCCACGGCATTTACATTCCCGAAATGGCGCTCGACATCAAAGGCGAAGCCGCGCGACTGCGCAAAATCATGGACAAACATGATTGCGTGAATTTATTTATTTCCGAAGGCGCCGGCGTGTCCGCCATCGTCGCGCAAATGGAAAGTCGCGGTGAAGAAATTCCGCGCGATGCGTTCGGCCACGTCCGCTTGGATAAGGTGAATGTCGGTTCGTGGTTCTCCAAACAGTTCGCGGAACTGCTCGGTGCGGAAAAAACGCTCGTGCAGAAGAGCGGTTATTACAGCCGCGCCGCCGCTGCGAATGCTGCCGACCGCAAGCTCATCAAACGTTGCGCCGTGAAAGCCGTGCAATGCGCGCTCGCCGGCAAAGGCGGCGTGGTGGGCGAGGACGAAGCCCACGGTGACCAGCTCCGCGCGATCGAGTTCGAGCGCATCAAGGGCGGAAAACCGTTCAACATTAAAACCAAATGGTTCGGGCCATTGCTCAAGGACATCGGCCAGCCGCTGGGCAAAGTCGTGGTCGTGAAGCACTGATTCGGGTGTAAGATTTCAACGGGAGGCGAAGTGGCCGCGTGGCGCTTGGCCTTCCGTTTTTTTGGTTTGTTGAAAAAACTTCTTGCACTGTTTTTGCGATGGACGAAGCTTGCCCAGTTGTTTGGTGAATCGAGTCATAACAAGTGATCCGGCGAACAACGGGAAAGCATGAGGTTGGGGATGCAGTCACTCATTACTGCAGAAATTTTATTGGTGGAAGACAATGCCAGCGATGCCGAATTGGCCATGGTGGCGTTGAAGCGACGAAACATTCCCGGTGAGGTCGTGCATGTCACCGATGGTATGCAGATGATGGACGCCATTCTGGAGGCAAGTTTGTATGCGAATTGGAACGAGATAAAAATCCCCAAAGTCATCTTGCTGGATCTCCAGCTCCAGCACACGAGCGGCTTGGATTTGTTGCGGCAGCTCAAAGCCGATAACCGCGCCCGGACGATTCCCGTGGTGGTCTTCACTTCTTCTCAGCACGAAATCGAAATGGTAGAAAGCTATCACCTCGGCGTGAACAGCTATGTCATCAAGCCGGCAGAAGCCGAGGAATACATGCAGGTTGTCGGCGACATCGGTCATTACTGGCTGAACGTTAATCAGGCGATGAACCACTGACGCGCTGCTGCCGGCGCTGGTGCTTTTTCACTGCATCGCTTTTCCTCCCCACTCCGCGGCGGTGAGGACTGGGGCGATTTTGAAATCGCAAGCGGGCTTGACCCGCGCCACACTTTGCCGACATGTTGACCGTAGCTGCCGCATCCAATATCCCGCGCTCACTTCTCGGCCTCACGTTCGTGGAGCTGGAGCGGGAAATGATCGCGTCCGGCCTTTCCCCGGTTCACGCGCGGACAGTGTGGCGCGCCGTGCAACGTGATCTGGTAAAGGATTTCGGTGCGGCAGAATATTTCTCACCACCACTGCGCCGCTGGCTGACGGAAAATTTTGGCGCGGGCAAACGTTTCTTCATGGAAGCACCCATCGAGACCGCCGACATCGCCAGCGGCGACGGGCTGACGCGCAAATTTCTCCTCCGCCTCGCCGACGGTCAAACGATTGAGACGGTGCTGATGGGTTTCAAAGGACGCCACACCGTTTGCGTCAGCACGCAGGCTGGTTGCGCGATGGGTTGCGTCTTCTGCGCCACGGGCCAGATGGGTTTCGTGCGCCAGCTGCAACCGGGAGAAATTGTCGCGCAAGTCCACCATGCGCAACGCGCCTTGCACGCCGCCGGCCACGCCGGGTTACGCAATCTGGTGCTCATGGGCATGGGCGAGCCGCTGCATAACTACGACGCGGTGATGACGGCGTTGGAAATTATTTCGGAGCGAGGCGGACTAAATATCGGTCCCAGCAAAATCACCATCAGCACCGTGGGCGTGGTGCCGGGAATTTTACGAATGGCGGCAGAACAGCGGCCGTATCATCTCGCCGTCAGCTTGCATGGCGCGACGGAGACGGAACGTGCGGCGCTGGTGCCCGCGAGCCGCCGCTGGCCGCTGGCCGAATTGATGGCGGCGTGTCGCACTTATTTTTCGCAAACCCGCCGGCAGATTTTTTTCGAGTGGACGTTGATTGCCGGAATGAATGATTCTCCCGCGCAAGCCGAACGTTTGGCCGCACTGCTCACCGGTCTCGACGCGCACGTGAATCTGATTCCGCTCAATCCTACGAACGGTTTTGCTGGAATCGCGACGCTCACGGCGGCCGCAAAATCGTTTCAAAAAATTCTGCAAGCGTCCGGCATTCCGAGCACGGTCCGCCAACGCCGGGGCATCGATGTCGCCGCCGGTTGCGGCCAGTTGCGTGCGGAAAAATCACAGACCGAAACCTCAACGCGGGGAAATTAATTATCGGCGGCACCACCGTCAGACCCGCTTAGTTCGTCATTTTTTCGCATCGGCCAATGGACGACGGATCGCAAATGTAAAACGGGCTGCGGAAGATTTTTACTGCGGATAGGAAAATAATTTGAACTGGCAGCCAACCTTGAAGTCTATTTTCCGTGTTGAATCACCAACCATGCCCTAAACTTTTCTCATGTTAAACCAGCGACAGCGGCCCATCGCGATGGCGTTAGTCGCCCTCGCTGCGATTTGGATGGTGGCGGTGGCGGGCTACAAAATCGCCAAGCACGCCACGGTCACGCCGGAAAAAGTGAGCGCGTATGTTTTATCCGTGAACT
>JANYFN010000165.1 GCA_025362675.1 Limisphaerales bacterium | reverse complement strand
TTTTTCACGGTCACACACCGCCACGATTTCACAGTTGCCGATGCGATGCGCAGCCTGCACGTGTTGGTCGGCGATTTTGCCGCACCCGATGATGGCAATTCGCAGCTTCATTTGTATTGAGCGAGAAACAGTTTCACCGCATCCACCGTTTTGATTTTAGGCGACCAGCCGAGCAGTTTGTGCAACTTTTCATTGGAAAAAGTATTGCCGCCCCACTCGGCAGCGCAACGGCGGCGATTGAAAACTGCGGGCAACTGGCCGTGACGTTTTTGGGAAAAATCTTCCCACAATCCGCAGCCGAATTTCATCAGCGGATATGGCATCCAAACGGAGAAAAAGTTTTTGGCTTCTTTGCGCGCGGCCAGAAAATCTTTGCTCGACCAGCGCTCGTCGTCCACGACGTTGAAAATTTCGCCATCCACGCCGGGCTTGATCGCAGCGAGAATAACTGCATCGGCAGTGTTGTCCACATACGTCATCGGCATCTCGTTGCGTCCACCCATGTGAATGAAAAAGCCGAAGGTGTTGATGCCCACGCGTCCGCTCAACTCAGATTTGCCCGGTCCATAAACCATGCCGGGACGGAGGATGACCCACTTGAGTCCGCGCGTGCGGCCGTATTCCTGGACAAGCTGCTCCTGTTTGAGCTTGCCGAAACCGTAAGCGTCGTTGCGCGCTTGCGGCTCGGTTTCGAGCGGACAATTTTCGTCGAGCAACGCGTGGCGTTCCATTTTGTAATTGGAATACACGGCGAACGAACTGACGTTGACGAAGCGGCGCGGTTTGCCCAGTTCAAGAAACGCATCGAGCAGATTGCGGGTGGCGAGCGCGGAATTCATGAACGCACCGGCAAATGATTTATCAAAGCCCGCCGCAAGGTGAACGATGACGGCGACGTCTTTCGCTGCGCGCTGGCAATCCTCGCGCGACAACAAATCGCCAGCGACGATCTCGACATTTTTTGCGGCGGGAAACTGCGCGAGAATTTTCTGGAGCTTTTCGAGTTTGCTCGAAGGCCGCACAAACAAACGCAGATTGAAAAACCCGCGCGAGAGCAGATTTTCCACGGCGCGCGTGCCAATAAAGCCGTTGGAGCCCGTGACGAGAATTTTGTCAGCGGGCGTGACGATAGATTCGACGCTCATTTTTATCGGGTTGTTTGCACCTTTGCGAAACAATCCAGCAGCAGATTTTTTTATTGTTGGACCCAGACACGCGCCGGTGGCTGGAGGGAATTGGTGGAACCGCCTGAACCGCCTGAGCCACCACCATTTCCTGATCCTTGCAGAGGATGCGGATAGGGGAGCGGTTCATAGCCGGGCTTAGGCAGGTCGTTGAAAAAGTCGCGGCCTTCCTTGATGTTCGGAAAATCAGAACCAATTTTGCCCGGAGTTCCGTTCAATGAGTTGCTCCAAGCATAAATCGGATCGCTGACTTGATGCGGCCATTTGGCCACGCCCAAACCGGCGACCGTAGGATTAGGGCCCCAAGGTTGTTGATCGCCAACGATCAAATCACCGCTGCCGATACCCGGCTGATCCAGCATGGGGTAAATCTGGTTAACTTCAAAGCGCTGCCCCGTTGAAAAAGTCATGGCACCATAGTCTTTGGCTGGGTTGAAAAGAATCTGCGTGGCGCTGTTGCTGACGATGGTTGAAAAATTCCAACTGGCTCCGGAAAAATCCTTATTCACTACCGTATATCCAACCCATTGGTTCACCGTCCAATTGGCACCGGCCACTTCGAGGTAGTTAGCTCCGTTGGCCCCGCTGTGAACTCCGGAAATCACATTGGTCGCTACAACATTGTCCCACGGAGAATAGCCGTCGGCTCCTCCCCAAGGATCAAAGCGCTCGCCATTTCGATAATTTACAATGCCAGTCACATATTTGACGCCCGTGATGGTGTTGCCAAAAATCACGCCCGAGCCGGAGCGAATGCTCATGGCGTAGGGAAAACTCCACGTGGGATCCATCGCGAACAGGTTGCTGTAAATTTCGAAGGAACGACATCCCCGCAAACGGGCGCCGCTCTCGGTGCCGTGGTTCGCCCAAAGATTGTTGAGCACGGCGTTATAGCGGAATAAAATCCGCGCGCCAGCTTCGGCATCCAAGGAAACGCTGGAGACGCCGACGAGCACGTTGGTAAAAATGCAGTCTTCGATGCAGGGGACGTTCTGTCGTCCGTAGTTCATGGGGCTGGCCCACGACGCATCCCCATAACCGGTGTCACGAACGAGAACGCCTTCGTTGCCTTTCAAATAAAACCAACAATGATCGATAAGCGTCTGATTGGCGCCGTAGAGCATGATGTTCTTGTCATTGACCTGATTGAAAAAGATGTGGTGGATGCGGCAGGGTCCGGCCATGTCCGTGGCGATGATGCCGTGCCAGTTCTTGGTGGTGTTGCCGGGCAGGATTTGAAAATTTCCGATCTCAAAAAAGTTGGTGGAGCTGTGCAGGAAAATAAGCGGCGGCTGGGTGTTCACGTTTCGATCCAGGTTATCAATGATGAAGGTCTGGTTGGTGCCGCTGCCCACGAGGCTGACGCCGGAGAGCGTAAGCGGCGAACTCCAGGCCGCCGTGCCGGGAGGCATGATGACCGTGTCACCGGGCGCGGAACTATTGATGGCCGCAGTCACGGCTTCAAACGTAACCGAGGCGGCAAAATTCGTGGCGGCCGGGGCAGTCAATCCGGCTAAAAACAAAATGATCACGGCCAGCCAATGGGCGCGGTGAAGTGAAAAAAGGACGTTCATAAATCGAGTCATATTAAATCTTAAAGCAGTCTTCAGGCCAAGGCTTCATTTAAGCTGGTTTCGAGTAAAAGCAAGCGAGCGATTGAACAGATTAAGGGCAGCCGTGTTTCAATTCTAGCTGGCTAAAATTCGTAATCAGAATCTTCGTTGTGTTGCCTCGACGCCACTTGGTTGCGCGAGGAACCGGTCTTGCTGGCGGGAAAATCGATCACCGCCAGCAAAAATCCAAAGAAGGGCACGCTGTGAGTGCGAAAGGCCACCTCGGTCCAATTGTAAATCAGGAACGCCAGCCAGAAACCCAACCGATAACGGGCGAAATCAAAGTTGGTGAACAATGCGCGCTTGGCTTTGAAATATCCCGAGAGAACCATTCCAAACGTGGCGATCAATCCGAGAATGCCCAGGTCCAAATACGTTTGCAGATAGCCGTTGTGGGCCGAGTTGAGACTCAGGTTGGGGAAAATCCGCCACATTTCCTCGCGGCGCTCGCCCAGCCAAAAGCTTTCGTAGCCGGTGCCAATGAGTGGATTAATGTCCCACTTTAAAAGCACATCCCAAATCTGCGTGCGGTCGGTCAGCGTCATGTCTTTGCCCAAAACTTGCGTGATGAAGAAGGTAAAAAAATTGAAGAACGCCGCCAGACCCACGACGATCAGGGCGGTCACGAAATACAAGGTCAGTTTTTCCGGCCGCACCCATTTCATCCCCAAGATGTAAATGATCGCGATGGCCACCACCGTGCAAACCAACGAGGTGGAACTGTGAGCATCGTGTAAGAGCCAGCAGGTCACGACGAAAAATAAAACGTCCACGCCGATTTCAAACATTTCTTTCCGGGTTCGCTTTTTACGGGGGCCCGCAGGTTTGGCTTTCTGCCGGTCGCAAATAAACTGCCACGCGAGCACGATCAGAATCAGCATGCAGTCGTAGCCCAGCGCGTTTTTGTCCAAGGTGATTCCCATATCAACGCCTTGACCTGACCACGCATCGAAGCCGCGCCCCAATTCAGGAAAATATTTGATGAACAGCACCGAGACGGGAACGACCACGTAAGCGAAGCGCTTAAACAGCCGGATCACCGCCTCCTGCGGATCCGGCTCGGTCAACACCACCATCACCATGACCACCTGGCCAAAGAGTTTCGTCCATCGTTTGAAGGCCACGAACGGGAAATCGGACCAGAGGCATCCGAGCAGACAAAACAACATGAAGAAGGCGATCCATGGATTGTAGCGAACGAAATCGCCTGGATAAATGCGCCGCCGCAGAAGCACCGAAACACCCATCAAAGTCATCACCAGGAAAAAAGCGGCGTCAATCGGGCTTCCCTCCTCCACGGTGGTTCCGCCCAAGTTGAGTCCGAATGTGTCGAGCCATTGGGAAATAAACCGTGAGCCGCTGATGAATACCCAGATGGTTGGAATCCACAATGCCCGCGTGACATTCGGGTTTTGGCGCAGATCGCGCCGAAGCAGGTAAACCGCAAAAAAAAGATAAACAACTATGGCGATCAGCGGTGGCATTTATTTATTCGACCGGCAAAAACTTTTTAGCACCAACGGCGGCAAGGGGAAACCCTGACCGCCGTTGGCTGACTTAATCACAATCAACGTCCGGCAGCGTAGAAGGCTTTGATGGAGTTCGCCACGTATTGGATCATCTCATCCGTCATCTCCGGAAAAATCGGGAGCGACAAAATGCGCGAGGAGTTCGCGTAAGACACCGGGAAATCCGAAGTCTGGTGACCAAGATACGCATAGGCCGGATAAAATGGCAGCGCCTTGGGATAATTCAACACGGTGCCGATGCCGGCGTCGCCGAGATATTTCTTCAGCGCGTCGCGCTTCTCCGTGCGAATGACATAGAGATGATAAACGTGGTCGCGGTTTGCTGCGACCTTCGGCGTCACGAGATCGCCGACACCAGCGAGTAATTCGTTGTAGCGCGCGGCTACTGTGCGACGCGCTTCGGTCCACTTTTGCAAGTGCGGCACTTTGACATTTAAAATCGCAGCCTGCAAACCATCGAGGCGACTGTTAATGCCTTCCATCATGTGTTCACCTTTGCCGCCGTGCCGTGCATAGGTGGCGCACCAATCAGCAAGTTTATCGTCGTTGGTCACGAGGCCGCCGGCATCGCCATAAGCGCCCAGATTTTTTCCGGGATAAAACGAGAACGTCGCCGCATCACCGAATGTGCCGACTAATTTTCCCTTGAAACGTGCGAGGTGAGATTGCGCACAATCTTCGATCACCCACAGCTTGTGTTTTTTGGCGATGGCCATAACCGCTTCCATATCGGCGGGTTGACCGTAAAGATGCACCGGAATAATTCCGACGGTGCGCGACGTAATTTTTGATTCGATCTGCGCGGCGTTGAGATTGAACGTGTCATATTCCGAATCTACGAAAACAACTTTGCCGCCCGCCTGCGTGATGGTTTCCGTCGTGGAAATCCAGGAATGAGAAGTCGTGATGACTTCGTCGCCGGGCTTGATGCCGAGGCCGCGCATCAAAATATAAATCGCATCGGTGCCGTTCGCGCAAGAAACGCAGTGCTTCATGCCCATCGCTTCGGACCAAAGTTTTTCAAATTTATCAACGTGCGGGCCGCGGATGTAGGCCGAGTTGGTGATGACATCCTGAATCGCCGCGTCAATTTCCGGCTTGATGGTCAGGTATTGGGCGTGCAGATCAACGAACGGTATTTTCATATTTGATTTTCTCTTTCGGGTTTAGATTTTAGTTATGCAGACAAAGCTAATTTTTTCTCCCGCTCTTCCATCGGATGGCGGAGCGGGCCGGGGAGAGGAGGCGCGTATTGCTAAATCGAACCCCGATCCCCTACCCTCGCTCCGCTTGGGCGGGGCGAGGGAGTAAAAAAATTAGTTAAATTTCATTTCAAAGTGCGCGTAAAAACTTGGCGGGATTGCCAGCGTAAATTCCTGGCTTCGTAATGTCTTTGGTCACGACGGAACCCGCACCGATGACAACATTATCGCAAATGTTCACGGCCAGAATCGTCGCGTTGGAACCGATGCTGACGCGATTGCCAATTTTGGTGTAGGCCCACAGATCACGATTGTTATTCGCCGGGCCGCCCGTTTTGAACAGATCGTTGATGAACATCACGCCGTGTGCCACGACCGTGTCGTCGCCGATGGTCACGAGGTCACACACAAAAGCGTGCGACTGGATTTTGCAACGCTTACCAATGGTGGCCCCGCGCTGGATTTCCACGAACGGCCCGATGAACGTGTTGTCACCAATCGTTGCGCCGTAGATGTTAGCCGGTTCCACGACCGTGACGTTATCGCCGAACTTCGTATCCACGATGCCGGCCTTTTTGATTTTGGGTTCGCCCATAAAATTAAAATTATTTCCCCGCCTGCTCAAGAATGGAAACCACCGTGCGTGCGTGCGCGAGACCCGTCAGCGGCGTGGTTTTGTTTTTGATGCAATCAATAAAATGTTCCGCTTCGACGCGAAGTGGTTCGACGAATTTCACCTGCGGCAGCAAAATGTCGCCGCTGCGATAATTGAATTCCGGCGGACGCGGCGCATCAAAATCCATGTTCTCGCCGAGCACGGCTTTTTTATCAATTCCCTTGTCGTATATGGCGATTTTGTCATCCGCCACATCGTCATACACCACCATTTTCTTCGAGCCGACGACGATCATCTTGCGGACTTTTTGCGGATCAAGCCAGCTCACATGAATGTTCGCCATGACTTTATTCGGATATTTCAAATTGAGAAACACCACGTCGTCAATGCCGTCTTGCATATACGCCATGCCGTTGCGCGTGACGGAGGATGGCGTCGGATCGCCCAGCCAATACTGGATGATGCTGATATCGTGCGGCGCGAAATTCCACAGCGCGTCAATGTCCGAACGAATGCGGCCGAGGTTCAGGCGCTGACTGTAAATGTAGCGAACTTCGCCGAGGTCGCCGGAATCAATCATCTTCTTCACGAAGCGCACGGCTGAATTGTAAATGAACGTGTGACCGACCATCACCGTGAGATTTTTTTCCTTGGCCACCCGCGCGAGTTCGTCCACTTCGGACGCTTTCGTCGCGAGCGGTTTTTCTACGAACACATTTTTACCGGCGTGCAACGCGGCGAGCGCGAGCTCAAAGTGCGAGGCCGCCGGCGTGGCAATGATCACCGCGTCCACTTCGGGATCGGCATAAACGGCCTGGTGCGAATCCAGCGCCTTGGTCTTGGGAAAATTACTTTCCACGAACGCTCGGCGCTCGGCGCTCGCATCCACCACATATTTCACCCAGCAGTTTTTCAACGCGGAAAAATTACGGAGCAAGTTCGGGCCCCAATAACCGCAGCCCAATTGGGCGATTACGAATTTATCTTTCATATTTTTGTGATTCTAAATTTTAAGCAGACAAACTGATCTCCATGTCATCGCGCACGGTTTGGTCCAAAAACTTATCACCCGTCGCGTGAACGCGGACTCGCAAGCCCGGTAAATTTTTATCGACCCCAGTTGCGGTGCGAATTTTTATACCATTCGCGCCACGGTCAAAAGCCACGTCGCGCCGCTGCCGGAACCATGCCACCGCCTGCCCGGCCGTCGCAAACCACGCGCCATTTTTTTTGCATTCCGAAATTAGTTCGGTGTAACTGCCGTCCCACAATCGCTCCGGGGCGATGCTGCGGTCGTGCCAGTTCACCACAAATGCGCCGCCGGATTGCACGGCAAATTCCACCAGCGGACGCATTTTTTCTGCCGCCTGTGCGGGCGAAAGATTCAAGTAAGACGGATAGAATAGCGCTGTGTCCATTGCGTGCATTGGCAATTCCAATAAAAATTTTGTCGTCAACGGCTTGAACACTTGCGTGGTTCCAGCGCGATAACCCACCGTGCCATTGTAGCCGACTGTTGAATCGTAAGTGTATCCGGCGGCTTCTAAAACCGCAGGTGATTGCTCGCCGAAATAAAGCCAGTGCATCCGCACACCGGATTCCGTTGCGCCGGTAAGGTCGGAAATAATTTTCTTCTCCTCGCGTCCGGCGACCACATCGCGCCACGCATCCAGGCCGTGGATTCCAATTTCTTTGCCGCCGTTTTTCAAGCCGATCAAAATATCTTTTAAATCGCGCGCATCATAACTCGCCGCGCGTTTAGGCGACCGGTTGCCTTTGACATCGAGACCGGTCTCGCCTTTTTTTGGAATGACGAAGAAAGTCGAAGCCGCACCGTTTTCAAGTTCTACATAGTGATCGAACTGATACCAAAAATCTTTAGCTAATCCCAAGTGAACGAACGGTAGTTTCAAAACCGCGAGCCAGTTTGTTGCCAACTGACCAAAGTTTTTTTTGCCGCGCACCACGTCGAGCACGGAACCGATGGTAGCGCGAAAAAGAAAACCAAACAGCGTATGGTCGAACTTATGATTGCGAATGCCAACGTGATCCACATCATGCGTCAGACAAGCGATGAAGTTGTGTCCGACTGGCACCGGCGGGATCTCCAGCAACGGCGCGGCGTGGCGCAGAATCAGCTCGCGCAGCAGCTCGACGTGCCGTTCCAGTGTCGGCGTGGCTGCGTGCTCCATCGGTTGGCCGACAGTGAGCAGTTGACGGATTTCTGAAAACAAATCGTAACCAATACGGACGATGGTTTGCGATTCGTTTTTGGCTTCCATCAGAGCTGGATTCGCTGCGTTTTCAAAGGCGAGGCTTGGGCCATAAATCGGAAAACTTTTCTCGCCGTGGGCCAGCATTTGTCGTGCTCCCAAGGGACGCACAGGTGTGGATTGCGCGCGATCAAAAGCGTTCAGTTCGCTGCCGTAAATCAACACCAACTTGGCGGCAGTCGTGGGAATTTCATTTTGGGCGCAAAGTAATACTTCGGCGCGGCTGCCAGGCTGAAAAAATTCCCACGGCGTCTTGAAGAGTTCGAATAACTCGATCACGACCGGGTGATCTTCCACTTTGGCGGCAACGGCGATCATTTGAGGACGCAGGTCTCCTCTTCCGCCAGCATGCCATACACTCGATCAAGCAATAGATTTTTTTCCTGACTCCAACAATGACGGCGGTAAACAGCTTGGCCGCGACGGGTGATTTCGCGAACGGCATCCGGTTCCCGGCAGGCGAATTCGATTTTTTTCGCGAGGTCAGGCGTGTCACCGAGCTGGAAAAAGATCAGATCACCCGGACCGAAATAATCGGTGATGCCTGTAGCGCGTGGTGCGATCACAGGTTTGCCGAGCGAGAGATATTCAAAAATGCGCGTGGGCGTATTGATCTCGGTGAAGGCATTGAGTCGGTTGGGAATAATGCCGACGTCGCAGGCCTCAATGGCTTTGGTGATTTCTGAATGAGGCTTGGCACCAAAGTGGTGAACCGCACCATTCAACCCGTTTTTGCTGGCGCTTTCGAGGACACCATCCAAATACGCTGTCCGTCCGCCGTAGATATGAAGCTGCGCGGCCGGAATATTTTTTTGCGCCAACCGCAGGGCTTCGACGGCCAGATCCAATCCGTTTCGCTCGACGAGCGACCCATGATACATGATGACGAACGGTTTTTTTTGATCGCGCGGCGGGTAGTCGGCACTGTCGTGGAATTTGAAAATGCGTTCATCCGGGACATTGAGCAGCACGTCAATTTTTTCCGCCGGACAACTGCGCGCAGAAAAAATTTTTTTACAAGCAAGGTTGACCGTGATCACGCGATCCGCAAATCCGATGCTCATGCGCTCAAACCACTTTAACAGCCGGACCACGAGACTATTTTCCTTCAATCCAAAAATTGTGACCATCAGTTCCGGCATCGGATCGTGCAAATCCAAAATAACTTTGGCTCCGGTGAGCTTGGGCACCAGCGCGGTGAACACGAGAAAATCCGGCATGTTGTGGACATGAACCAGATCATAGTATTTCCTAAACCGCCAACCGGTCAGGATGAAAAAGGAATTCACTAAAAACCAAAAATATTGCAGCGCGTAAATCAGGGCTCCCGAGCGCCGGCGTTTGAGCGATACGCGGTGGACGCTGACCCCATTGATGATTTCGTTCTTGGGTTCACCGGCGTTTTCCCGGAGGCAAATCACATCCACTTCCATGCCCGCCTGCTGCAAGGTTTCGGATTCGCGACGTGGACGCGGATCATTGGCGTAGTAGGAATAGAGGACGACCGCCGCGCGCTTTTTCTTCAGCCCGGTTTCCCGGCGAACACTGAGTGCTTGCGACGAGCCTTTTTGTTCGCAGTGAAATGAACGGCGATACCAATTGGAAATGTCACGCGGCAGGGCGTTCCAATATTGGCCGGGATAATTTTCGGCGACATACGAGAGAAACTCCGCATAGAGCTCGCTGCCATATTCGGACGGCTCGGGTTGCCCGCCTTTGAAATTGATATAGTCCGGGTGAATGTTAACGAGCGCCATGCCACCACGCTGAACAATCCAATCCAACTTACGTTTCCAGATGTCCGTGTTTTTTTCCCGCAGCACAAAGAAGACGGTAGAATCTTGCGCGAGGGTATAGGGCAACTCCACAAAACCGCCACCTTGCGGGCGCGAAATCCAAAACGGAAAAATGGTGCGGACGCCTTGCGGTTGCGGCTCAAACGGGTCGGTGTCAAACGTGGAGGCGTCGTAATCAATTTCCAAACCGTTCAGAAAATCACGGTCATGGAGCATGAAGCCGGTGCGAAAACCTTTGACGCGCCAGTCGCGCAGATGGGTATTGATGCGGCTGATGTTGCGGGAAAATTCAGCCGGCCAAAAAAGTTTACCATCGTGGCGCAAGTCATGCACGCCAACTTCAAAACCATTGCGATCAAGCTCAGCGCGGAATTCCGGCGGCACGCGGTATTCCCCTTCGGGCACAAAGTTGAAGGCAGAACGGAAACCCTTTTTGACTTCAAGCTCCATCAGCGGGCGGACTTTTTCCAGGCCGATGGAGCCTTCGACGTCATGCGTCAGGACAAATGCAAACTTCTTTCCCTCCGGCCAACCAGGCCAATTGGCGGGGGCCACGCCGGCCTGTGGGTCAATCGGCCAAGTGTCGGCATACAGCCGGCGCTGAACTTGGGAAACGAGATGCCGCGCATTCATCCGCCATTGCCAAGGCAGATACGGCTTGAATCGGTAATAGATTTGATTGAACACGGGAAATAGTCAGTGTGAACGGCTCGAAAAAATTTCACGCCGGTCAATCTGCAAGGGTAACCGCAGCGGTTTCAGACCTTGGCGTTGATGTCGTGGATGAGTCGTCCCGGAACATGTTGCTTGGTTTTGTTCAGCACGGCGGTGACGTTCGCTTTAGACTGCGTCAAGAGAGCATTCGCCTGTTGCACGGTGTCGCGATCAGTTTTTTCCGATTCGATCACGAGCATGACGGTGTCCATGAATCCCGCGAGACGCGTGGTGATGCTAGTCTGCGAAACCGGGGGCATGTCAAAAATAATGTAATCGTAATCGCTCGCCTTGAGCTGCGGAACGAGCGCGGCAAAACGTTTCGGCAGCACGCGGGACAGCTTGTCGCTCGCCGAGCCTTCGGAGACGACATAGAGCCGTTCCGACACGAGCGCTTCATCGCGTTTGTCGCGGAGTAACGCGTCGTCTAATTTGCAATTAGCCTTGCCGTGGAAGAATTGCTGCGCGCCGCCGTTTTCCTGATTCATGTCCACGAGCAATACCCGACCATCGCCCGTTTCAGAAAGCGAGGCCGCGAGACCCGAGGCAATGGTGCTGACACCCGCGCCGCGCCCGGCGCTCGTTACCGCGACGAGTTTCGGTTTGCGCGTCAGATTTATGGATTCAAAATAGAGCACCAACCGGTCGCGCAACGCATCGTAATGCGAATCGAGCGCGTGATTGACGAGTGAAGAATTCATTTCGAGATTGGCCGTTGGCACTAAACTGCCGCCGGATGAGGCTGGGCCGCCAAACTCCGTCTGCCGACTCGGAGCCGCCAATAACTTGCGATCAATCTTGCTGATCGCAGGAATGGCAAGGAAGAAGGGAATGTTAAGTTTGGTTTCAATCTCACTCGCCCGCTTGACGGTGCGGTCAATATAAAGCTCAAAGATAAAGGCCCAGAACAAGCCTGCCAGCAAGCCTCCAAACACCAAGCCGCCGATGACTTTGTAATATTTGCCCATGTTTTTAGAGGGCGGCGTCGGGGTTTCAAATACTGAGATGTTTGAAATCTGTCCCGGCCCAAATGCCTGGCGAATCCGGTTCTGTTCAATCTGCAAATTCAAGGCTTCGTAGTTGTGATCCAGAATTAATTTGCGGCGCGTTAAATCGCCGATCCGACTCTCCGCCTCGTCGAGTTTGATGGCTTGCGCCTTGACGAGTTCCAAGTGAGTTTCAAGCTTTTTGACGCGCGCTGGGGAATAATTAGGCTGGCTGGAGGAATTGCCGGCGGCAGTCGTGGGAGTGGTATCCACCGGCTGAAAAACCATTTCGGCGAGCGATGGATATTTTTCTTCCAGTTCCGTTTTAATTTTACCGACTTGGGCGATGTTTTCACGAACTTCCACCACTAACTTATTTGATTCCGGATACGCATATTTGAAAAGATATTCGTCCTCTTTTTTCTGAAACATGGACAAGCGTGACACGGCATTTTTATAGCGAGCTATTTCAGCGGCCGGCGGGGTGGCGGCACTGTTGGTGGCCGGCGGGCTGGTCGTGACTGGATTTTTAGGAAGTGGTTCTGGCATGGCCCCATCAATATTTGCGGTAAACAACTCGCGACTAATGCGATCCACTTCGTCCTGATACGACTTCTTGGCACCAGCCAAATCCACGATGCCCGCATTGGTTTTGGCAATGCGGATTTCGTCATCAATCTGGTTGATCTGGAGACGCATGCTATTAATCCGCTCCTGGAGCGCTTCATCCGAAATACCGACCGCGATGTGCGTGATACGCGATAATTCCATGTAATCTTGAATGACCTCAGCCAATACGGGCCGGCACATCTCGGCATCGGGATGCGTAAATGTGATGGTGATCACGCCGCTGTCTTTTTCAGGTATAACTTTAATGAGCCGCCGGATTTGATCCGCCGCCAGAATGGGATCACTACCGCCACCCAACTTCGCCAAAATCTTTTCCGGTCCGATGTTGGTCGCGACCTGCTTGAATAAATCGAAGGAAGACATGATTTGCGCCTCTGCCATCAAGACCCCGGTGTTCGCATCTCCCGCCTCCTTCAATTGGGTATTCTTATTGTTGGCGGTATCATCGTGGGTCTCCGTAATGTATTTGATCAACAACTTCGCATCGGTATGAAAAGGCGGTTCCTGAGAAAAGTAATAGGCCGTGCCCGCAAGCAATCCCAGCAAAGTCATCACGACAATAGCTTTCTTGTGCCGGAACAAGATGAAATAAATGTCCGCCAGGCTGAAGCCCAAGGCCGGTTCATGATGGCTGTTGTTATTCAAGTTATTCATTTAAGTTCAATATTAATCCAATTTATTCGCAAAAATCACGCCCAATGTTTGTAAAGCAGCCGGCCAGCCAACCGCGTCGCTGGCAAGGGCAAGGTGCCAAACACCCGGTTGTGCCAACCCGCCACAGAATCTTTGTCCGTAACAAACTGACATCGGCGGAAATCGTAACGAAAATAGTCCAAAGTTTCTTCCGTCGCCCCCAGGTTCAGTTTGAACCGTCGTAATCCGTCATGCTCCAGCGAGGTTTTACCGAGATGCAGCGTCTGCACCCCATCATGAGCCAATTTTCGCATCGCCGCCCACATCACCAAATTGGTGCCGCGCAAATCCTGATGCGCGAAATCGGACGCGCCATATTTGTAAATCGCCTTGCCACCTAGGAAAAAATAAACCGAGGCCGCGATTTTTTTGCCGCCGTGAGCCGCCACTGCCACAAAGCCGAGATTTTGAGACAGAATATATTTCTGAATGTTCAGAAAGAATTCGAGCGATTGCGGCGGCAACCCGTGCCGTTTGCGCGTGAGGCACTGCAAATGAAAGAAATCCCGCATGGCGGATTCGGACTGCGAAATTTCCACGGTGACGTTTTCTTTTTCCGCCTTACGGATGGCGCGACGCATGGAGCCATCCATTTTTTCAAACATCTTCGCCTCGTCCTTGTCCAGCGTCACGCTGTGTCCAAAAAAAGAAATTGAAGTCGTCGCGTCCGTCAAAATATTTCGGCCGCCACGTCCCTCTAGATATTTCCAGCCACGTTTTTTCCCCAGCTCAACCGCGGCGGTAAAAATTTCCCCGAAAGCTTTTTGGTCGCCCCCTAGCGGCTCACAATTATCCGTGAACGGCAGCGAAACCCCACGTTTGCCGGTCAGCCAGCTATTTACCTCCATCAACGGCCATAGTGTATTTTCGTGCGCTAAAAATAATGGCGTGAAACCGTAAGTGGCGGTCAGGACACGTTGCCAAGCCGCACCATGGAAAAATGTAAAATCCGGACGAGCCGTTAATTTCGCATCCCAGTCTGGGGACTCAAGTGGATTGATCTGCCGCAAAAAATCACGCCTTCACTGTGCGCGGCTTGACGAGACGCGCCGGATTGCCCACCACCGTGGCACCAGCAGGAACGTCTTTCGTCACCACGCTACCCGCACCAATCATCGCATTCTCGCCAACGGTGATGCCACAAAGCAACACCGCGCCGGACCCGATGGACGCACCTTTTTTTACCAAGGTGGGAATGCACGCCCAGTCTGCCTCGGTCTGCAACTGGCCGTTCGCCGTGGCGCGCGGAAATTTATCGTTCGTGAAAACGACGTTGTGGCCGATGAAAACATCGTCCTCAATCGTCACGCCTTCGCAGATGAACGAATGGCTGGAAACTTTGCAACGGCGGCCAATCTTCGAGCCTTTCTGGATTTCTACGAACGTGCCGACTTTGGTATCGTCGCCAATTTCACACCCGTAAAGATTGGTGAAACTGAAGATGCGAACATTCTTGCCCAGCTTTACGCTAGGCGCAATCCGCTGGAGCGGTTCGTTGGCCGGAGTCATGGACGGCGATTACTTTCCGTTCAGAACAATGTTGATTTCGGGCGACTTGGTGCCGTTGCGCGCCGCCCGTTTTTTTCCGCCATTGCGAAAACCGTGGCCGTTTCCGTGACCATTGCCGTTGCTGATGGGAACGCGCGTGACCGGCAACATTTTTGCTCCATTGCCGTTACCATTGCCGTTGAAAACGCCATGGCTGTTGTGCATCGCCACAAATTCCACGGCGCCACCGCCGTGACGAAGCGATTCGGAAGATGCCTCCAAAATACGCACAAGATCGGTGCCGCGCGTGCCGCAACTGATTGGCGTCGTGCCGTTGTTGATGCAATCAATGAAATGCTGGCACTCAGTCTTGAGTGGTTCTTCCTGCTTGATGTAAGGCGCATACATATCGCCGTAGTGGTAGGAATACTGAAATTCGCCAAACGTATCGTAGTGCGGCGGACGCTCAACGCGCATGTCATGCACCCGGATTTTTTCGAGCGGCGCGAGATCATCATAAACAATCATGCGTTTGCTGCCAACGATGGTCATTTCACGAACTTTGCGCGGATCGAGCCAACTGCTCTGAATCGTCGCCGACCGTTGTTTATTAAACGTCAGGCACATCGTGGTCACGTCCTCGATGCCAGGCGTGATATGTGCACTACCCCGGCAATTCACTGCGATGGGCATCTCACCCATGATGGACATGATGATGGACAAATCGTGCGGCGCGAGATCCCAGGCGACGTTGATGTCTTTCTGGAACAGACCGAGATTCAACCGGCGCGCGGAAATATAACGGATTTCGCCGATGTCGCCCTTGTCAATGATGTCCTTGATTTTGCGGACGACCGGCGAATACAAAAACGTGTGGCCGATCATCAGCACGAGGCCATTGCGCTTGGCGATTTCCACCAATTCTTCGCAATGCTCCACGGAATCCGCCATCGGTTTTTCGATGAATGTATGTTTGCCGGCGAGCAACGCGGCTTTGGCTAGCGGATAATGAGATTTTACGCTCGTGGCCACCACGACGGCATCCAAACCGCCATCAGCGAGCATCCGGGCATAATCGGTTTCGCACTCTACTTCGGGGTAAAGTGCCTTGAGGTGCTTGAGCCGCGCCGTGCTCATGTCACACATCATCTTCAGGTTTGCATCTGCGAGCGAACGGAAGTTGCGGATGAGGTTTGGTCCCCAATAGCCGCAGCCGACGACGCCGACTTTAATCTTGTTCATGTTAATTTTGGACTTGGACTTACGTCCGTTTTTTTTCAAGTCCAAGGGAGCAACGTTGGTGCCATTCATAAAAATTTATTTAATTGTTGGAGACGCTGGCCGGTAGATTGGCCTCGGTCGCAACCTCACAATTCACGGAGTTATTAACTTTTTCGGGAGTTTTTTTTCTAAACTTAGTTTCCCAAATTTGCAAAAGCAGCGCCGGAATAGTCTTGAAAATAATTTTAAGATCAAGCGCCAAAGACATGGACTTCGTGTATTGGATGTCCAACTGTATCATTTGCGTGAAGGTTGTCCTGTTTTTACCGCTGACCTGCCAAAGACCCGTGAGTCCCGGGGCGGCATTGAAACGTTCCAATTGCCATTGCTGGTAAAGCTCGGCCTCGTATGGCAAGCAAGGACGCGGACCAACAACGCTCATTTCGCCGCGCAATACGTTGATTAATTGAGGCAACTCATCCAAACCAGACGCACGCAGAATTTTCCCAAAAGGAATGATCCGTTTATCGCCCTTGGAATCCATTTTTTGCATCGGCGTATCAGACTTCATGAGATCTCTGAGGTGTCCTCGGTGGGAAACCGTTTCGGCCCCACACTTCATCGTGCGAAATTTTAAGCACATGAAAAATTCACCCCGCCAACCAACGCGTTCTTGTTGAAACAAGATCGGCCCCTTGGAAACCAAGCGTATCAGTAAAGCGATTCCCAATGCCAACGGAATGAGCATCGGCAATGATGCCACGATGAGCAGCACATCTAAAGTGCGCTTCCAAGGCGGCAAGCCGTTTTGATTTGAGTTATTCATCCTAAGTATCCAACCAAGGCTCCGCACGTGTTCGTTTTCTCACTTTTCAGAAACGAACATTCCAATTCCGCAGCCCGCGGAAAACTGATGTCATGACAAAAGGTAAAGTTCACAGGCGCACCCTTGTCTTTTCCTGACGAACTGGCGCGGCCAAAGCCGGCGCCATTTCCGCCAAAGTATTTTTTTTCAGGAGGAGCGAGTCCCAGCGGACTTCCACCGGCGTCGGACGCCCCAACACTTCCAGCAAGATTTGCACTCGCTTGCGTGCTGGCAAGTTTTTTAGCACCAAAGCATCCAACCCCGCGAAGGCCCCTTCAGTAACCGTGACCTCATCACCTGGCGTTATATGATTGGTAACTACCAACGTATCGTCGGTCCCGAAGTGTAACTGAAGCTCTTTAATGACCGCGTCGGCAACGGGGGGGATTTTTTCGCCAAATCGGAGAATTTTGCTGACACCCGAAGCGTGTTGCAAATCAGCTATCCGATCCGCAATCACGCAATTCACAAAGAGATAACAGGGGAAAAGCGGCTCAACCTGCTTCACCAAGCCGCGACGAGTAAGCTTTTCCAACCGTAAACGGGGAAGAAAGACATCCAGTCCGAACTGCCGTTCTAAATTAGCCGCAGCGATGTGTTCGTGTTTCGGCTTCGTCCGCACTACATACCAACATTGTAATGTGTTTTGCATCTCAACAAAAACTGCCCAATTAAAGCTATAATCGTCCAAATCAATCCAATCACCAGATTAAAAATGGCAGCTCAAAAAAAGCTGCCTTGCTCTTCTGGTTTAAATGTCCATCAGTCATGCTTTGACCAAACCCAAATATGTCTTTAATTTATACACAATCAGCAAAATTGTCTAGAAAATTTTTGAGACTGCGAGTCGAAACACCCCGATCATCGCGGCGATAAATTTGCGGGCAACAGTAGGAAAAACTATTGAGAAGCAGAGAATGAAGAAAAAAACCGGCAATTATTTCCGGCAGCAATCGCACTTAGGCACAAATTTGCCCCATTTTGTCGCCCTTGACCCGTTCTTTTGGCTCACTCTGGGACAGCAAGAAACGCCAAAAACCAACCAAAATCACCAAGTTGCAGGCCACTGAACGTTGTCACTATCCGGTTTTACGCCGGTATGAAAACCAGATTCATCTTGGTAACCTACTGGAATTCTGTTTTTTACAGCGTTTTTTAGTTTAGCAACAATTCCAGCGAAGGGAATTGCAGAAACGCCGTTGTGTTCCCAAACTTTGTCCATCGTCATTGTGTGTTTGTATGTCATACCTATTGCTAAGCATCGGCAATGCCAACCAAACCTTGAGCGTAAACTTCGGCGAAATAATTGAAAATGAGCTAGTCTCAGCTTAGATCAACCTTCAGGAAATCTTTTGTCGGACGTTTGCTCCAGTAATTCGCCAATACCGAGCCGCTGATGTTCATCCAAGGTATAAAAATCGCCGCCGCCAGCCCAACCGTGCCAAGTTTGCCCATCGCACTCGCCAAGCCGGATGCCATGCCGCCGTTTTGTAAGCCGACTTCGAACGCGATACTGCGCGCAGAGTTTTTATCCAATCCAGCCGCGCGACTCAAAAAGTATCCAAAAAAATAGCCCGCCGTGTTGTGCATCACCGAAGCTATGAAGAGTAGCGCGCCAACTTCCATCAAATTATCGCGCCCGGACGCCGTCGTCATCGCCGTGACATAGAGAATGCCCACGATGGCTAGTGTGGGCATCGTGACATCCAGCCACTTCAGTCGTTTTGCCAGCGAGTGATACGCCACGCCGATGACAAACGCGCTCAACAAAAAGCCAGCGAGTGAAATCGTGGCCAATGCATCCGTAGAAAATTGTTTCTGCAATATCGCCCAGCCGCCAACCGGCAGAGCAACCAACCAAACGATTGCGAAGGCAGTGATGCCAAAAATGATTTTTTTACCTGATGGCGAAGCATGCTTTAAATAATCATGAATCAACGCCGCCGCAATCGGCACCAAAACAATTTTGATGATCTCGACCATCATCTTGAAAAAGCTTACCTCGACCATCGTGCCAGCGAGCAACTTCATCCACAGCGGCGTCATGACAGGGGCAATCATCGTCGTCACCGTCGTCACCGTGACCGACAACGCGAGATTGGATTTCGCCATGTAAGCCATGACGTTCGACGCCAATCCACTGGAGCAAGAGCCGATTAAAATAATTCCCGCCGCGATCTCCGGTTCAAAACGAAATATTTTTGTGAGCGCCAGTCCCACCAGCGGCATAACAGTGAAATGGCAGAGGATGCCGACAAACACACCGCGCGGAGCTTTCGCGACGCCGGCAAAATCGTGGAGGCTCATCTGCGTCCCCATGCCAAACATCACCAGCTGAATGGCGATGAGCATCACCCATTTGTTTTTTATGTCGAAATCGCCGACGTGAAGAAAGTGCTGCGGATAAACCATCGCCGCCGCGACCACCGCGATGATCCATGCTGTAAACTGGTAGCCGCGAAAATTTTTCGAGAAGCGAAGTGAAATCGCGAAGGCGATAGCGAATATGACCACGATTGGTTGCCAGATTAAATTCATTTTGAAAAAACTCCAAACTCCAACAGCCAACAGCCAGAGAAATTCCAATCTTCAAACATCAAGGCAGCACGCGCACGCTCGTTTGAAGTTTGGCGCTTAGTGCTTCTCTGGAGCTTGGATGGTGGTGCTTGGTGCTTCATTTCAAAACCGTCGCCAGAAAATCCACCGCAATCGCGGGACTCGCCAGAATCGGCACGCGTTTGTCTTCCGGCTTCAAAGCATCCACCACGCGCGCCATCGAAGCCTGCGCCAGCACGATGACATCCACCGACTGCGATAATTCCTTCAATGCCGCCGCCACCTTCGCATCATGCGTCGCACCATCGCCCGCCATCAAGGCTTCAAATGCGCCTGCAACCAATTTTGAAGTAAGTTCGATTCCTTTTCCCGCCATCGCCGCCCGGCGCGAAATCAAATCTGCCGTCGGCTCCAGCGTCGTTTGCAGCGTGGCGACGACGCCGATTTTTTTCCCGGTTGCAACGGCCTTGTCCGCCATCGGCTGATCCACACGCAGCACCGGCACGCCGATCAATTTCGCGCCCGCCTCCACCGCCGGTCCGATGGACGAGCAAGTGACCATGATATAATCCGCGCCCGCCAACTCGGCGGATTCCAGATAGCTCGCGACGCGCCGCGCAATCGTCGGCGTCAAACTACCAGCGGCGGCGATGCCGCTCACGAGGCTGTCGTCCACGATGTTGAATATCTTCACGCCAGGCAGTTTTTCTTGGCATAACTGCGCGAATCCCGGCACATGAATCGCCGAGGTGTGAATGAGTCCGAGAGTTTTTTGTTTCATAAATTTGGTTGGTTGGGCAGCGCTGCCGCGCTGCCGGTTTATATTTTCCCGCGTTTCACGATTTCAAAGTAATTCTCCGCCCCAACCTGTCCGCCCTTGAAAACAATTTCGCAGCCATCCGCCGGGGAACCCGGCGCAAACGCCCGACACAACGGCGCGCCCGGCGTGAGCGGCGCAATCATCTCCAACACCTCAATCCCCAATGCCCGCGCGGCAAAGCTCGACGTGTCCCCACCGGCGATGCACACGCGGCGGACTTTGCTTTGCTCCAGCGCGCCGTGCAAAACTTTTCCCAACGCCGTGCCGAGAATTTTTGCGGTGTCGCTTTTTAACGTTGCCGCAATGCTTTTGTCTGAACCGCTTTTGGTCGTGTGAACCAACACGCTGCGGCCAGCATTCAGCCACGCGGCAGCAACGTCTGCCGCGCGTTTGATTTCTTTCGCCGAATTTTTTCCATCCGTCAACGCAGCGGCATCCAACGCCACTTCCGCAAAACCATGTTTCAACGCCCACGCGATCTGCCCGCCCGTCACCGGCGAGCAACTGCCCGAGCCGACCAATATGTTTGTAGCAGCGGACGTGAGTCCGCTCCAATCGCTTTCCGATTTTTTAGTTAGAGCCGACTCACGTCGGCTGCTACGAGAATTAAATTGCGCCGCCAGCGCCGCCTCAATTCCCGACGAGCCAACGGAAAATAACTGCCGCTGCGAACCGGCAAGGCTTTCCAAAATTTCGCCGACGCGCGCGAGATGTTCCGCCGTGAGCGCATCGAACAAAACCACATCCGGCTTTTCGGCGAGAAGTATTTGAAACGCGGCGCGACTTTCGTTCTCCGGCAGCGACAATTTCAAAATGTCGAACAGCGCAATTTTCTTTTTCGTCTGCTTCGCCAAATGTTTCCGCAAATCCGCTTCCGTCATCGGCGTGACGGGATGCTTGCTGATGGATGGATGTTGATCGAGCCGGTGTATCGCGCCGCTGCTGCCGATGCCGTAACGCGCAAAATGATTTCCAAAAATCGTGTAGCGTCCGAGCGACGGCGCGGCAACAAGCAGCGGAACAAATTGCGCCGGAAAAATTTTCGTCGCCACGTCCATCGCGCGCCCAATGCTGCCAACGGTCGGCGAGGAATCAAACGTGGAGCAAACTTTGTAGTGAACGTGCCGCGCGCCGAGTTTTTTTAGCGCGAGCAACACGGGCTTGAGTTCGCGCTCCATCGCGTCCGGCGCGAGCGAACGCGTTTTGCCCGCCACCCCGATGGCTTGCAGTGCGGGAAATTTTTTCAACTGCGCGGTCGTTGGCGGCGCGATGAACAACGCCGTGCGAATGCCGGCGAGCGTGAGTTGTTCCAGCGCATCCGTCGAGCCAGTGAAATCATCACCGTAAAATGTCAGCATGAGCTTGCTCATGCGGCGGGATTTGAACCGCAGAGGCACAGAGGCACAGAGATGGATTTGATGCGGTTCATCTAAAGGTTTCGCCGATGACGACGCGCTGGACGCCGTCTTTGAGCAAAGGGACATTGAAATTTATCAAAAGACCGAGCGGCTTCTGATTCAGCTTTAGATAGGTCAATAGCTGCGCTTTATGCACCGGCAGAATTTCTTGAACGGCTTTGAGTTCTAAAATCAAATCTTCGGCGATGATGAAATCCAGACGATAACCGCAGTCGAGCTTCACACCCTTATAATCAAGCGGCAGATCAATCTGCTTCTGAAATGGAATGCCTGCGGTTGCCAATTCATAAGCCAGGGCAGCTTCGTAAGCTGATTCCAACAACCCTGGCCCAAGCACGCGATGCACCTCAATACACAAACCAATCACCTGCTGACTCAATTGATTCAGCCTCTGTCTCTGTGCCTCTGTGTCTCCGTGGTTCATTTTGTCTTGCCGAATTTTTCCACGGACTTTTTCAGCTCGAGATATTTCGCCGCCGCCTGTTCCTGTGTCAAACCTTCGACCGCCGCTTCCCACCATTTTTGCAATGAACGCACGCCCGCAGCCGGGCCGTCGGGATGCGCCATGATGCCGCCGCCGGCCATGTAAAGCAGGTCAACCGTCTTGGTGCGACGGAAAGTTTCGCACGCCTGCCCGCCCCATTGACCAGAGGAAACCACCGGCAAAACCGACATCCCGCCGAGCAACGGCTTGGCGCACGCCTCAATCGAGCGCACGACGGAATCATCGCTCTCCCAAAACTTGTTCGCAATGCCGTTGACGTGAAGCTGGTCCACGCCCGCCAGCCGCCAAAGTTTTTGATACGCGGGAAATTCAATGCCGAGCAGCGGATGCCGGTTCAACATTCCCCAGCCGTTGCGATGACCGTGAATCGCCAGCGCGCCGTGGTCACAAATTTTCTTCGCGCCGCTCAAGCCAACGCTGTTCAGCGAAATCATCGCGCTCGTTCCACCAGCGGAAATAATTTTTTCATAATGCCGTTGCATCGCGTCCATTTCGTCGCTGACGTTGAAGGCATACATCACGCGCTTGCCGGTGCAATCGGCGTGATCGTTGATGACGCGCATGATGGCGTCCACGCGTTCGTCGAACGGCGAGTGCGGCGGATTCGCCATCAGTTCGTCGTCCTTGATAAAATCAATTCCCGCCTCGGCCAAAACTTTTACGAGCGCAGCGGTTTGCTCTGGCGACAGCCCGATGCTCGGTTTGATGATCGTGCCAATGAGCGGACGGCCTTCGACTTTCGTGAGTTGGCGGCAGCCAGCGACGCCAAATTTCGGCCCGCGAAAATGCTGCGCGAAGGACGGTGGCAATTCCACATCCATCAACTTCAGCCCCGTAAACGCAGTGATTTCGTAGAGGTTGCCCTGAATCGTGGAGACGAGCGTGGGCAAGTTGTAGCCCATGTTTTCCAGCGACCACGACACGACGACCTCGGCGCGTTGGAATTTTCCCGAAGCGGATTTCGCCCCTGGCAAACTCGGCGCGCTCACGGATTCCAGCAGCGTGATTTTTTCCACGCGCGCGGCGAAACGTTGCTTCAATTCCTCCGTCTCGCCCGGCACCGCGACGAACGTGCCGGAGGATTGTTCGCCCGCGAGCGTGGCAGCGGCTTTCGCCACATCGAGCGGCGTTTCAATCAGGTAAGTTGCGTAAATTTTTTCCATGCGGCGATGGCGCAGTGTGCGATTTTCCACTCGCAAATCCAAGCCCGCGCTTTGATGGAAAACTGCCAAAAAACTTTTGAATTGCGCCAGCGGTGCCAGCGCGATTGCTTGTTGCCCGCAAAACGCGTAAAACTTTTCGACACCATGAGACTTGAACCGGAGCCAACAGAGCGAACAGCGTTCGGTAGATCAGTTCTCCGTTCCCTCTGTTTGCTCCTGTTAATTTTTTCAGTGGCAACTGTGTTCGCCGACGCACCCGACTGGGAAAACGAACACGTTCTCCACCTCAACACCGAGCCGCCGCGCGCCACGTTCGTTCCGTTCGCCACGGTGGAACAGGCGTTGCAAAATGATTTCACCAACTCGCCATTTTATTTTTCGCTGGACGGTGAATGGAAATTTAATTGGTCGCCACGACCAGAATTACGCCCGGCGAATTTTTTTGAAACAAACTTTGATGACGCGACGTGGACGAACATTTCCGTGCCGTCGAATTGGGAGATGCGCGGCTTCGGCGTGCCGATTTATCTTGGTTCCGGTCACACGTTCAAGATTGACCCGCCACGCGTGATGGGTGAGCCGCCGACGAACTGGACGGCATTCGTGCAACGCAATCCCGTCGGTTCATATCGCAAAACTTTTTCACTGCCAGAAAAATGGGGTGGCCGCCGCGTGTTCCTCCATTTCGACGGTGTGGACAGCGCGTTTTATCTCTGGTGCAACGGTCAAAAAATTGGTTTCAGCAAGGACAGCCGCACGCCAACGGAATTTGACGTGACCGATTTCGTGAAGCCAGGCTTGAACCAAATCGCGGTCCAAGTTTATCGCTGGAGCGACGGCAGCTATCTTGAAGATCAGGATATGTGGCGCATGAGCGGGATTTTTCGTCCGGTCTATCTTTACTCCACCGCCGCCGCGCGCATCCGCGATTTCGCAGTGCGGACGGAACTCGACGCCGATTACAAAAATGCCACGCTGCAAATTAAGCCGGAGCTTTGGGCGAAAAATCTTTCGCTCTCAAACTGGGCGGTGCGAGCGCAGCTTTTTGATGCGAATGGAAAACTTGTCCTCACAAATGAATTGAGCCATGACGCAGCGGAAATCTTGAATCCCGATTTCAGCGCCAAGATTCTCGATGCCCGAATGCCGCAGCGCGGCCAGCCAAAATTCGCGTGGCTCGAAACCAAAATAAGAAATCCCGCCAAGTGGACGGCGGAAACACCCAATCTTTACAAGCTCGTGCTCACGTTGAACGATGCGAGCGGAAACGTGGTTGAAGCGGACAGTTGCCAGATTGGTTTTCGCAAAATTGAAATTCGCGACGGAGTTTTTCTCATCAACGGCCAGCCCATCCGTTTGCGCGGCGTGAACCGGCATGAGATTGATCCTGACACTGGCCACACGCTTTCGACCGAGCGCATGGTGCAGGACATCACGCTGATGAAGCAGGCGAATATCAATGCCGTCCGCACCTGCCATTATCCCGACAATCCGCGCTGGTATGAGCTGTGCGACCGCTACGGCATCTACGTTTTGGACGAGGCGAACATTTGCACCCACGGCACGCGCGGTTCGCTGGCGAACGATCCGAGTTGGACGGGCGCGTTTTTGGATCGCGCGCAGCGCATGGCGGAGCGCGACAAAAATCATCCATCCGTAATTATTTGGTCTATGGCGAACGAGTCCGGCTACGGTCCGAACTTCGCGGCGATCTCCGGCTGGCTGCACGAATTTGATCCGACGCGCCCGGTGCATTACGAAGGCGCGCAGACGGAAACCGATGCGCCTAAAACCGTTGATATCATTGGTCGGTTTTATCCGCGCCTGACGATGGAAAAATATGCGAAGGTGGATGACGCGTGGAATCTGCGCTGGAATAAACTTTTAGAAATGGCGAAGCGAACAAATGACAATCGTCCCGTGCTCGCCACGGAATACGCGCACGCGATGGGCAATGCCGTGGGCAACTTGCAGGAATATTGGGACGAGATTTATTCCCATCCACGAATGCTCGGCGGTTTTATTTGGGAATGGTGCGACCAAGGGTTGCATCAGCGGACGGCGGACGGAAAAATTTTCACGGCGTTCGGTGGCGATTTTGGCGATGTGCCGAATCACGGCGGATTTGCCATCAAGGGACTCGTCAGCGCGGAACGGGAGGTGTTCCCGAAGTATTGGGAGGTGAAAAAAGTGTATCAACCGGTGGCGATTGCGGCGGTGAATTTGAAGCCGGCGAAAGTCGCGGTGAAATTCACGAACCGAAATTCATTTTTGAATTTGACGAATTTTGAAACGCGCTGGTCGGTGATGGGTAGTGAGGGCGAAGTTATTAAGTCGGGCGTTTTGAATCCGATTGATTGTGCGCCAGACAAATCTTGCGCGGTAAAAATCCCAATTGAAAAAATCCGCAATCAAAACCGAGGCGAAGAGTTCTGGCTGCGCTTGAGTTTTCACACCAAGGCGGATTCGCTTTGGGCGAAGGCAGGGCAGGAAATTGCGTGGCAGCAGTTCAAGCTGGAAACGAAGGCCAAAGAAAGCATAAAAGTTACAGCGCCCGAGACGGGCGCACTCCGGTGGCTGGCTGACGATGGCGACGCAGTAAAAATTTCCGGGATGAATTTTTCCGCGACGTTCAGCCGGGCGGGCGGTGGTTTGACTTCGATTAAATTTGGCGAATGGGAAATGCTCGCGACGGATCACACAGGCGGGACGCCTGTGCCACTAGTGCAATTGTTCCGCGCGCCGACGGACAACGACAAGGGTTTTGGCAAATGGTTCGCGCGCGATTGGCGCGAGGCGGGGTTGACGAATCTCATCCACCGCGTGGAATCGTTTGACGTCGCGCAGGCAAAATCTGGCGAAGTGAAAATTTCAACCGTGGTGACGAGCCGCGCGGCGTATGGCGGTTACAAAATGAAAACACTCTGGACGATTCGCGGCGACGGTTCGTTGGAAATGGAAAATGAATTCACTCCGTTCGGCGAATTGCCGTTACTGCCGCGCGTCGGTATCGTGATGCCATTCAGCAAGGATTTTGAAAACGTCCGCTGGCTGGGGCGCGGGCCGTGGGAAAATTACGCCGATCGAAAAGGAAGCGCTGACATCGGAATTTGGCACAGCACGGTCACGGAACAATATGTTCCCTACGTCCGTCCGCAGGAAAATGGCAACAAAGAAGATGCGCGCTGGGTGGAGTTGACCGATACGAACGGTAACGGAATGAACATTTCCACGATGGAAAATCCATTCGCGTTCTCCGCTCTGCATTTCACGGTAGAGGATTTGACGGCGGTGCGTCACAATTACGAATTGAAACCGCGACCGGAAATCATTTTGTCGCTCGACGCCAAGATGTGCGGTCTGGGCAACAGCAGTTGCGGGCCGGGCGTTTTGGAAAAGTTTTCCGTGCCGCCGACCAATTATCGGCTGCATCTAAAATTTTCCCCAACCACACCTGTCGTGGCCGACCATAGCAAGTAATGGAGAACAATGGTTAATAACTGGCCATATTTTTTCATTTTCTTTCCGCGCAAAATTCTTATCCTATCCGCTGTTAGAACAACCCCGGACTCATCCGGCCTCACAAAAACAAATTTATGCCACTGACACATACCAAAGACCTGTTCGCTAAAGCACTCAAAGGCAAATATGCCCTCGGTGCTTTCAACGTCAACAACATGGAACTCATTCAGGCGATCGTCGAAGCCTGCGAAGAGGAAAAAGCCCCGCTCATCCTCCAGATTTCCAAAGGTGCCCGCCAATACGCCAATCCGGTTTACCTCAAGAAACTCATCGAGGCCGCCGTCAGCTTGTCCAACATCCCCATCGCGGTTCACCTCGATCACGGCGATACCTTCGAGCTGTGCAAACAATGCATCGACGAAGGTTTCACCAGCGTCATGATTGATGCCTCGCACGAATCTTTTGAGAAGAACGCGGAAATCACCCGCAAAGTCGTCGAATACGCCCACAAACATAATTGCTCCGTGGAATCCGAGCTCGGTCACCTCGTCGGCGCCCAGTTCGACGAAGGCGAAGAAGGCGGCGCGCACTCCACCAGCGGCCACTACACCAATCCTGAAGAAGCCGTCAAATTCGTCAAGGAAACCGGTTGCGATTCGCTCGCCATCGCCATCGGCAACAGCCACGGCGCTTACAAATTCAAGGGCGAACAGCACCTCGATCTCGAACGCCTTAAAGCCATCAAGAAAGCGCTCATGGACGCCGGCATGGGCGATTACCCCCTCGTCTTGCACGGTGCCTCCAGCGTGCCGCCCTACCTCGCGGAAATGATCAACAAGTATGGCGGCCACATGCCGGACTCCAAAGGCGTGCCCGAAGCCGACATCGAAATCGCGCGCCGCGTGGGTTGCACCAAGGTCAACATCGACACCGACCTCCGCATGGCCATGACCGCTGGCATCCGCAAAGTGTTCGCCGAAAAACCGAGCGAATTCGATCCGCGCAAATACATGGGCCCGGCGCGCGACATGGTCAAAGACCTCGTCCGCCACAAAGTCAAAGACGTTTTGTGCTGCGCCGGTCATGCGTTCGACTGAAAACACCTTTAACCCCAAGCCCCGAGCCAGCGTTGGCTCGGGGCTTTTTGTTTTTGACGCGCCGTCGTGGGTCTGACCCAGCACGGCGTCACGCGCCCGCCCCAGCTTCAGCGGTTTGTTTATCAACCTGGATTTGCTGATCGCGACTCGGAGCCGGTTTGGGCCGAACTCGTTTCGCGCCAGACATAATCACATTTAGGTAGCTTGTCGGTTTTGCGGGGGCTAGAGTCCGACATCCAAGAAAACCTCTCCCCTAACGTTTAACCCCTAACCATTACCACTATGCCTAACGACAATCAGGTCTCCGCCAGCCTCACCGACCAAAACATCACCGACATCCTCACCCACCTTGCCGTCCTGGAGACGCTCCTGCCCTTTCTTCTCAGCCGCGCCTCGGGCGATAACAATGTGTTGCTCGGCGAAAAGACCGTGGCCTTTGACGATAAATGCGCGAGTTACATGACGAGTCATCCCGAGTTCATCCCCGCCTATGTCAGCATCCCCGAAATGCAAAAGGATCGCGCGCTGCGCGTGCAGATGGATAAATTCCGTTCCCGCCTCGAACTGCTCTCCGCCAAGCTGACGGACACTTACGATGTGGCGGCAATGAAATCATGATGGTGAACCTCGCCTACTACGGCAACACCGCCGAGGCCGCCAAGCGCGGTCGGACCAACGCCGGCGACATCCACGATGACCTGGCCGCGCGTTATCCGGGCCGTTCCAGCAAGAAAACACCGCAACATTTACCAAAATAAGTGGTTACGGAGGGAAAACTGGTGCTTCGGAGCGGCAACCTTGCCCTCGCCGAGGGAAAAGTATCCCTTGCCGAGGGCAATTTTTGTGCTCGCACGGGAAACTTGGTGCCTGCGACCAGAAAGATTGGGGGTCGCGGGAGAAACATTGCTCGTTGAGGGGGAAAGGTTGCTCGTTCAAAGGGAAATGTTTCTCCTTGGAGCAGCAAGTTTGGTGATGGAACCGGATAGTTTTCTCATCGCATCGAGTAGCGAGGCGGTTGAACGGGCAAGGTTTCCCGGTCCGAGGGCAATTTCTCCCGGCGAAGATAGAATGGGGTCATCGGTCAGCGCGAAATCTGATTTCAGATCGTGGATTGAACGAGGTGTGGCTGACTCCTTCTGCCCCTTGGGGGAGAAGGTTGCGATGAGGGGGACGACGTGGCAATGATGGAGGCTTTCGTGTCCGTGAGTCGCCCCCTCACCCTAACCCTCTCCCCCGCTGCGGGGGGCGAGGGGACTAATCAAACTGACCCATCACCGGGAATTCTTACTTCGATTCGACCTTGATCTTCATCGTCAGCTTCATGTCCATGTTTTGTTTGTTCTTACCGGCGTTCATACCCAGGCTCATCTTCGTTTCCTCGTCCAGGTTGACGGTCAATGGCATGATCCGGGTGAGGTCTTGCACGGTGTTGGCGGTGCCGGTGCCGGCCAGCTTGTTGAGATCTACCTTCATGCCGGGCATGGCGGGGCTTTCCATCTTCTGGTTGGCGGCGCTTTGGGTGATGGCGCTGCGGAGCGTGAGTTGATCGCTATCGAGCGCCACGAGTTCGTAGGTGATGGTCTGGTCGGTGGTCAGGCCCTGAGATTTGACCTTGGTCTGGTATTCCCATTTGGCCCCGACGCCGATAGCTTCCTCCGGCCAGGCGGTGCTCGAACTGGCAAAGGCATCTTTCATCTGGCCGGCGGTCTGGCTTAACTGCGGCGCGGCGCCAGCGGGCAATTTCATATCCATACTTTTGACGATGCCTTGCGTAGTCATCTTGCCGCTGCCGGTGAGACCGCGAATGCCGCCGAGGGCCGTTTTCATGGCCGCGGCCATGACATCGGCAGCGTTCGTGCCGGCGTCCACCGAGGCGTCCGTAAATACCATTTGATAGGCAATCTCGCCGTCGGCGGAAATATTTTTGACGTCAATGTCCATGGTCAGCTGCATCGGTGGAATGTCCATGGCCGGCAACTGAATGCCCGCCATGCCCATCTCCATGGCGAGCTTCATCGTCATCACGATGGTTTGTTTATCGCCGAGCGCCGGATGAAAACGCAAGACTTTGCGCGGTTCGCTGCCGGCGTCGAGGAGTTTGACTGGTGATTTGGGGACGAGGACTGAGGCTTTGGCTCCGGTGGCGACAACCGTTGGCTCGGTCATTGCGGCTTGCCCGGAGGTGGCGGCGGCTTTTTCTCCCAAATATTTTATCCGGTAGGAAACGGTGGGCGTATTCCAGCCGGGGTTGGCGCGTTGAAAGCTCATCAAGGCTTGTTGCGCCTCCAGATATTTGTCGTGTGCCTGGCTCAGCTTGCCGCTCGCGCTCAAGGCATCGGCCTGATCCATGACGCCGATGATGGCGATGTAGTCATCGTCCTGCGCGGCCACCCGGCCCACGCACAACGCCAGCAACAGCGCGATGAAAACCCAGAGGCGCAAAGTTTTGGGGAGTTGGGGCGCGAGTAGATCGGCAGCCGGAGTCGCCGCGACCGGCAGAGGGGAGTGGTTCATGCTTCGCACGTTAAATATTCGCAGGGGAAGGTCAATTGAATTTTGACTGGCCAAGGGTTCGCGGCGAAGCGGGAGCTAATTTTTCTTCGCCGGTTCCAACTCGACCGCGTAGGCCTGGTTCGCGCCGCTCATATTGCTGCGGAAGATGAGCCACTTCATGTCCGGCGAAAACATGCCGTTCGGTTCGAGCGCGTAGTCGTGCTTGGCCATATTGACCAGCCGCTCGGACCGGAACACGCCGGTCTGGATCAGGTTTTTCGTTTCCACATTGCCGGCGGATTTGTCCTCGATCAGCTCGGGGTGGAAGAGGTAAAGCCATTTTCCGTGGTCGGCGTGCGCGACCATCTTGTCGTCACCGCCATCGCTGGAGAATAAATTCCCGTCCGCCGAGACATTGAAATGGACGCCCCATTCGTCGCGCTGCAAATGATACCAAGTGCGCTTGCCGCTGGCGATTTCGTAGCCCGCCACCCAGAAGTTTTCGCCGCGCGGCGTCTGTAGATCATACCAAATCGTCTTCCCA
Source organism: Limisphaerales bacterium (assembly GCA_025362675.1). Classification (GTDB taxonomy): domain Bacteria; phylum Verrucomicrobiota; class Verrucomicrobiia; order Limisphaerales; family UBA11358; genus UBA11358. The sequence continues at coordinate 14,697 of JANYFN010000165.1, read as the reverse complement.
TCGGCGCTGAAGAATTCATGACCGGCGATTTCCATGACCAGCGTGCGCTGATGGATCAGTTTCAACTCCGAGCCGTCGGTGCGGATGGTCCAGATGCGATCCACCTTGTGCCACGGGCCTTCGTGACAAAACATGAGGAGCTTGGGATCGGTCGGAGAGAACTGTAGATGACCAAGCCAGTCGGTGCAGCGGTTGACCTGCGTGGTCGCGCCGGTCGCTAGGTTGTAGAAGAACAGTTCCATCGGGTAACGCTTGGCGAGGCGATCCTCCATCATCTGACCTTTCTTGCCGCGCTGGACTTGCTGGCTCTGGATATCGTTGCGCCGGTTCGGCCCGCCGTTGAAAAAATTGTTCGTGCCCCAGTCGTCGCGCTCCGTGAAGGTGCCGCCGAGCAGAGTTTCATCGGCATTGACGGTGGAAACCTCCTGCCCGCGCTTAAGTTTTAAAATGGGCTCGACGACTTTCGTGTTCGGATCGAGCGCACTGATAAAACGGTTGGTCACGCCCTGCGCAATTTTGGTTTCGCCAAAATAAATCTTCCCCGTCTTGTGCCCGACCATGATGATGTGGACGCGGCCTTCGATGATTTTCTCGACGGCGCGAGTTTCGAGATTCACCATCGAGATGCCGTTGGAGGCAGTGATGACCATCCGCTTGCCGTCGGGCGTGAAGGGATTCAGATTGAAGTAAAGACTCTCACTGCCCGGCTCGGTGGACAGTTGCACGACGCGATGGCCGGTGTCCGGGTCAATCCAATCGGTCGCAGAATTGGTTTCGGCTTGAGCTAGAGCCTTAAAAAACGAAGCGAAGGCAAGCGCGGCGAAACAATAACTTTTCATAGGGAGTTCGGTGATGAACGGTTGGACGCGCCGGAAAAAAATTGGTTTCGTGAATGACCGCCAACGGGCATCACCAAAACTGGCGATGCCGAATAATTCGTTTACGAACTCGCGCTCGTGTAGCGCCGCAAGGATTGACGCCAGAACCATTCGGAAATCCCCGCCCAGAACGCGCCAAGGACCAGCAGCAGCAGCAACATACCAGGAGAATAAAGCTTATCCGCCAGCACGCGCACGGGGACATTGCTGACGAGCAACACCGGCAGCGCGAAAGTGAAGACCGCTTTGAACGCGCCTCGGAACGCCTCATCTGGCAGCCGCGCGATGTTGAACAATTGGTAGTAGCCCCAGACGATTCCCTGCGCCCGCACGGTCCAAAAACAAAAACTCGCCAGCAAAAACATGAGCGAGTAGTGAATCAGAATTCCCGCCACGCACAACGCCGCGAAACCGGCGAACTGCCCGAGCGTAGGGTGCAAATGCAGTTTCATCGCGGAAAAAGTCATCACGCAGATGGCGAAAAGGGCATTGAAGAACGCTCCCAAATCCACGACGCGCAGGGAAACCAGAAAGCGGGTGTTCACCGGCAGCGCGAGGAGAAAATCCATCTTGCCGGTGCGGACAAGTTCGGAAAGGTTTGTGCAATTCGTCAGGAAAAATGCCTGATATAATTGTTGGATGAAATTACTCGCGCCGACGAGCAGCACCATCTGCCATTTCGTCCAAGTGCCGACCGTTTCGGTCTGCGCAAAAATGACGCTTACAAAACAGAGTTGCAACCCGAACCACAATATCTCCACCAGAATCCAGAGGATGAAGTTTCCCTTGAACGACATCTCGCGCACGACGGAATTTTTCCATAGCGCAGCGTATAGCGATAGATAATGCGGCAGGTTCATTTAATTTGAATGAAGGTAAGGCAGCGCCGCCCTACCAACACCATCGCTCACAATCCCGGCGGACGCGGCGAATAAACTTTCACGGTCAAGCCCTCGCTATTGGCGCTGCCGGAGTAGATCGAGATATCAAAATACTTCTGCACGCGCTCGTAGTCGGGCAGTAATGTGAAGTCGGCCCATTCGCGATAAGCGGGCGGAAACATCTTCAAAGCGATATCAGCTTCGGCGGTATTTTTCAAAAGCCGGAAACTTTGGCGCATCGTTTCACGCTGGTTTTGGTAGCCGAACATTCCGCCGCCCGCACCATTCACATGCGACAGGGAATCATTTAGGCGTTCATTATCGCGCAATGGTTTCGGAGGTTTTTCCGCGCTGCGGAGGAACTCCTCAACCATCGCCGCGTCTGAGCTTAGGGCCAGATAACCACCGCTACTTGAAATGAACAGCGATTGCGGCTCCAATGCGGAGGATCCCGGTTTGCGCGCCGGCCGCATGGCGATCGTGTAAATTTTTTTGCCAAGAAATTCACGCGTCGCTTTCGTTGCGTCATCCTGCGGCTGCGCCATGCTGGCGACGGTTTTGACGGCTTCAATCGCCTCGTCCGGTTTGGCCACTTGCAACAGCACCAGCGACGGCGGATTAGCGAGGGCGGCCAGCGTTTCACCCACTGGGGCTTTTGAATAATTTACAATGTCATCACCGATATTATTGATCAGCGAGTTGCGGACATCAAAGCCAGGATTTTTCTGCTGACCAAAACTGTTGGCCATATCGACGACCATGTTGATGCTGGATAATGCTTGCGGGGAAATGCCGGCGAGCATTTTTTGCACCTCCGCCCAAGTGGATTTCATATCGAGCCGCAGGCGGGAAAATTTCACGGCATCAGCGGGGACAAAGGCCGGGACATTGGCGTCTTTCGCGGGGATCGCGAGAATTTTCATCAGCCCGGCGCGGCTGCTTTCGGGCGCGTTGAAATGGAATGCCACCGTGGAGCCGTCACTGGATTCGCGCACGGCGAGGCTGGCTGATTTCAAACCGCCGAGGCCGGCCGCGCCGATCAGTTTTACGGCATCCATCCGTGGAACCAGATGATCCGGATCAGAGGTTTCATCGGCGGAAGCATCGGCGAGCATCGTGAAAAATTTACTGCCGTTGAACCAGCCAAAATAAAGTGGTGAACCGCCAAATTGCGCCGGTTTATCGGCACTAAACACTGAGTCATCTGCGATCGCGGGCACGCTACCACCGGTCAAGTGGGCGGCAATTGGCTCGACCACTTTGATTGAATTTCCCACGACGAGCAGCGATTCGAACTGCGTGAAATAGAGTTCGTTGGGCTTTTCCGGTTTTGGCTCTTTGCCAATTTCCAGCATCGGCGGTTTGCGCGGGAAGATGGCTTGGAGATCATTACTATTCAGCGTCACGACGGTGAATTTGAGGCCGTGAATTTCTTCGGTGCGCAGCGTGCGTCCGGCATCCGTCCATTTTTTCAGCAGCGCGGCAAGTTGCGTCTTGAGCGCATCGCTTTTGTCCTTGGCATCCAACAACAGGGCGATACCTGGCGGCACGTCGTCATGCCCGCTGGAACCATTCACTGTCGTGCCAAGGGTGAACTGGCCCTGCGGCAATGCGAGAAAATCATCCACTTTGATCCCGAGATCTTTTTCAATCGGCGCGATAAATTTCTCATTGAACTTACCCATGAACTTATCGTGAAACGGCTTCATCGCCGCATCGTTCCAAAACATTAACTGGGGTGAAGTCTTAGTGCTGGCGCGCAGCGCATTGCAATCTGGCACCGTGAAAAACGCCAGCGTGTCGGCGGGTAAAAGATTTTCAGCGGGCGCGATCGCGGCGTGCAGTGAAAAACTGCTCGCTACAACGAACGTGGTGGCGACAAAACGGAATAGTTTGGTGGTCATATCAATCGAGTTTCAAATTTAATTACCCCGGCGAAAAATTATTTCGCGTCCGTGGCTTTTCCCTTGGTGCGGCTGGGGGGTTCGAGGTAGCGGAACGGATTGTTTGGATTATCAGTCGAGTAGGCAAACGCATCGCGGTGATCGAGAAAACTTTTTACCAGCTCGGCGGGAATCGCAAAACCTAGGCCTTCGCCAAAGGTGATTTTCATGTTCGTGACGCCCACGACTTCGCCGGCGAGATTGAAGAGCGGTCCGCCGCTGTTGCCGGGATTGATCTGCGTGCTGGTTTGCAGATAGAGTTCGCCCTGAAGCTGACGCGTCTTGGTGCTGACGATGCCTTGCGTGACGGTGCGCTCCAGACCGAGCGGACTGCCGATGGCAAAAACGCCTTCGCCCACGCTCAATGAATCTGCGGTGCCGAGCGCAACGGATTTAAATTTCGGCGCGTCTTTATCTTCAATGTGCAGCAGCGCAAGATCGTGAAATTTATTGATGGCAATAATCTTTACCTGTTTGTAAGTCTCGCGATCAAGCTGCCCGTTTTTCTGGTGATACACTTCCACGGAAATTTCCGTTTCGCCTTCGATGACGTGGAAATTCGTGATGAGATAACCGTCTTCATTCAGAAAAAAACCTGAACCGAGACCGCCGGGCGTCTTGACCTGCACGACAGCTTCACCAATCTGCTTCACGAGCGAACTCACGTCGCGCACGGAACCCGGCTTGGTGGTGGCGGAGTAAAATTGCCCACTCGCAACGGGAACCGTGACCATGGGCGCGTCGGTGGCGGTAGCGTTGTTCTTGCTCACGCTGACGATGGATCCGCGCGGGATCTGTAGCACGGTATAGCTAACATCCACGATCAAGGAATCAGTTTTCTCCGTGAGAATTTTCCCGGTGACGGCGGCGGCGTCCTTGAGTTGGACGACGTCGGCAAACGCGAAGGATGCACTGCATCCCAGCAGAGCGGCGACGGTGAAAGATGGCTTCAACAACATGGCGCGACGATAGACCACTGCCTTTGATTTGACAAGTGGCGCGGCGTTCAAAAGTATGTTTAATAATCCTGAATGGGTTGATTCTCCTCAGCAGCCACAATTTTGCCTTGCGAACCCTTAAGCAGACGGAGTAAGTCGGTTGTTGCAAATTCTTTTCATCCGCCTCGACATCCGGCACACTCGACGGACGTGATTGACACTAACGAAAAGCTTGCGGCCTTCCTGCCCGTGATGAAAGCCGCCGCGTGGCTCGCGATTGACACCGAGGCGGACAGCCTCCACGCCTACCCAGAAAAAGTCTGTCTCATCCAGATCAGCACCACCGCCGGCGACCGCCTCGTGGACCCGCTCGCGAAGCTGGACCTTAATCCCTTTCTCGACGCGCTCGCGGGCCGCGAACTTATTTTTCACGCCGCCGACTACGATTTACGCCTGCTCCAAAAACATCACGCCTTCGCACCCACGGAAATTTTTGACACCATGCTGGCCGCGCGGTTGTTGGGCGAAAGACAATTTGGCCTCGGTGCGCTGGTGGAAAAATTTCTCGGCGTGAAGCTCGACAAAGGTCCACAGAAAGCCGACTGGGCGCAACGTCCGCTCACGCCGCGCATGATCGAATACGCCCGCAACGACACGCGCTTCCTCAAGCCGCTCGAAGAAAAAATGCGCGCCGAACTCATCGCCAAAAACCGCATCACTTGGCATCAGGAAAGTTGCGCGCGGCTCATCGCCGACAGCATCATCCCGCCGCAGATTGATCCCGATGAAATCTGGCGCATCAAGGGCAGCACCCTGCTCACGCCCCCTGCCCTCGCCGTATTGCGCGAACTCTGGCATTGGCGCGAACGCGAGGCCATCGCCGCCAATCGCCCGCCGTTCTTTGTTTTGGCGCACGAAAAAATGGTGGAAATTTCCGCCGTCGCATCCGAACGTCAACCAATTGAGCACCTGATCCCGCCCCGAATGCATCCGCGCCGTAAAACGAATTTGCTCGAAGCCGTCCGCATGGCGCAAACGATTCCAGCAGAAAAATTCCCGCAAATCATCCACCACCGCTCGCAGCGCCCGACCGAGGCGGAGTTCCGCCGCTTCCGCGAGCTTGAACAAGTCCGCGACCGTCACGCGCAGGAACTTCAGATTGATCCCACGCTCATCGCACCCAAATCCGTCCTCGGCGATCTCGCGCGGGATTGGGACAAATACTCGCCGGAGCTCATGAAGTGGCAATGCGAATTATTGCGAGTGCCGGCTTAAAGTTCAGGTGTTTGCCGCTGAGTAAATTTCTAACGCCAAATGGATAAGCGGGTTTTTCCTTTTTTGACGCCGGATTTTTTTTTAACTTTCCGCTGTGCATCGTGACTCGCTCAAATCAGCCTCCCGCATTGTGGTCAAACTCGGCACCGGCGTCCTGACGGATAGCCGGAAGCTGATTGATCCCGCGCAGTTGGCTCAACTCGTCGCGCAACTCGCCGCGTTGAAAAAATCCGGCAAAGAAATTGTGCTCGTCACTTCCGGCGCGGTCGGCGCGGGCATGGGCGCGTTGGGCTACGAAAATCGTCCCACCAACCTTGCAGAAAAACAGGCGTGCGCCGCCGTCGGCCAATCGCGGCTCATGGCGGTTTACGACAAATTATTTTCTGCGCACGGCCTCGTCGTCGCGCAAGTTTTGCTGACGCATGATGACTTGGAACATCACGAGCGCCATCTCAATGCGCGCAACACGCTGGTCACCTTGCTCGATCGCGGCGTCGTTCCCATCATCAACGAGAACGACGCGGTCTCGTTCACGGAAATCAAATTCGGCGACAACGACAAACTCTCCGCGCTCGTCGCCTCGCTCTTGCCCGCAGATTTATTGGTGATTTTGACGACCGTGGACGGCGTCATCGAAAACTTCGGCAAGGCGGATGCAAAAATAATTTCCGTCATCGAGCAAATTGATTTCCACATCGAAAGCATGGCGGGCGGCACGATGAGCGCCACGGCGGTCGGCGGCATGAAGTCGAAAATTGAGGCGGCGAAAATCGTCGTGCGCTCTGGTATCCCGCTCGTGATCGCGTCGGGCCAGAAAAAAAATGCGCTCGCAGAAATTCTCGGCGGCGCGGACGAAGGAACTTTGTTCGTGCCGCAGCCGAACAAGCTGCAAGGCCGCAAGCGTTGGATCGCTTTTTTTCATCATCCCAAAGGCACGCTGTTCGTGGATGACGGCGCGAAGAAAGCGTTGCGCGAGGCGGGCAAAAGTTTGCTACCGCCGGGCGTCACGCGTTGCGAAGGCGAGTTCGCGGTGGACGACGTGATCCGCATCTGCGACGTGGACGGAATGGAATTTGCGCGTGGCATCGCGCGGTTCAATTCTGCCGCCGTGCGCGGAAAAAATCTGCCCAAGGAAGAATTGGTGCATCGGGATGATTTGGTGATTCTTTGAGCCACAGATGGACACAGATGAAACACAGATAAGCAAAACATCCGCAGATTTCGCGGATGCACGCAGATAAAAATTAAATCTGCGAAAATTTGTGCAATCTGCGGATGAGATATTTTTCCTATCTGTGTTTCATCTGTGTCCATCTGCGGCTAAAAATTCATGAAAAAACAATCAGCAATCGACGATCTTCTAAAAGTCATGGCGCGTCTGCGGTCGCCCACCGGTTGCCCGTGGGATCGTGAGCAAGATCACATGACCTTGCGCCGCCACGCGCTTGAGGAAGTCTATGAATTGATTGACGCGATTGAGGCCGGTGACGACGGCGAGATGGGCGAGGAGCTTGGCGATCTGCTGTTGCAGGTGGTTTTTCACTGCCAGCTCGCGAGCGAACGTGGAGTTTTTAATTTTGAGAAAGTTACGCGGGAACTGGTGAATAAATTGATCCGCCGCCATCCGCACGTTTTTGGCGCGACGAAGGTGAAGAACGTGGACGAAGTCTGGGCGAACTGGGAACGCATCAAGCGCGCAGAAAAAACCGGCACGCATCGCGAACGCGCGTCGGCCTTGGACGGAATCCCGAAACATCTGCCGGCGTTGCTGCGCGCGGAGAAGCTTTTGAAGAAAGCGCACAAAGCAAAACTCGTGACGCACGGGGGAAATTCCAAACGCAAATTATCCAAAACTGGCTTGGCGCAGGAACTGTTTGAACTGACCGCGCTCGCGCAATCATGCGGCTGGTGCGCGGAGGAATTGCTCGTGGCGGAAACGAAAAGACGGGAGAAAAATTTTCGGAAGGCGGAGCGAAAAATCGGTTGAAGCGAGATTCAGAATGGTGGCACAGGCGTCACGCCCGTTAAATTCGGCGTCGCGCCGGATTTCGTCCGAACGTATCTGCGTTGTTTTTGATTCGGATGAACCAAGGTCTGTTCAGGCTGCTTTACGGTTTCAGGCGCGACGCCTGAAACGACAGGCTAGAAGTCTGTGCCACCCCAAAAATTAGCCCGGCGGCCAGGCGAGCGGACGGCCGCCGAGGATGTGACAGTGTAGATGCGGCACGGTTTCGCCGCCATCGTGTCCGTTGTTGATGACGAGGCGAAAACCGCTTTTATCAAGACCGAGTTGGGCGGCGACGGCGGCGGCTTTCAGCAACAGATGGCCGAGAAGTTCTTGATCTTTCGCCGCCGCTTCGGCGATGCGCGGAATGGGTTTTTTGGGAACAATCAAAACGTGCGTGGGTGCTTGCGGATGAAGGTCGCGAAAGGCAAAGACAGCCTCGTCCTCATAAATGATCGCCGCCGGAATTTCGCGTGCGGCAATTTTTTCAAATAGGGTTTTCACGCAATTTTCAATTCTTAATTTTTAGTTTTAATTAAAAAAGACGCCACGCGGGAATGCCGAATTAAAAATTTAAACCTAAAAACTATTCCACGACGAGCGCGCACTGTTTCTGCTCCGTCTCCGCGGTTAAGCAGCCGCGCAAATATTCCAATATCTGGTCCTGAACTTGTTCGCAGCGCGGGCTCCAGCGACGGGCACCGGCCAGTTGTTTGGCGCAGCCGCGCAAGCCGCTAAAACGCACGATGTCCGGCGACTGACGGAGCTGAAGTCGGACTTCGTTACGCAGGCGGGGAAAGAAAAACAGTTCGAGATTTTCCGCGCACTCCCGGGCGAAGCTGGCGAGATCCATGCCGTGAGTTTTAGCGTCCAGCGTCTCGCTCGCGTGGATGGTGTATCCGAGATGCAGGAGAGCCTTTTCCAAGGCCAGGGAAAATTCGCCGATGCTCACGGTCTCGCGGGCGAGTTCGTTTTTGAAATAATGAAAGACGCTCGCAGCCGCGTGCCGGAGCATTTCGGGATCAAGATGGCTGTTCGCTTCGCCGATGATTTCCACGGAGATCATCGCGGGAGAACACGGCACGCTCTCACCGTTGTTGAGCTTGAATAGCAGGCAGTCGGAGTGGAGGGCGATCATTGCATCGCCTCCAGCTTTTTGACTTCCGAAACAAAATCGGTCGCTTCTTGGAAACGGCGATACACGCTGGCGAAGCGAACATAGGCGACGGAGTCAATTTCGCGCAGACCGTCCATCACCATCGTGCCAATGAATTCGCCCGGCACTTCGCTCTCGAATTTGACGGTCACCGCCGCGACGATATGATCCACCAAATCTTCCATGACCTTGGGTGAAACGGGCCGTTTCTGGCAGGCTTTGCGGATGCCGGAAATTAATTTTTCGCGGGAGAATTCTTCGTGGCGACCGTCGCGTTTCAAGACCATGAGACCTTCATGTTCGAGCTCTTCGTAGGTAGTGAAGCGGTGATTGCATTGCGCACATTCACGGCGTCGGCGTATCGTCGCACCTTCTCGGGAGGCACGTGAGTCGATAACTTTGTCTTCCTGACAAGCGCACTTAGGGCAACGCATAAAACCACTGGTAATAGTGGTTAGTCTTTTGTAACACACAAATCGTTGTGGTGTCAAGGATACTACCCGTAAGTGAACTTCCTAGGCCATTCAGTCACTTTGATGTCCGGAAAAAAGGTGGCCAAGAAACCCTGAATTCTCTCTAGCGCGGCATTGTCCAAAGTTGGGAAACGAGTCTCACCTTGGGAAGTTCAGCAATTCGCGTAAAAGCAACTTGCCTTCGTTTTTGTTCAGGATAAACTCAGCGACTCGTTTTTATTTAGCAAACAACAACATTATTTTTTATGGCAACAGCAAGTGATCTCCGGCGTGGCATGGCAATCAATTACAACGGCGACATTTCGGTCGTCCTCGACTTCCAACACCGCACACCCGGAAACCTCCGCGCATTCGTGCAAGCCTCGCTCCGGAGCATCCGCACGGGCAAGACCTCCGATGTGCGCTTCAGCTCCACCGAAAAAATTGAACCGGTGCCGATGATTACCACCAAGATGGAATACAGCTACAAGGATGGACAGGATTACGTTTTCACCGATCCGGAAAGTTACGAGACCGTAACGCTGGCGGCGGAACTGGTCGGCGATGCGAAAGATTATCTGGTAGAAAACGCCACCGTCACCGTCACCTTCGTCGAGGAAAAAGCGGTGACCGTCGAATTGCCGTCCAGCGTTATTCTGACGGTGACCGATGCGCCCGAAGGCGTGCGCGGCGACTCCGCGAACAATGTGCAGAAGGCCATCACCATGGAAACCGGCATCACTGTGCAAGCCCCGCTGTTCATTAAGACCGGCGAAAAAATCAAGGTGGACACGCGCACCGGCAAATACATGGAACGCGCTTGAACGCTTAGAAGCGAACACTTAATTTCAAATCTCAAAGGCCTGCGAACGCGCAGGCCTTTTTTATTTCCCCAAACGGCGCAGCGATAGTAAAAATATCAGAGTAAATGCTTTGCAAGCCGCAGCGGCTCGGTTATCTCTTGCTTGATGTCCGCCCAAACCAAAGGCGAAAAAGTTTTCACCGGCATCGCCGTTTCTTCCGGCGTATGTCGCGGCAAAGTTTTAGTGCTCCACCAAACGCGCCACGTTATCACTCAGCGCGCCCTTCCGGCTGCGGAAATCCCCAATGAAATCAAGCGTTTTGAGCAATCGCTCCTCCGCACCCGCCAACAGATCGCGGAAATCCAGCGGCGCGTCGCCGAAACGATGAGTTCGTCCGAGGCGGATATTTTCGACGCGCACCTGTTGATGCTGGAAGACCATGTGCTGATTGACGAGGTGTTGAAAATCATCCGCGACCAATCTGCGAACGCCGAATTTGCCTTTCACAGCGCGTCCGAAAAATATGTCGCCGTGCTGGAAGCCGTCGAGGACGAATACCTCCGCGAACGGGCGGCTGACTTGCGCGATCTCTCGGCACGGGTGCTGGATAATCTGCTCGATGTCCGCGACCAGTTTGACCTGCGACATTTGACTGAACCCTGCATTCTCGTTGGCCACGATTTGAGCCCCTCGGTCACGGCGCAACTCGATAAAAATTTTGTGCTCGGTTTCGCCACCGACATCGGCGGCAAGACCTCACACACCGCCATCATGGCGCGGTCGCTTGATATTCCGGCGGTCGTCGGCCTGAAAACCGTCAGCGAAGAACTCACCTCCGGCGATTACGTTTTGTTGGATGGTTACAGCGGAACCGTCACCGTCAACCCCACCGACCGAACCTTATTTGCTTACGGCCAGCTCGAAAAAAATAAGGCTACGCTGGAAGAAAAGCTGCACGAAATTCTTTGGCAACCCGCCGTGACCCTCTGCGGCCAAGCCATCCATCTCTCCGCGAACATTGAGGATCAGCACGATATTGATTCAGTCATCCAGCACGGAGCCGAGGGCGTTGGATTATTCCGCACGGAATTTCTGTTTCTCAATCACACCGATTCGCCGGGCGAGGAAGAACAATTTCAAGCCTACCGCACCGTGGCTGCAGCGTTGAAGCCGCACCACGTCATCATCCGCACGCTCGATTTGGGCGGTGATAAATTTGCCTCGCAACTTCAGCTCGCGCAGGAAATGAATCCCTTCCTCGGTTGGCGCGCGATCCGTTTTTGCCTGGCGCAGCCGGAATTATTTCGCGCCCAGTTGCGCGCCATTCTCCGCGCCAGCACCGAAGGCAACGTCAAGATGATGTATCCGATGATTTCCGGTTTGGACGAATGGAATCAGGCCACTGCCATGCTCGAAAAATGCAAAGCGGAGCTGCGGGCTGAAAAAATTCCCTTTGACGAAAACCTGGAGGTCGGCGCGATGATTGAAATTCCTTCCGCCGCGCTGATCGCTGATTCGCTCGCTAAACGCGTGAAGTTTTTCAGCATCGGCTCCAACGATTTGATCCAATACACGCTCGCTGCCGATCGCACGAACGAAAAGGTATCGCACCTTTACGAACCGACGCACCCGGCTATTTTGCAACTCATCAAAATGACCGTGGATGCCGCAAAAAAGCATAAAATCTGGACCGGCGTGTGTGGCGAAATCGGTGGCGACCCCGTGCTCGTGCCCTTGCTCATCGGCTTGGGCATTGATGAATTAAGCTGCGCACCCGCCGTGATTCCCGAAGTGAAATACATGATTCGCCGCATAAAAATGGATGAAGCCCGCGCGCTCGCCGAGTTCGCGTTGCAAAGCGAATCGCCCACGGAAATTCTCGCCCGCTGCCTCGCCCTTGCCCGCGCCACCGCGCCCAGCTTGTTCAACGACCTCGGTTGAACCGGTTATGTCGCGTGTCTTGCTCCGCTGTTTCGCGTTGCTACTATTGGTCGTTTGGAATTCATTCGCCGCCGATTCCAATCCCGCACACCGACAAACGGATTCCGAAAAACCGCTGCCTTGGCCCGGCGGAATCATTCCCTACGACATTTCTAAACTCACGCCACCACAACAAACCATCGCCCTGCGCGCGATGCAGCGTTGGGCGGACACCGGCGCGAAAATAAAATTCGTCCCGCGCACCAACGAAATTGAATACGTCAACTTCACCGGCAAAACCGATGCCGGCAACAACACCAGCCACGTTGGTTTTAAAAAAGGTGAGCGCACCGACATCAACATCACGACGTTCTGGTGGCGCGATCTCGAATGGATGCCCGCGCACGAACTCGGCCACGTCCTTGGATTTTTTCACGAGCACGAGCGCTGGGATCGCGACCAGTTCGTGACCATTCATTACGAAAACATCAAGCCCGGCCGCGCGCACGATTACGATTGGATTGCCCGCACCAACTGGCTCGTCACCACCCTGCCCTACGATCACCAATCCATCATGCACTACCGCATTTGCTGGGCGTCAAACTGCGAGAGCAACTGCGTGGACGGCATCGGCAACAGCCCTTGTTCCGTGATTGAACCGGTGGATAAAAAGTATGACCGCGTGATTGGCCATTGGACGAATAATGGTATCAGCGCACTTGACGCAGAAAGGGTGCGGCTGGTCTATGGAGTTAAAAATTGAACCGCCAGCTCCAAGACGGATATTCTTGGCCGCTGATTATTGATATGCTACAAATTCAGCAATGAAAATAATCAGGCTGTCATTGAAGAATTGGAGGAATTTTAAGCAGCTTGAGAATGTGCCGTTGCAAGTTCGCTCGTATGTAATCGGGGCAAATGCTGTCGGCAAATCTAATTTCCTAGATGCGTTACGCTTTCTCCGCGACGTGGCTGCCCCAGCAGGTGCCAAACCTGGAGCAGGAGGGCTGCAAGAAGCAATCACTCGCCGTGAAGGGCTTGCCAAACTGCGTTGTTTGAATGCACAAAAAGACCCGGAAGTAAAAATTGAAGTCACTCTTCAAGACGAAAGCACTGTTTGGCACTACGCCCTTGGCTTCAAAGGTGAGGGCAAAGGTAACAACCGAATTCTAATCACTCACGAGAGCGTAAGCAAAAATGGCGTTCCGCTGTCAGAGTGTAAGCGACCCGATAAAGAGGACGGCAACGACAAAGATCGACTCACGACTACATATCTTGAGAACCCGAACGCCAACAAGGAGTTTAGATCTTTAGCACATTATTTTGCAGCCATCACTTATCTCCATTTAGTTCCTCAATTATTGAAGCATGCAGACGAACTCGGCGGCAATCGCCTTCAGCGCGATCCATTTGGGCAAGGTTTTTTACAGCGGATTGCCGAAACTTCGTCCCGAACGCGGGACGCGCGCCTTCGCCGAATTCAAAGAGCCTTGGATAAAGTAGTGCCGCAATTTAAGGAGCTTTCTTTTGACCAAGATCCCATTAACGGCTCGCCACATCTCAAGGCTAATTTTAAGCATTGGCGCGAAAGCGGCGCATGGCAGCGGGAGAGTCAATTTTCGGATGGCACGCTACGCCTGATTGGTTTGCTGTGGTCGCTTATGGAAGGAGACTCTTTGCTTTTACTTGAAGAACCAGAACTTTCGCTGAATTTAGAAATTGTTAAAAAGCTTTCCAAGTTAATCCATCTTGTTCTCAAGGCTGGAAAATACCCAGACCGCCAAGTCATTTTAACGACGCACAGCGAACCGCTGTTATCGGATTTGTCGCTTGGACTTGAATCCATCATTCGTTTGGTCAATACAGATAATGGAACCGTTATTGAACCCGCCAATGAGATGGAAAAGCTCATGCTAAAAAGCGGTTTTTCCGTGGGGCAAGCACTCTTGCCAGCCCTTTGTCCTGTCGGGCTGGAACAACTCTCCCTAGCAGGAGTGTAATGAAGCTTAGCAATCAAGTCTTTCTAGCTGCTGAAGACAGACTGGGACTCGCTCTCGGCCGCCGTTTGCTTGGAGAACAAACTTCACTACAAGTCTGGCGTGAGTTGGATGGCGGTGGGCATGGAAACTTAAAACGTGATGTTGATAAATACGATCAGATGGCACGAAACGGCCTGCCTGTGTTAATGCTGACGGATTTGGATCGCCGACCCTGTTGCACCGATCTTATGAGTTATTGGTTGGGTGTGGATAAGAAGCCAAGCCTGAATCTTCTTCTCCGTATATGTGTGCATGAATCGGAAGCATGGTTACTGGCGCACCCAGATCCTATTGCAAAACTTTTCAAACTGCCTATTTCCAAATTCCCTACTCAACCAGAATCTTTGACCGACCCAAAAGCTGAACTTTTAAAGCTAGCCTTAAAAGCCCCTTCTAAAATTCGTAAG
>JANYFN010000156.1 GCA_025362675.1 Limisphaerales bacterium | reverse complement strand
AATCTCGGCATGGTGACCTCGGCGGTATTTGCGGATGTGAACGGCGACGGCCGGCCGGATTTGATCGTGGGGTGCGAGTGGGGCGCGATTCAGATTTTGATCAATACTGGCAGTGGTTTCACGAATGCGACGGCGGCGTGGGGGATGGATAAATTCACTGGCTGGTGGAACGGCGTGGCGGTGGGAGATTTTGACGGCGACGGACGGATTGATATTGTCGCGTCGAACTGGGGACAAAACAGCAAGTATGAAGGCGAATACGACGCGGAACATCCGCTGCAAATTTTCTACGGCGACTTCAATGAAATGAACCGGGTGGAGATCGCCGAAGCGCACACCGATCCGTTCACGCACCAACTCGTCCCCGAACGCGACCTCACCTCCAGCGCCGCCGCCGTGCCGTATATTCGCGGCAACACGCCGACGTTCCAAAATTTCGGTGACGCGGACCTTGCAAAAGTTTATGGCGAAAAATTAAAAACGGCTTCGGTGGTCGCGGCGCGTGAACTGCGCTCAATGGTGTTTCTGAATCGCGGTGGGAAATTCGAAGCGAAGCCGCTGCCGGTCGAAGCGCAGTGGTCGCCCGCGTTTGGTGTTTCGGTGGCAGACTTTGATGGCGATGGGAACGACGACATTTTTCTGGCGCAGAATTTTTTCTCCTCGCAGCCGGAAACGATTCGCAACGACGCGGGGCGGGGCTTGCTGCTGCTGGGGGATGGTAAAGGCAATTTCCGCGCGCTGAGCGGCGATGAATCGGGGATCAAGATATACGGCGAGCAACGCGGCAGCGCGGTATCGGATTACGACGGCGATGGCCGCGTGGATTTGGTCGTGTCGCAGTCGAATGACTCGACAAAGCTGCTGCACAATCTGCATGCGAAACCTGGTTTGCGCGTGAAACTGGAAGGCGGGCCGGGCAATCCGCAGTGCGTTGGCGCGATCATCCGCGCAAAATCTTCCGTTGGCCTTGGCCGCGCGCAAGTAGTCACGGCGGGTTCGGGTTACTGGTCGCAGAATTCTGCAACGCTCATCGTGACGGCGGCGGCACCCATCACCGCCCTCCAAATCCAATGGCCAGACGGAGCAATCACGGATCAGCCAGTGGCGAAAGATCTGAAATCAGTGACGCTTCGGCAAAAGGATCAGCCGATTTTTAGCCCAAAAAGGTGATTCAATTTTTTCGCGTGGCCATTTCATGCCACATGACAAAATGAGGAAGTCGGTTAATTTATCAGCAGTAACCACCGAAAAACACATAATCACATGGTAAACTCGTCAAATTATTGGGACATCCGGTGCTCTTTTTGGGGCGAACGGTTGGAAAACCCTTAATTAAGAATGGTAATTAATTATTTGACAAATCAACCCGAGAACGTAAAGTCATTGCGCATCCCGATAACCAATCAGTCAGAAAAACTCTATCAATCACCGATTTCCCCTATGAAACCCAATCCTAAACAACATCTAAAAATCAGCAGAGCGCTCGGCTTCGTCAGCGCGATACTATTATCGGCGGTTTCCGTTCAGGCGGCTGATCGGCAATGGAGCGGTGGCACTGCCTCCTACAATACCCCAGCCGCTTGGACTGGCGGCGTGCTCCCCAACGCAGGTGATAACGCCATCAACAACAGTGGCCTGGGTAACACTGTTTTGATTAGCGCTACCGATCCGAACTGGACGGTGAATGACATTCGTGCGGGCGATGGTAACGGCAATTCAGGTTCGTGGTTGCAAACAGGTGCCAACGTCACGCTGAACGGCTGGTTCCGTATCGGCATTGGTGGTGGCACTGGCCAATACACTCAGACGGGTGGCAACTTGAATGTAAATGCCGACTCTTTCAACGTGGGTGAGGGCGGCACCGCTGTGTTTACCATGACTGGCGGCACGATCAACAAGAATGGTGGTGGCCATCTTGCGGTTCCTAACAATGGCACAGGAACTTTCAATCAGACCAACGGTTTGGTGAATATCATCAGTGGTGAACTCTGGCTTGGTGAAGGTAATGGGGCTGTCGGAACTTACAACTTGGTAAGCAATGGCGTGATCACGGTGAACAGTTGGGTAGCCATCGGTCGTGACAACGGCACGGGCACGCTGAATGTTAAAGATAATACCAGCATTACCAAGACGGGGAGCGGAACCAGCTTTATCGTCGGCGCCTCTGGCCCTGGCACGCTTAATCAGACGGGCGGTGCCATCACCAATAACAGCAGTGATAGCTGGCTCGGTGAAAGCAACGTTGGCATTTGGAATCAGAATGCTGGCGTGATCAATTTTGGATTTTTTCAATTCGGTCGTAACGCCGGCTCTTCGGGCACTTTCAACTTGAATGGTGGCATCTTAGGTGCAAACCAGATTGCCAGTGGTGCTGGCAGCGGCGCATTAAATTTCAATGGCGGCACGCTCCGCGCACTCTCCACCTCCGCCAACTTCATGACTGGTGTCCCCGGATTCCTGCAAGCAGGCGGCGCGGTGATTGATTCACAAAACTTCAATGTCGGTATCTCCTCTGTGTTAGCGGATGGCGCGGGCGGCGGCTTGACTAAGGTTGGCAATGGCACGCTAACCCTGTCCGGTGTGAACACCTATGTCGGCGCGACTACGGTTAGTGCCGGTAAATTGATTGAAGATTCGACTTCCCTGGTCACCAGTTCGGTCACGGTCGCGAACAATGCGGGTTTTGGTGTAGCCATCACCACCCCCGGCACGCAGGCCAGCCACGGCAGTGTGAGCCTGACGGGACCGGCCGGCTCGTTTAATTTTGTGCTTGGCGGATTTGGCAACCCCACGCTTGCGCCGCTCAATATCACGTCCGTGCTGAATGTGAATGGCACGGCCACGGTGAACATTTCCGATGCGTTGCCGCAAGTCGGGCCGATTCCGCTCATCAGTTATGTCAGCAAAACGGGCAGTGGCAACTTTGTGATCGGCACGCTGCCGGCGGGCGTCTCCGCCACCATCCGAACCAATACGACTAGCTACGCCAATCCTACGATTGAACTCGTCATCTCCTCCACCGCGCTCATTCGCTGGGATGGTGAAGTCGCCGGCAGTGTTTGGGATACCAGCACGGTCACCAACTGGACGGATTACCTCACGGCGCTACCGGCGAAATTTACGACCGGTGCGGCGGTTTACTTCGACGACCTCGCCTTGGGATCGACTAATGTGAATCTCAATGTCGCTGTTTCTCCCGGTAGTCTGACGATAACCAACAACGGGCTTGCTTACACAATCACGGGGAATGGAAGTATCAATGGCACCACTGGATTGATCAAACAGGGAACCAACAGTCTGACGATCGGCACGACCAACAGCTATAGCGGCGTGACGACCATTAGTGGCGGCACGGTGAGTATCACCAAGCTGGCCAACGCCGGTCAACCCAGTGCCATCGGCACGGCCTCTACCTTTGTGCTCGACGGTGGCACTCTGAGTTACAGCGGTCCGGCCATCACCACGGATCGCGGTTACGCTCTCACCAGCAGCAGCACTTTGGACGCTCAGAGTGATATGATCATCAACGGTCCGATCGCCCTCACCGCCGGTGCCAATTTCAACAAGTCCGGCAATGGAACTCTCCGCGTCACGAACACGGGTGCCAACACGCTGTCCCTTGGTGGTGGTGGTGGTGCTTACAACATCCAGAACGGCACTGTTATCTTGGACGGCACGGCTGGCCCGCAAGTGAACAGCATCAACGGCGAAATCTGGGCCGGCGGCACGGCTGCCAGCACCGGTGGTAATCTCATTTTGACGAATACTACTTTGAACTTGTCTTCCTGGTTTTCTATGGCCCGCGGAACCGGCACCGGCGGCTATACTTCGACGACCACCTTATATAACTCCGCACTCAAGTCTGTGAATGCGTCCCTGTGCTTTGATGCTGGTATCGGCGGCACGCTGCAAACAGGCATTCTCACGTTGAATGGCACTTCCACCTTCACAAACAATGGTGACGGGAATTTGAGCGAAAGCGCCGGTGGCACCGCGATTATCAACCTGAACGATTCGTCGATTTTCTATAACAACAACCGCCTGATGGTTGGCTGGCACAGTGGGGCGACGGCGAACTTGACCGTTGCCAATTCGGCAAAAGTAGTCGTCAACGCTTGGATCTCCATCGGCAACGAAGGTGGCACGGGCAGTGTGCTCGTCAAAGATAATGGCAGCGTTACCTGTGGCGACTTGAATGTGTGTGATGTGAACACCGGCACTGGCGACCTGACCGCAAAAGACAACGCAACTATTAACGCTGGCAACATGTTCGTCGGCAAAGGCAATGGTAGCACCGGCACTTTCACCATCACCAACAATGCCACGGCAGTTTCCGCAAACGGTATTACAATCGCGGGCGGCATCAGTTCGGCAGGCACACTTAACCTCGCGGGCGGTTCGTTGGCTGTGAACTTGGCCCAGGGCAATGCGGGCGCGGGTATCATTAACTTCAATGGTGGCAAGCTGATTGCCCACCCACCATATTTTGGTCCGGACTTCGTATATAGTCTCGCGGCAGCTAACGTTCTCGCGGGCGGCGCAGTGATCGAAATCGATAGCAACGATGTCCGTGGCGTTTCCCAGCCTCTATTGGATGGTGGCACGGGCGGCGGCTTGTCCAAGCTCGGCACCGGCACGCTCTTACTCAACGGTATCAATACCTACACCGGTTCAACCCTAGCTTCTGCCGGTGGTTTGGGTGGTAACGGCACGATCGCTGGTAACTTGACCATCGGTTCAACGGCTACACTTACGCCGAGCGGAAGCGCTGGGATCAATACGCTTACCGTTGGTGGTAACGTCACTATCGCCGGCAACGTGGAAGTTGCCGTGAACAAAACGAATACTCCCTCAACTAATGACCTGGTGATCGTTGCTGGCACCTTGACTAAGACTAGCACCGGCACCCTTAAGGTCACAAACCTCGGGCCGTCGTTGAGCATTGGCGACAGCTTCACGCTGTTCAGCAAGCCGGTCACCGGCGGCGCAGCGCTCACCGTGTCCGGTGTTGGCATCGTCTGGACGAACAGACTCGCGATTGACGGTTCTATCGCGGTGGTTTCATTCCTCTCAGCTCCAGTCGTTACTTCCGGCGGTGTCAGTGTTCTACCGAACGGTAACGTCTCGCTCACTGCGACCGGCTCAGTCGGAGCACCCTACACCCTGTTGGGCACTACCAACCTCCTGACGCCTCGCGCCAGTTGGCAGGTCATCACCAGCGGCACGGTATCTACCAGTCCGTTCACCGTCACCGACACGACGGCTTCAGGCAGCGCGCAGAAGTTCTACCTCTTCCGCACACCGTGATAATTAGCTAATTCTATTCAGGTGGGAGAGCTTCGGCTCTCCCACCTTTTTTTATTGTTGAACTGACCGATAACTTAATGAAACAAGATCGGTATTATTTAGTCCAGAGTTGTTGGAGTATCCGTTTGCTTGAGTATATATGATTAAGGTCCCTTTAAAACGAATTGTCGGTGCTGCAAGTTTACTGGTGGTTATTGCCAATCTGTGCGCTCAGCCCTACGGATTAAATTCTGGCACGGCCATAGGTTCCTATTTAAACAACGCTCTCCCGACCACCGCCCCTAATGTCTCCGCCACCTACGACGTGACCGTGGCATATACAAACTTAGTCTTCAATCTCCCGCTTTATCTGACTACTTATCCGCGCACCAACTTAATGGTATTGATTGAAAAAAACGGAGCCATTCGCACGTTTCCGAATCGCCCTGAGGTGGCGGCCGCCGAGGTGAAAACCTTTCTCGACATCAGCAGTCGCGTTTACAACAGCTCGGATTCCGGCATGACGGCGATTGTGTTTCATCCTGAATTCGGTGTCGCTGGTTCTACTAATCGCGGCTATGTCTATATCACTTACAAATGGCGTCCCAATCCCGATCTCGGCGCCAATCCGGCGTTTTCCTATTACCGCCTGTCGCGTTTCACCGTGCCGGATGGGACGATGGTTGCGGATACTAATTCTGAAATCGTCCTGCTCCAGCAATTTGATCAGCAGGAATGGCACGATTCCGGCAACCTGATGTTTGGATTAGATGGCTACCTTTACTTTGGCGTGGGCGATGAAGGTGGGGCAAACGACCAATACAACGTTACCCAAGTTATCAACGAGCGGCTCATGTCGGGAATTTTTCGAGTGGATGTGAATACGAATCCAACTAATAGCCATCCTATCATCCGCCAGCCATTCCATCATCCGAACTTGCCAGCGGGTTGGCCGGAAAGTTTTTCTACGAACTATTTTGTGCCCAACGACAATCCCTTCGTGAACCCTAACGGCAGCAACCTGGAAGAATATTACGCACTCGGTTTCCGCAATCCCTATCGTTTCACTCAGGACTTGGTGACCGGGCGCATCTGGATTGGCGACGTCGGCCAGTCAACGCGCGAGGAGGTCGATATTTTGCGGCCGGGAAGAAATTATCAATGGGCGTTCATGGAAGGCAGCGTTGTCGGTCCCAAGGCTCGGCCCGCTACAGTCATCGGCATTGAGCAACCGCCGCTGTGGGATTACCCGCACAATAATGGCGACGGCTGCATCATCGGTGGCTACGTTTATCGCGGGACAAATTTTCCCGGACTCTTCGGTAAATACATTGCGGCGGATAACGACTCCGGTCGCATCTGGGCCGTTTCTTCCACGAATGGAACCACGCTTGATTCCGCTGTATCCATTGCCAGTATGCCGCCCGGCTCTGTCTATGGTGGAACCTCCACCGTCGGCCAGGATGCAAACGGAGAATTGTATTTCGTGAAAATTGGCGGCGTTGGCGCAGGGCAGATTTACAAGCTCAAAGCCATCGTCACCACCGTGCCGGATCCGGCCACACCGCTTTCTACTCTCGGCGTCTTCACGAATCTAATCACGCTTGCGCCGACACCAGGCTTGCACGCTTACACCGTCAACTCACCGCTTTGGTCTGACGGCGCGGTGAAGAAACGCTGGTTCGCCGTGCCGAATGATGGCACGCACAACACGGCGGCGGAGCAGATCACTTTTTCCGCAACTGGCGACTGGATTTTCCCCAGTGGCACGGTCTTCGTAAAACAATTCGACCTACCGTTAAACGATACTAACTCGGCGATAACTCAGCGCATTGAAACGCGTCTGTTGGTTGTGGATCAAAATGCCGGCGTCTATGGACTCACTTACAAATGGCGGGCGGATGGTTCGGACGCAGATTTGTTGACGACTGGAACTACCGCCGATTATCTCATCACCGGCGCGGGTGGAATTCAGCGCACGCAAACGTGGTCGTTTCCCAGCCGCACGGACTGCACCGTTTGTCATAATGCCAATGCCGGTTACGTGCTCGGTCTGAAAACGCACCAGATGAATTGCCCCACGACCTATCCCGAAACCGGCGTGACGGATAACCAGCTTCGCGCGCTGGGACACATTGGATTGCTTGGCGCTAACTACAACGAATCCCAACTCACTAATTATCTGAAATCTTTTGCGCTAACTAATACCTCGGTATCTTTGGAGTTGCGCGCCCGTTCCTATCTCGATGCCAACTGCTCGCAGTGCCATCGCCCCGGTGGGGTGCAGGCTTACTTTGATGCGCGCTTCACCACGCCGCTGCCTTCGCAAAATATCATCCAAGGGCTCACGCAGCTTTTCATCACCGACACCAATGATCGCGTCATCGTGCCGCAGGATTTGCTGCACTCACTAGCTTATAATCGTCTAAGTCGCGTGGGCCAGTTCCAGATGCCGCCCCTCGCCAAAAATGTGGTGGATAGCAACGCTGTTCAAGTGCTCGCCGCGTGGATCAACTCATTGCTTCCGGGGCCGGGCGTCGTGCTGACGCTTGCTAATACCAATATGGTTGTCTTTACCAACTTTGCCGTGAACGTGCGGTTCACCGAGCCGGTTGCCGGCGTGACCACTAATAAATTTCTCGTGACGAATGGACAGGTTACGAGCCTTACCGGTTCCAACGCCAGTTATTCGATCACCGTCGCTCCGCTCGCGAAAGGCACCGTTACTGTGCAGTTCCCGCAGGGTCAGGTCGTCGGCAATTCCGGTGGCACAAACTACGTCTCGAACACGCTCCAAGTAAGTTTCGATCCGCTGAATCAATTTTTGCTGACGTGGTTGCCGTTTGAGGAAAATTCCGGTTTTACCACGGCGGATGTTTCCGGCAACGGCAACATCGGCACGCTGCAAAATATGCTTTCGACCGCTTGGACCTATGGCCAGAGCGGCAACGCCCTGGTTTTCAACGGCGTAAATAATTACGTTCAAATCAGCAATAACCTCGGCACGAATTTCACCATCACGTGCTGGGTCAAGACTAGCCAGACTTTTCAGACCGTGGATCCGACCTATCTCGGCACAGGCATCATCTGGTCCGACATTCCGGGTGCGGCGGCGGATTTTATTCTGGGTGGCACGCGCAGCGCTGGGGGCGTGAATCGCTTATCGTTTTTTGTTGGCGGCAGCGAGACCTCGCTCGGCGGCACGCAGGAAATCAGCACTGGCCAGTGGATGCATCTCGCCGTCACGCGCGACGGTGTCAGCGGCGTATTCAAAATTTATGTGAACGGCATTCTTGATGGCACGGCGACCGGCGCGACCGGTTTGCTTAAGGCCAATCTCGGGATCGCGATCGGCGGCAATGTTGGCGACGGCCGTTATTTCAACGGCCTCATTGATGACGTGCGTTTTTATTCGCGCGTCTTGTCCGGCCCCGAAGTCGCGTCGCTGCTGCCGCCAAATAATCCGCCGAGCATCACCGGTATTGCCGACCAGACCATTAGTCGCAACGGAATTGCGGGTCCACTCAACTTCACCATCGGTGACGTCGAAACCGCCATCGCCTCGCTCGTCCTGAGCAGTAATTCATCCAATACGAATCTGGTTCCCACCGCAAACATCGTGATGGCCGGCAGCGGTGCCAACCGCACCGTGACCATCACGCCGCTGACGAATCAGGTTGGTTCAACCACCATCACGCTGGGAGTTTTTGATGGCAGCATGACGACGAATACTTCTTTCATCGTGAACGTGAATGGCGCGCTCGTCGCCTGGTATAAGTTGGATGGCAACGCGCTCGACAGTGCAGCCACCAATCATGGAACGACGAACGGCGGAGTAGTATTCGTTTCGGCCCAAATCGGAACTAACGCCGCATTGTTTAATGGAACCACCAGTTACATTCAGATTCCTGTTTCGATCAGAAACGATTTCACCATTGCCTTCTGGTCGAAAACCACCAGCACCGGCGGAACCCCGCAATGGTTCAATGGCCAGGGATTAGTGGATGGCGACACTTCGGGAGCAAATGCTGATTTTGGCACTGCACTCATTGGCAACAAGTTTGGTTTTGGCGTGGGGAATCCCAACACCACGCTCACCGCGACCAATGTTATCAACGATGGCCAGTGGCACCACCTCGTCGCTACCCGCAACGGCACCACCGGGCTGATGACTCTCTTTGTGGATGGCGTCTCGCAAGGCGCCGTGACTGGTCCGATCGGCAGCCGCACAGCGCCGGGCTTCCTGCGACTCGGCGGCTTGCAAAGCGGCGGCGGCTTTTTCAACGGAACCCTCGATGACGTTCGCCTCTACGACTACGCGTTGAGCACCAATCAAATTATCGCGATCATGAACACGGCACCCGTGTTGGCAACCGTTTCCAATCGCGTGCTCATGGCTGGGGCCACCTTGCTGGTGACCAATAGCGCCACTGATGCGGAAGCGCCCGCCCAAACATTGACCTTTGGCCTGCTGGCGCCACCGACCGGTGCGGCGATCAATGCCAGCAACGGAATTCTCTCTTGGCGTCCCTTGGTTTCCCAAGGTGGCGCAACGTATCCGCTCGCTGTTACCGTCACTGATAACGGCACGCCCACGCTCGCCGCCACGCAGAATTTTTCGGTGACGGTAAATTCTCCGATGCAGCCGGGCATCGCCTCCGCCCAGATAAATCAGGGCAAATTCCAGATGAATATTTCCGGCGATGTCGGCCCGGATTATTCCGTGTTAGGCTCGTCAAATCTGTTGAACTGGACGGTGCTGCAAATCACCAACGCGCCGGTGTTGCCGTATTTATTCATTGATGTCAACTCGACGAATTACCAGCAACGTTTTTATCGCGTGTTGCTGGGGCCGTGAAGCTGGAGTTCAAACTTTAGTTTGTCACCATCAGTCACGCCAAGCCCGGCACGCTAAACCGTGAACTCTAGCCCGCACCGCGCCAGCATTGCGCGCATTTCGGATTCACGCGCGCCAACTTTTCCAGCGTTACGCAACAAATCAGCGGCCAGCGCCGGATACCACGGGTGACGAGAATCATCGGTGAGTCCCGCGACATCCAGCGGCTCAATCGCCGCGCGGATGTTTGCGGAAAATATTTTTATTTCTTCCGCCGATAAATTTCCATTTGCCATTTCACAAATTTCAACAAACTGTTTGGCAAACACCGGATGGCGGCACAGCAGAAAACCATCCGCGAGTTCGGGCTTGCCCAGTCGCCGTGCCGTTTCCGAAAAGCTCGCGGCGATGAAATACAGCAGGCTCAACTCCTTGAACACCTCGAAGCGATTCATGTTCGCGTAAAGCGCACCGACCAGCCGCGCGGCGGTTTCTAATTCCAACGTCGTTTGCGTCGAGTAATCCTCGAGTTGTTTTTGAAAAGCTGGATTCTTCAAGCCAAGTTTCAAAATCTCGCCCAGCCGCTGCACGCCGAGCAGCGTCAGCGGAAATCCGGTCGAGAGCAGAGGATCAACAAAGCCAGCGGCGGACGGCAGCAATGCCCAACGTGAACCAGCGACTACGCCGCTTTGAAACGAGAGCCGAGGCGAATGGACAAACGGAATCGTCGCCCTCGCGTGCCGGAAAATTTCTGCGACGGACGGAAGTTTTTGCAGCAGCCGTTGCCATGCTGGTTCGCCTTCCTTGAAATTCAATTCGTTGGCCACTGCGTCCGTCGCCGCCACGCCCGCGCTGGTGAGTCCGTTGTTGAATTTTAAAACCCAGATCCAGCCGCCGGGAAAAACATGATGCACCGCCGCGTGTTCCGGCGGATACGGCGGCGTTCGTCCAGGCATGGAAAATTTTTCCGGCAGCGCGCCGACGTTTTCAAAATGCGAGAACAGCCCTTGCGTCGGCGGGAAATGCGCGGGCGATTTTTCCGGCAGTCCGAGCGCGCGATGCAAAAATCCGCGCGGCCCGGTGGCATCAATCACAAACTCCGCCGAAATTTCCATCGGCTCACCGTGCCGCGTTCCGGTCAGAACCATTCCGTTCGTTTCTTCGCGGGCAACGGTCAGCAGTGTTTCATCCAAATAAGTGACGCCGAGTTTTTGCGCCTGCATCATCAAATACTGATCGAAGTCTGGGCGATACCAATGCGTATCGGCAATTTCTTCGTTCGGACTAGCACCGACGAGCAGCTGGTTTTGCCTGTCGTTATTGGTTGAAAACGTTTTTCTAAACTGGTGATGATAAAAAGTGAAACCGCGTTTGAGTCCGCAGCCAAGGTGCGGAAGTTGTTTTTGCCACGTTCCCCATTTGCAGAGCGGACGCATCATCGGCAAATCATACGCCACCGAAATTTCCTCCAGCAGCAGATTGGCCACGGGCGTTGAAGATTCGCCGATGGCGAAACGCGGATGCCGTCCGCGCTCGATCAGCACTGTGGAAAATCCAAGCCGCTGCGCCATCATCGCGAGCAGCGAGCCGGCGAAACCGGAACCGACGATGGCGATTTGAAAATGTTGTTTGCTCATGAGTTGCCGCAGGCGGGGCAGGGGATGTTTGGTAAAATTATTTGAGTGAGATTCATCGCGAGCAATCGTTGCCGGCGTTTTTCAAAACACGCGGGGCAGTTGGAAAATATATCCAAGTCCCAAGTGTCGGCAAAAACTCGGCCGACTTTCAAGTTTAACGACTGCGTGAAAGTTTGCTCCAGGGTTGCGAGTTTTGGCGGAGTAAAATCTCCCGCTGCCTGCAATTGTTCCATCGCGCCGTTTCCGGCGCGCGTGGGAATGAGCGACACGACCGTGGCACCGCACTCGAACGCGAACGCGGCTGATTTCACGGCCCATTCAACGCCTTCCGCCTCGTTCAAAAATGGTGGCTTCACCAACACAAACGCGCGCATCGCGATTCCTTCTTTATGCAAAAATTCTGCGGCACATGAAAAATGTTCGAGGGTGAATTTTTTGTTCAACCACGGCAGCACTTGCGGATGAATCGTTTCCAAACCCATCGCCACTTCGAGCGAGCCGGAAAGCAGATCGCGCAGTCGCAACGCCTTTTCTCCAATGAGGCGCGGATGTGATTCGATCACGACGTGTTTTGCGAATGAAATTGTCTGCGTGATTTCCGCGTAGTCCGCCAAGGGAATCGCGGCGGGATCAAAAAAGCTGCCGCTGTTGTAGAGTTTGATTTGCTGCGGCTGGCTGCCGAATTGCGCCAGCGCGAAATCAATCTGCCGTGGAATCGCACCGGTTGGCACGGTTTCGGTGAGCGTGTTTTTCCACAGGTCGCACATCAGGCAGCGCCACGGACATTCTTTGTTGGTGAGGAGAATCGTGCCGGAACTCAGGACACGACCGGACGCGGCCAATTCTTCCTCGAGAAAAAAACCGTGCGGCTTGAACGGATCAAGCGTCGCCGCGCGCGGTGGACGTTGCGCCATGATGTGTTCACGAGTCCATGCGGAGAAAGTGTCTGTTTGTATTTTCAAAAGTGACTTCACCCGCCGGGTGGAACTCCTCGCGCTGCGAGGAGTAGCGCCGCGTGCAGCGGCGCAACGCCTTCGGAATGGTGGACGCGTCCCGCCGCCCGGACCGTCGTCTGACGCTGCGCTCGGCGACGGAGTTTTTGCAGCGCGAAAACTTCCACCACCAAAGGCGGCCCCGCCCCGCAATCAATTGTAGAGTGCCAGAAATTGTTTCCGGTATTCCGATTCCTCGCCGGAGGTTTGTTGGCGAAGGCGTTCGACGGGAACGGCACCATGTTGAAAACGCCGTTTGGCAAACACCGGCATTGCGATTCCGGTGATCGCTTTCACGCCGCGCGCAACGATCTCGCCTTTGAGCGCGTAGAGTTTTTCCACGGACATGTCGGTGAGCGTCTCGAAAGGGATTCCTTCCGCGACCTCAATCACGTTGGGCCGCGTGAATGGACTGAAACCCGTAAAACCAAAATGCCGCGCGGGTGCGTAGGTGCGGAGATAGCTGCGGCTCAAGCCACCGCTGTAAGTGAGCGAATGTTTGATGCGCCCGACGCCCCAGCCTTCTTGATACAACATGAGATTATTCACCACGCTGCGGATGGTGAGTTCGGGATTTTCTTCGATGGGATAATCTTTCAGATTTTCGTCGCCGCCGTCGCCGTCCACGAGCTGTTTCCAATCAGGATAACGCGCGCGGATGCCGCGACAAAGCGCGAGTCCCATCGCGGCACATTCGATATCGAGCGGCTTGTAATCTTCCACGACGCGCAAGGTCTCCGCGATATTGAGCGACGACAAATCGCCTTCGATGGGTTCAAGGAAAAGTCCGAGGCCAAGTTGCTCCAGAAATTTCTGCGCCTGTCGGATGTCTGCGCCGTCGCCAAGATTCAGCGTGAACGCTTTGAGCCGGCTCGGACTCATGCCGAGTTGCCGCATCACATGATACGTCACGAGAAAAACTGCGCCGCTGTCAATGCCACCGGAGAACGCCACGCCGATGGGCTCGTGCGACGGAATCGCCTTGAGCCACTTCGCGATTTCATCCGCCAGCTCGCCGATGTAGCGGCGGCCAATGTCGTCGAGATCGGTGGAAAGCGAGTTACGTTGCGGCGTGAAATAGCGCGTGTAAGTCGGATCGGGATCGGGGCAGCCGATGAGTTGAAGCTCGACGATGTAATGCGCCGGAACCATGCGCGTATAGCTCGGATGAAATTGTCCGTCGAGCCCCTCGGCCTTGAGTTGATTATGAATCTTATCAATGCGATCCGCCACGATGAGTGCGGGGCCGGCGGCGCGCTTAGCCAAAAAATAGCGCATCGGACGATCCATCGAGCGCGCGAGGCGGACGGTTTTTCCGTCGCGCGCGAGCAGCGCGAACGAGCCGTCAATTTCGCGCACGGCTTCGGCGTTGCCAGACAGCACGCGCTGGCGAGCTTCGTCCTGCGTCATGTTGTGGATTTGATTTTGCGCCGGGTCGAGCAGGTCAACCACGCGTTCGATGTAGCTGTGCATGGATTGGAAAATAATTTAGGCGCGATTTTTATCAATCACCAATCTTGCCTGTGGGTGGTGGAGTTTTTCGCGCTGCACAAAATCAGCCTGGCGGAGCCATCCGTGTGAGGTGGAACTCCTCGCGCTGCGAGGAGTAGCGCCGCGTGCAGCGGCGCAATGCCTTGGGGAGCCCGGTGGAAATTATCGCAGCGCGAGAATTCCATCGCCGAGCGCAGCTTCAGGCGATGGCTCGGACGGACGAGGCGCGGGCTTTACCACATTCCTGCCGTCCGCTCTGCGCAGACGGAATTATCGCAGCGCGAGAATTTCCACCACCCGGGCCGCAACTTCACTTCTCGGGTTCGGTAACTATTGTAAGCCGGTCAATCGCTGGCGAGGCTAACTTTTGCGTTGCGCCGCTTGGCCAATTGATTTCAACACTGTCAACTTTTTCGGCTTTGCCCAAGCCAATGGTGACCGGCAGTTCGGATTGCGAAAGATAACTCCGCGTCGGCATGACTTGCCGCGACAACGTCTTGCCGTTCACGCGAATTTTCACCCAAGCACCGATGGCGTCGCGGTTGCTTTTCGTGCCGACGAGTTTCAGGCGAATCCAGTGATGCTCCAACTTTTGATCGTTGCGCAGCAGCAGCGGCGGGCCGTTGATCTGCGTCAGCACAACATCGAGATCGCCGTCGCCGTCAATGTCTGCATACGCCGAGCCGCGTCCGACAATAGGCTTGAGCAAATCACTCCCGCATTTTTCCGCTGGCACAGTCACGAAGCTCGCGCCTTTGCTGCCGCCGCTGTTCCAAAATAACTGCGCGGGCTGACGATATTGTTGGTCAGCTTGAACGCGATTGATTTCCGGTTCGAGGTGGCCATTCGCGGTCAGCACGTCGAGTCGGCCATCCAGATCGTAGTCAAAAAAGAAGAGGCCAAACTTCAAAAGTTTTTCGCTCGGCGCACCCAGACCTTCTTTCGTCGCTTCGTCAGCAAACACCAGCGTGTCGCGCTGCGCGACGTAAAGTGCATTCATCTCATTCGCGAAATTTCCGATGGCGATGCCGAGTTTGTCGTCGTTGCGGAAGCGCGCGGCGTCAATGCCCATCGCACCGCGCGTCAAACCGTAGGCGTCGTAGGCGATGCCGGAACGCGCGCCGATTTCCTTGAACGTGCCGTTGCGCTCGTTGTGGAACAGAAAATTTTGCACCGTGTCATTCGCCACGATCAAATCCATCCAGCCGTCGTTGTCCACATCCACCGGTTTGACGGCGAGCGATTTTGCCAGCGGCAAACCAGTGGCGGCGTTCGTGAGGCGGATGCCAGCGGATGCGGAGACATCGGTGAAGTGACCGTGGCCGTTGTTGTGATAAAGATGCGGAAAAGTGCCAGTGAAATTTCTCGGTGGCCCGTAAGCGCGTCCGATTTTCGGCAGTTCAAAATTGGCAGCGCGATCCGTTTCCGGCGACCACTGAACGTAGTTGCAGACGAAGAGATCGAGTTTGCCGTCGTTGTCGTAATCTATGAACGCCGCGCCGGTGCTCCAGTCGTTCGCCCAGCCGCCAACGCCCGCGTCGAGCGTGACCTCGTGAAATTTTCCATGACCTTCGTTGTGGAAAAGATGATTGCCACCGACCGCCGTGATGAACACATCGTCGAGACCGTCGTTGTCGTAATCGCCAATGGCCACGCCCATTCCGTAGCAACTGATGTCGAGGCCAGAGCCTTTGGTGACGTCGGTGAAATGGCCGTGACCATCATTGTGATACAGCGCGAGCGTGGGTTGTTGTTTGCCTTCGGGAACGTGGCCGGGCCAATAACTCGAATTGACGAACAACAAATCTTGCGCGCCGTCGTTGTCGAAATCCAGAAACGCCACGCCGCCGCCCATCGTTTCCGGCAACAGTTTGTCGCCGTAAGCACCGTTGATTTGCGTGAAGTCAATGCCCGCCGCTCGCGTGATGTCGGTGAATTTTGCCACCGGCATTTCTTCCGCGTTCAGAAAGATGGCTGCTTGGGTGAACACCAAAATTAGCGTTGCCAGGCGTGCGCGAACTGGCAGAAGATTTTTTATCATTGAGGATTGGTTTGGCATCGTGGAACTGGTTAGGATTTACCAGCAATTCACACATCAGGCAACATGACAATGAAGCACCCATTGCAAAAGCGCTGGCTCAAGTGGCCGCTCGGCTTTGCGTTTTGGACGCTGATCGGCCTGTCGTTCGCGTTTCAATTTTACATTTCCAGCGCGAAGGCCGGGATGGATGTCAGCTGGAAACAGGCCGTAAGTTACGCGCTCGGCGACTGGTATGTGTTCGCGCTGCTCTCGATTCCGGTTGTCTGGCTCGCGGGCAAATTTCAATTTGAATCCGGTAAACGCGCGTTGAGTCTGGCGGTTCACCTTCCGTGCAGTCTGTTTTTTTCGCTGGCCTACATGGTGCTGCGCGCGTGGATTGGAACGTGGCAAAGTGAGGCAAGTTTCGCTGAAGCCTTTCAACCGCTGCTCGTGAAGACGTGGCATTTTAATCTCCTGATTTATTGGGTCATCGTCGCCGTGAGTTTTGCCTTCAGTTACTACGGGAAATTTCGCGAGCGCGAACTGCGGGCGGCGGAGCTGGAAAAAAGTCTCGTGCAGGCAAAACTTCATGCGCTTCAGATGCAGCTCAATCCACATTTCCTGTTCAACAGCCTGCATTCGGTTTCCGCGCTGATGCACCAAGATGTTGAAGCCGCCGACCGGATGATCGTGCGCTTAAGCGATCTGCTGCGCGCGGCATTGGATAATTCCGGCGCGCAGGAAGTGGCATTGCGCGACGAGCTGAAATTTCTGCAAAGCTATCTGGAGATTGAAAAAATCCGTTTTGGAAATCGACTCACGGTGTTGACGGAAATCCCTGCCGATTTGCTGAACGCACGCGTGCCGAATCTGATTTTGCAGCCGCTTGTCGAAAACGCCATTCGTCACGGCATCGAGCCGCACGCGAAGCGCGGAGTTATCGAATTGCGTGCACAAAAAATAAATGGCCAACTCACGCTGGATGTTTGCGACAACGGCGCAGGCGTCAGCGACCCGAAGGCGATCAGCGAAGGCGTGGGTTTGACCAATACCCGTGCGCGTTTGCGGACGCTTTACGGCGAGGCGCATAGTTTTGAAATGGGCAATCGCCCCGAAGGCGGATTACGCGTGCGGCTCACAATTCCATTTCAAACAGAGGAGAAATCCGCATGAAAAAAATTCGCACGCTCATCGTGGATGACGAATCGCTGGCGCGCGACCGGATGAGGCAGTTGCTGCAAAACGAGGCGGAGATCGAAATCATCGGCGAATGTGCCGATGGCCGCACCGCAGTGACGACGATTCAAAAAGAAGCGCCCGACTTGATTTTTCTCGACGTAAAAATGCCGGAGTTGGATGGCTTCGGTGTGGTGGCGGCGCTCGGCGCGGACGCGAGTCCCGTCATCGTCTTCGTCACCGCGCACGACAAGTTTGCGTTGCGCGCATTCGAGATTCACGCAGTGGATTATTTGTTGAAGCCGTTTGATCGGGAGCGTTTTCAGAAAGCTTTGCAACGCGCGCTCGAACAAGTGAAACAACGCGACACCAGCGAGCTGCTTGAGCGGCAGGCCGCGTTGA
>JANYFN010000138.1 GCA_025362675.1 Limisphaerales bacterium | reverse complement strand
CGACGTTTCTCACGGGCGTGACGCACGCGCATCGCGTGGCGTCGGAGGAAATTTTCGGGCCGGTATTGAGCGTGATGACGTTCCGCACGCCGGAAGAAGCCTTCGAGCGCGCGAACAACATCCCCTACGGTTTGAGCGCGGGTGTGTGGACCGACAAGGGCAGCAAGATTTTCAAGATGGTCAACAAGCTGCGCGCTGGCGTCATCTGGGCGAACACCTACAACAAGTTCGACCCGACGAGTCCGTTCGGTGGCTACAAGGAAAGCGGCTTCGGTCGCGAGGGCGGCTTACACGGGCTGGCGGCGTATTGCCGGTTGGATTGAAAAGTCTGGACCGATGCAATTAAAGATGTATTGTTAATTTGTGGCTACTGACAAACCAATCATCTCTCTGTTTTCTGGCGCAATGGGACTGGACTTGGGGCTTGAGTCTGCCAAGAACGGAATCAGAAGCGCTGTCGCCTTGGAAATCAATTCAGTTGCTGTAAAGACAATCAAGCTGAACAAGTCGACCCTTCCTGTTTTTAACAATTCAATCGAACACGTCAGCACGGCAGAAATTTTGAAAGCAGCCGATTTGAAACGTGGTGAGGCGTTCGCAGTTATCGGTGGGCCGTGTTGTCAAAGTTTTAGCACCGCTGGCAAAAGAGAATCTTTGGGTGATGAAAAACGCGGAGGATTATTCCGTCACTTTACTCGGATTGTTCATGAAGCTCGTCCACGTTTTTTTGTGATGGAAAACGTAAAAGGCATCTTGTCAGCAGCAGTCCGCCATCGCCCATTAAACAAACGTGGCCCAGGTTGGCCAGCGTTGTCGCCCGACGAAGAATTTGGCTCTGCTCTGCGCGTGATCCGGGAAGAATTGGCAACCTTAAATTATCATGTCGTATTTGGACTTTTTAATTGCGCCGATTACGGTGTCCCGCAAAAACGCCAGCGAGTTGTTTTTATTGGCAGTCGAGATGGCGAACCGATTTATTTGCCGAAACCAACACATACTCAAGCGACCAATAACTGCAAGATTCCGTGGGTCACACTTCGCGATGCCGTTGGCAATTTGACGGATGCCAAACCCGAATCCGTAAAGTTCACTGCGGAACGAATCAGTTTGTTGAAGCATCTCAAGGCGGGGCAGAACTGGACTGATTTGCCGAAACATCTTCAACGAAAAGCTCTCGGTGCTGCTTACGATTCTTGGGGTGGCCGTGTCGGATTTTGCCGACGTTTGGATTGGGATGAGCCTGCACCTACTTTAACAACTGCGCCCGACGGTCGCGCCACAATGTTATGCCATCCGAGCAGGTTGAGGCCTTTGACGATTGGCGAATATTCTGCAATTCAGCAATTCCCCAAAGATTGGCAATTTGCCGGCTCTACCCGGCAAAAATACATTCAAATCGGCAATGCAGTTCCCATCGGGCTTGGACTAGCAATAGGCAAAATGCTGCTGGCGGTGTCAGGCAAAAAAGCAGAGCGCAGTCGAAAATTATTGGGCCAGGTTATTTGTGCAGATCCAGTCCTCGAAGTTCGCCTGAAAAAATCACCAAGAACAAAGCTGCATCCCCCCAGATTGAGAAAGTATCCAAACGCAAAGTCGGCGAGGGTTTGGCTTCAGAAAATAGGCGCGTGATTATTAAGCACCTGTCGCACTGACGACTTTGAATTTCATAAATCCCGAACCTTTCTCTTGCCACGCCGCTTTATGGCGTGAAAAGAATTCAGCTTGTGCGGTTGTGCATTTCAAAACCTCGTCATCCCAAAGCTGAAATAGTTTGCTGATATAAAACCGCACGACCGGCTCGACCGTTTCGACCTGGTAGCCATGCGTGTAAAGGCCAAGCGGCGGACATGCGAAAAGGCAAGTGCTGACTCCACTGTGAAGAATGAAATCGGCCTGAGTAAGCGCTGGAAATTTCTGATTGAACAGGCCGGTCAATTCGTCGGTGTAATGCTTTGAGGTCGCACCGGCGTTTTCGTAGATGGAGATTTCATCGCTCTCAAGTTGTTCGGCGTCCAGCAAATCGCCTGCGTGGAGTTCCATTCCCTCGAAAAGCATACCGACTTTCGCATCGCGGTTAAAAACAAAAACTAGCTTTGGGATGTCTTTCAAATCCTTGACCAAACCGAGCAGCTCGTCGAAAAAAGTTTGCTCGGCATCTCCCAGCGAAGCACCAAATGCCCGCATTCGCACGCCGGTAAACCACGAATTGATTTCTGCGCGATTGACCGTAAAAGCTCGTGATGGAACGAACCGCACAAACGAAGTAAAGTTGTTTGGGTTCGCCGTCTGCTTCAACACCACTTCGTAACCCGCTTCATTTTCACCCTGTCCTGGGGCAATCAAGACCCCATCCCACGATGCGCCATTCCGATATTCGTCAAAGGCCACATTCGTTAAAGTGCATTTTTGAAGTGTAGCGTTCATTCTTTGGAAAAAACCTGAACACTGCGTTTTTGCAACATCTACGCTTCCTATCTTGCCGTATGAAGTTGACGGGCCTGAACGTCTGACAAACCAAAAATCAATTGTTTTAGCCCACGCATCCGTAATTTTGATTATTTGATTTTCAACACAAACCCACAAGTCCGTTGCCTTTCTTACTTCTCCCTCATGTGCGTTCCATATCGGAATCACAAATGGGCCGCTTTCGGTTTCTAGTTTTGAAAATGGAATGGGAACAGGCCCACAAGATTCAATAATTGCAGCCGGGTAACGCTCTTTGACGGCTGCACCGGACT
Source organism: Limisphaerales bacterium (assembly GCA_025362675.1). Lineage (GTDB taxonomy): Bacteria > Verrucomicrobiota > Verrucomicrobiia > Limisphaerales > UBA11358 > UBA11358. The sequence continues at coordinate 997 of JANYFN010000138.1, read as the reverse complement.
GGCTGCTTGCGCCACCCGGACAAAAAATTGTTGGCGGAGGCATGGTAGTTTATTCGCGGGCTTTTGTGGCTGCTAGTTCCGCCACTTCGCGAAGGTGGGCCTTTGCCTTTGGGGTTAAATCGTCTGTGTTTTTCAGCCATGCGAGGAAGATGTGAATCGTATCTTCGGCTTTTCTTCCTTCCTTTTTTTCATTCATCATGGACACAACAATCTTTAACTTTAATCCCTTTGATTCGGTTAACAAAGTCCACGCGGTTTTGTCTCGTTTGGCTTGGATTAGTGGCTCAATCTGTTTGACGTTCTTAATGGGATTATCGATTCCCCTAGCCATGAAATTATAGAAGATGTCCCTGACCTCACCAAATTCTGTGGGAACATCAAGCGCTCCGCTTCCTTTCATCGATTTGTTCCGGAACTCCCAAAAATAAACAAACTGATCCTCAACTATTTCTCGTCTCCGAATCTTGTCGTCAACATCAGTTCCTCCTGCAATAAATTGTTTCGTGAGTTCCAGAGTGTCGAACAAATCTACAGCGCGTTGGCGCTTAATTCCGAAAACGGCAGCTACTTCTGAAAAAGCCGTTTCTTCGTCTGCCTTCTTTTCTTTTTGAAACCGTCGTAAATATTCTTCAACCGCACGTGCTTGAGCATCCAGCGGCCAAGGGACTTTTAGGTCGGGAATAAAGTTGGCTTCGGCCAGAATTTTCAGTTCGAGCGTATCCGTCAAATCCGCTTTCCTGATAACTTGAACCGGAATTTGGTTCAATGATTCCGGGACAGCTTTTCCGCGTTCAACACACTGCATCTTGAGCCACTGACAAGCGAAGTAACGGCGGTTGCCGTCCAGCAATTTCCCGTCGTCCCGAATGACCAGTGGCACTTGCACTCCGTTTCGCCCCACTGAATCAGCCAAAACTTGAAGTTTGTGGATGTCCTGCTTTGCTACGAATTCTGTGATTTCCTCAAGCGGGATTTTATCGAGGGACTTTTTCTTCAA
>JANYFN010000123.1 GCA_025362675.1 Limisphaerales bacterium | reverse complement strand
GACTTTTGCCTTGTCGAAATTGAAAACCGGCTTCACCGATTGGCCGAACGCCTGCGTCGCCGCGCGTTGATGAATGCCGGAATCAATCGCGTCGTAAGTGAACCACTGCGCTTTTGGACATTTGCCCGCGATGATTTTTTGCAGCCGCGCGCGCGAGGGCGAGGTGCTGCTTTCCGCGAGGAACGCCAAACCTTCACCGGAGTTCGCCGTGAATTTTTTTGAAAGTTCGTCAAGGAAACTCAACGCGTCTTCGCGCGAAACTTCTTTACCGTCGTGCTTGAAATGGCGGGCGCGGTCGGGATCGTAAAGGTCGAGAATCGAAGCCTGCGCGTAACGATCCGTGCCGCCGTTGCCGCCGGGATACAGCGAGTTGCCCTCGATCTTGATGGGACGGCCTTCGTAAGATTTGACGACCAGCGGAATCGCGCCGGTGCGCGTGGGCATGGCGGTCGCAAAATATTGCGCCTGACCAAAAGTGTAATCCGCCGGCTGTTTGCCGAACGGTTCGAGTTTTTCTTCGGGACGACGGCAGCCTGCGCCGAGCGTCGCAATGCCCGCAAACGCGAACGACGCGGACATCAGCTTGAGAAAACTGCGGCGGCTCGTGCCGTCCTCGACCATCTCGCTGGCGCCGACGGGAAATTCGCGGTGCAGCCAGTCCTTGAACTCCGTCGTGTCGGCCAGTTCATCCAGACTGCGCCAGTAACGGCGGCCATTCGCGGGTGTTGAATTGGTCGGGTTTGAATTCATTTAACGGTGACAGGCCGAGCAGCTTTGCAGCGATTCCACTTTCCAGTCGTGGACAAATTTTTTGCCGTTCACATCTTGCAAACGGGAGGCTTCGGCGGAATTCGTGCTCCACTGCCAGTCGAGTTTCGTGACTTTATCCGGCGGGCGGATGTGCGACGCGGGGTTGCGATGGCAATCCAAGCAAAAACTCATGCTCAACGATTTGTCGTGACGCACTTCTTCCATCTGATCAATGCGTCCGTGACATTCCACGCAACTGATGCCGCGCGTGACGTGAACCGAGTGGTTGAAATAAACGTAATCCGGCGTCTTGTGAACCTGCACCCACGGAATCGCCACGTTGTTCGACGCGCTGTCGCGGACGATCTGCAAACGCGGATCGTCCTTCATCACCTGACTGTGACAGTTCATGCAGGTGGAGGCACCGGGGAGATTCGCGAACCAGGATTTTTCCACGCCGTTGTGGCAATAGCGGCAATCCATACCGAGTTGACCGGCGTGGATCTTGTGCGAAAACGGCACTGGCTGCACTGGTTGATAACCGGCGCGCGTGTATTTGGGCGTGAGATAGATCGCGACCGGCGGCACCACGGCAGCACCAGCCAGTGCGGCGACGACGCCAAGCACCAGCGGCAAACTGTTTGTCCATTTCGGAAAAATCACTGCAAAAAAAGATTAAAACTGCCTGACCGAATTTGTTTCACACGACGAACATCAAAATTGAGCACGTTTTTTAACAATTGCGCGCCGCGTCCGCAAGAAAAGTTTGTGAAATTTTTCACGTTGATGACAAAAGTGAGCGGTTGACCGCGTCCAAACGGTGTCGGCAGGTGGTGAAAACCAGCGGATTGTGCCAAGCGTAGGACTGCCACTTTATGGCGTGCGGAGGCGGTAGTAGCGGCCTGGATAGTTCGGCCATTGCGGATCACTGAAATAAAACGAAGCGTTAGTGATAGTATTCGTTTGAACCGGCTGCCAAATAGGGTCGACAAGATTGGTGCAGGCCTCCTCCACTACGTTCATTCCGTTGGCCCAATTGATGTTGAATCCAAACTGATTTGTCTGCGCTCCGAAACTGCCATCGTCTAATTGTATCTCCGGTTTCCATAACGCAGTGGTCTGACCGATATAAGTAGCACTCCAGCCCATCGTGCTTGGCAAGTAATAAACCAACGCACTTTTATCACCAAAAAAAATAGTCGTAGAAATACTGCCGGGAGCATTGCCGAGGCAATAAACTTTAGTCAAGCTGCCACAAGAGGAAAACGCAAAACTACCGATGGTAGTAACGCCACTACCTATCGTGACGTTAGTGAAGCCGCAGTAGGAGAATGTAAAAGGGTCAGTCCCAGTTTCATTCCAGCTTGAATCCATTTTATCCATCGAGTTTAAGCTTCAGTTTTCCCAGCCGCTATGGTGAAGCGTCCGGTTCGTCTCACTAACATGGCAGTTGAGCGCATTTGGCAAGCAGCGTCAATCCACCCGCGTAGCAGCGGATGTGCGTCGACTCTAATCTTCCCTCTCGTCCGTCAGCCCTTGGCCCGCGTCCGAATTAGTTAGAGCGGGCTTACGTCGAGCGGCTACAAGATGGCTTTCGATTCTTTGCTGCCGTAGCAGCGGATGTGCGTCGGCTCTAATCTTCCCTCTCGTCTGCCAGTCCTTGGCTCGCGTCTGAATAGTTAGAGCGGGCTCACGCCGCGCCGCTACGGGGTGGATTTGAATTAGTTAGAGCTGACTTACATCGAGTGGCTACGAAGTCTAGGGGATACCCTGAGTCGTTTATTGCCGCTGGCGCTGGAAAAAGCGTCAATTTTAGTTCCTCGGCGGTTTTGGCTGGGGTTTGAGCGACGATTTTTGTGGTTTGGGAAAAGTATTCTGTGGTTAAAGAAATGTCTGCCTAGGTTTGGTTTATGTTTTCCTTGGTGGAAGCAATCATTCCCTTGCCTTAGGTTATGTTTTCCTTGCCTTGGGTTATGATTTCTTTGGTTGAAGCAATGTTTTCCTTGGTTAGGGTGGTGATTTCTTTGGTTCGCGTCATAAGTTATAGGGTTCAGGCAGCCGTCGCCTAGCTCTAAGCAGCGAGTTTCAAACTTGGGTAATGATTTCTTTGGTTTGGGAAATCATTTCCTTAGGTCAAGAAATCTTGGCTCAAACCACGTTACTCGTTACTTCATCTTGAGAAACGACTGGTTTGGCTCCAAAACCCCAGCCGAGAAGCCGGTTTGGCCATAATTAGATGGTTTTATAAAATTAATCAGAAATAGGAACCTACTTTGTTGAGTTGGCATCTTTAATAGTTAACAGAATTTGTCCGGCGGCAAGTCAGGCGAATGTGTTTCAAAGCACTCGAACAGTCAACCAAACTAAGAGATAGAAATAACAAGTATCATGATCATCAATATCATCATGAAGTTATTACGTGAAGGCCGCGCACAGTGATTTGTCGTGGCGGTTTTGCCTCTAGATGAGGTTAGTTGCCTGAAACAGCTTACTGCGCATACCAGGCGCAAAGTTTTGTGATATCATCACGCTGTTGCAAGAGCTGGGTGCGCCATTTCAAATAGGGGGTGTAACTGTATTGGTAATCTACTAATGAAACGGCTTTTAACACGTCGGTGTCACTCACCGCCGTGCGTCCGGCGCTGACGGCGAGCCAGCGGGCGAGCCAAAGGATGATGGGATATTGTAGCGCGAGATTACGAAAGCCTTCGATCAGGGGCCGGTTGAAAAATGCCTGCCCGCAAAAATGCAGGCTCTGAATCTTGACGCGAAAGTAGCGCGTGAGCACAGCCTCGGATGCAGGCGAGAGCACGCTGGAACAATGTTCAATCTCCGTGAACTTCACAACTTTCAGTTCCTCGCGCACCGCAGTGGTTCGCCCGCTGGAACGGGCGCAACGCAGGGCGGCCACGAGCATTTTCCAACGGTGCGCGCTCCGCACATCCACCTCAGCAATGGTGACGGCGCGAGCATTTTCCAAAACCATGAGCCGCAAGAAGAGTCGCCCGAACCGGCTGGGCGGCGCGGGTTTTGCGGGTAAGCGTGGGATTTTTTTCGAGGCATTCGCCATCAGCGCATCCAGAATTTCTTCCGCGCCTTCGCCGCTGATCTGGTCGAGCTTACCTTGTTCAACTTTGTCCAGCCAATGCAACGCGCGTAATAATTTCAACCCGATGGAAAATGTTTCGCCCGCCAGCGAATCATCCAATCGCCGGACAAAGCGCAGGAAGTCCGGCCAGGCCAACGCCGAACCGGAGGAAACGGCTGGCGGCGGTATTTCCCCCCAATCCTCCGGCAAAAAAGCGCGCGCGAGCTTGGCCAGATCTACCCCCTGCTCTTTCATGGGCTGACCCAGATTGGCCGCTGCTGAAGGACAACTGAAACGTAAACCGACTAACAGTTTTTTTCCGGCCGGATGAATCACCAGCGGATACAGCCGGCACGCCAGCGGCTTGGCGGCCTCGCCAAATTTTGCGTGAATGCGACAACGCCCAGCCGCATCAAGGAACGCACACGCGCCATTGTCCTGAAGTCCTAGCCGCGCTGACGTCAAACCCATCACAATTATTTTTGCGGGATCAACTCCATCAGCATGAGTCCAATTCTGCTGGTCAATCCGCTTTCGATCTTCGGGGTATAAGGGAATAGCCATGCCGCTGCGGCAGCAATCCCCGCAGCCGTGACAGCTCCAGTTCTGGCCCACCGGTAGTTCGAGATTGGAAATTTTCATGCAGCGACCAAAGCGTAAATGTTCCCGTTGCGGGCAAAAGAAAAAACCGCCCGACGTGTGCCGGGCGGTGAGAGGCAAATTATAAACCGAGCCGACGCGGACATCCTCGCCCTCAGCGGCGGAGAGGATTGAGGTGAGGGGGCGGACGTGCTTTCAAAGCTGACAATTTTTTTACGACCGTTCACCTCTCACCCCGGCCCGCTCCCCTCCGAGGGGCGAGGGAGAAAATCCGGCGGTTACTTTTTATCCGTCTTGTCAGCCTTCTTAGCGGCTTTAGCGGGCTTGGCTTCGATTTCCGTGGCGATCATCGTGTAATACACCGTGACCTTGTCGCCAACTTTTACGTCGCTACCCTTGGTGGATTTGTTGCGGGCGAGCTGCCAGTTAGCTTCGCCTTTTTTGACGACGATATAATCCGGGGTGATTTCCACGACCGGGCCGGTGACTTGGTAATCCTTGGCATCCGCCGCCTTGAGAGAAATTCCAGCCGTGCTGAACGCCACGGCCACGGCGAGGGAGAGAAACAATTTTTTCATGATGATTTTGGTTTTTAATTTTAGTTGGTAACGCTGAATTCATCGCATACACGGGAATTGATGGCAAATAAAAATCGTTTTCGCACCGCGCCCGGACAAGTCGGCTTGTAGATAATTATCACTACTTGCCAGTTCCAAGGTTTATCGCCTAGTATTTGCGCATACCTCTGTCAACCCAACACAACAAAACTGTGAACACCACCCGTCCACTCACCATCCGGTCCGGTCAGCAACCAATCGCTGGCTTTACCTTGATCGAACTTTTGGTGGTCATCGCCAT
>JANYFN010000108.1 GCA_025362675.1 Limisphaerales bacterium | reverse complement strand
CGCCGCTGACAAAGGTGAGGAAGCGACCGTCGCGGCTCCACGCGGAGGAATTTTTCATGGGCGTGGCGGCGGCGTAGCTGACCATGTTGGTGGCTCCAGCGAGGTTATAGACCACCAGTTGTTTTGCCGACGTAGCTTGATAGGCCACGCGCGTTCCCGTGGGCGACAAGATGGCCAGCGAAATCGTAGTGCTGGGCGTATAGATGTTGGCCAGCGTCGGCACATTGAGAATATTCAACGAGGGTGAACTGCTGAACCAAAGGACGCGCTGACCGTCCGCGCTGATGCCGGGCGCGGCACCGGAAGCGGTGGTCAAAATCGTCATCCGTCCGCCAACGGTGTCTTTCAAAAACGTGCCGGGAAAGGTGGATGATGGAATCGCCTTGGCGAGAAACACGACGTAGCGCCCATCGCCGCTGATGGCGGGCGCGGAGGCGTCGCCAGTGCCGGAGGTCACCCCGTTGGAGTTGATGTTGATGAGCGTGGTGACACCCGTGTCGAGGTTGCGTAGAAAAATATCCGCCGTGCCGTTCGTGTCGCCAGCCACGAGATTCGTGGCGGCACTGGCGAACGCGACCCAATGTCCGTCCGCGCTAATGGCCGGCGCGGTGGACGACCCGCCCAACGCCGCGCTGCCGTTCGTGCCGACGCTCACAAGCCGGATGCCGCCGGTTTGCAAATCGGTCATGAACACATCGCGGTCATTGTTGAAATCATTCGTCACCAAGTCGCTTGCGTAACTCGCAAACACCACGCGGCGTCCGTCGGCACTCATCGAAAACGCGCCCAGCGAACTCAAGCCGTTGCCCGCTGGCGTCGCGATAAACGGACTGCGCTGCGAAATTAATTCGTTCGTGCCATTCACCGTATCGCGCAGAAAAATATCGAGCGCGCCGTTGTTGTCGGCGGCGATCAGGCTGCCGTCCAGACTGGCGAATGTCACCAATTGTCCGTCATTGCTCACGCTGGGAACCGTTCCCAATTCATCCGTCGTCGCCGCGCCGTTGGTGTCCGTATCAACGAGCTGGTTCGTGCCCGCCACGAGGTCACGCAGATAAACGTGATGTCCGGCGGCGACCGTGTTCGTGACGAGATTGGTGGCGCTGCTGATGAACGCGAGATAGCGGCTATTGTGGCTGAACACCGGCGCGAAGCTGAAGGCGTTCGTTTGGACGATGCCGCTGGTGTCCACGCTCATCGCGCTGTCTGCATTTGAGATCGAATCCCAGACGTGCAGGCTGAAAAAATTGGTTCCGCTCTCGCGATTGCCATACACGATGAAGCGGCCGTCCGGCGAAATTTCCGGGCCGAACAGATCGTCCACCAGCGCGCTGCGGACTCCGTTTTCCGCCGGCAGCGAATTGGTTGTCAGCAACGTGAGCGTGCCGCTGATCAAATCAAATTTGAAAACCGCCGTGGGCGCGACGCGATTAATGAGGGTGGTTTTGAACACGATGGATTGACCGTCATCGCTGATGGCCGGATGCGCTGCGGACGGAAACAGGGAGCCGGTCAGGTTCGAATAAGCCAGCGCCGGCGCGTTGCTGCTCGCCCAGATCGTCGTGTTCGCGACGAGGTCGCGCACATAAATTTCGCCGAGCGAATAATACGGCGCGTTGGTGAACGGCACGCCCAGCCCGAAATCGTTGGTGCTGAAAAACGCGACGTAACGGCCGTCCGGCGTGATGATGGGTGACTCGGCGATGACCAGTGTGGAACCGGCATATGTCACCGTCCGCACCGGCTTGACCGCGCCAGTGGTGACGCAGGTGGTGATGCCGCCCGCGAGATCGCGCACAAAAATATCCACGAGGCCGTTGGTGTCGTTCGCCACCAGATTGCTCGCGCTGCTGATAAATACTGCGAGCCGTCCGTCCGGCGTGATGGTCGGACTGGTGGCAGCCCCGTTCGCGAAACTGCCGTCAGTCGCCGCACTCACCAAAATGTTCGACCCCGTTTGCAGATCGCGCAGAAAAATATCGCTGACGCCGTTGGTATCACCGTTGACGAGATCGCTCGCGTCACTTTGAAAGACAACGTAACGCCCATTCGTCGAAACCTGTCCCGGGAACGAATCGCCGTTGCCGCCGTTGCCGTTTAGGTTCGCGCTGACCAAGGTGGTGGTGCTGCTGGCGCGGTCGCGCAAAAAAAGATTCAACGCAAACGAATCAGTGCGATTCGTGACCAAATCACTCGCGCTGCTGGCAAACAAAACAAACCGTCCGTCGGGCGTGAGCTGCGGTGCGACGGACGTGCCATTGCCGCCCGCCGGACGATTGGCGTTGCCGACGGCGCTGGAAACGAGCCGCACACCGTCCGCTTTTCCTGACCGCGTGAACCCGCCGAGCACTAGGCACAAACAGACAAACCACAGCAGGTTTTTTGGAGAGCGGCGCATGAGTGATTACAACTAAACTCTCGCACCCTGATTTTTTTATTCAAGCACGAACCACAACCGCCGGGCGAGAGAGAAAACCATCCGCGAGTGCCGCCTAACACCGTTGCGAACACTGGAATTATTAGCAAATTTTATTTATTTCTCGCCGCCCGCCAAGATTGTTTGGAAATGCGGCGGCTGTTCTTCGGCGGCCACGATGCTGATTTCAATCTTTTTAAACCCAGCGTCTTCCAGCCAGCGGTGCAGATCGCTTTCTGCAAAACCCAGCCACCGGTCGCCGTAGAGTTCTTTGGCTTTCTCGAATTTGTGCGCCAGCAGATCAAGGAGCAAAATCTGGCCGCCGGGCTTAAGCAATTTCGCCGCGCTCGCCAGTGCCGCCGCCGGATTTTCCGCGTGATGCAACGCCTGGCTCAGAATCACGAGGTCAACGCTGTTCGCCTCGATCGGTGGGTTCTGCAAATCGCCTTGGCGGAATTCGAGATTCTTGAGGTGATTCTTCTTCGCCTTGGCGGCACCGAACGCCACGATTTTTTCTGAGTTGTCCACCGCGATGACTTTTTTGCAACGGCGCGCGAGCAGTTCGCTTAACAAGCCTTCGCCCGCGCCCAAGTCCGCGACGACGATGCTGGGCAACATTCGCAACAGCAAATGCCCGAACGCTTCCCACGAACGGCCCGGCCCGTAAACGCGGTCGAAACGTCCGGCGACTTGATTGAAGAAAACTTGCGCGTGTTCTTTGCGGCGGGCGAGGACGCGTTTGAGATTTATTTGGTCGCTGGAATGTTCGGCAAGTTCTTTTGCGCCGCGAATCGCGAGTTGGATAAATTCGCTGGCGACGGAATCGGCCTGCGGATTGAGTTTATAAAACGTGCGCTTGCCGTCGCGCCGGGATTTCACAAGCGCGCAGTCGGCGAGCAGGCCGAGGTGCGTGGAGATGCGCGACTGGCCAAGGCGCGTGACTTCCTGCAGCTCGTTCACAGAAAGCTCGTCTTTTTCCAGCAGCGCGACGATGCGCAGCCGCGTCTGGTCGGAAAGGGCGCGCAGAGATTTTAGGGTGGAGGTCATAATTGTTTTGGCGCGTTCAACTTTTCCGGAAATTACATTTGACGCGTTTCAATTTAGATATATCATCCTATCCAGATACGTCAATATGTTGTTGGCGTGAAACATTAAAAATTATTCCATGAGCACTTACATCTTCTCATCCGAGTCCGTTGGCGAAGGCCATCCGGACAAAGTTGCCGACACCATTTCCGACGCCGTCCTCGACGCCTGTTTGTCGCAGGACAAAATGAGCCGCGTCGCCTGCGAAACCTATGTGAAGTCGAACATCGCCATCATCGGCGGTGAAATCACCACCAAGGCCAAGCTCGATTACGTCAAGCTCGCGCGTGAAGCCATCCGCGAAATCGGCTACGTCAACGACGACGATGTGTTTCACGCGGACAAAGTGTTCGTCAACGTCATCGTGACGCAGCAGTCGCCGGACATCGCGCAAGGTGTGGATGCGAAAAAAGCCAAGGGCAAAAAAACCGCGAAGCAGGGTGCTGGCGACCAGGGTTTGATGTTCGGTTACGCGAGCAACGAAACGCCGGAACTCATGCCCGCGCCGATCATGTTCGCGCATCGTCTTGGTCGCGAGCTGACGAAGGTTCGCAAGAGCGGCAAAGTGCCGTGGCTGCGTCCCGATGCGAAGTCGCAGGTCTCCGTCGTTTACGAAAACGGCAAGCCGGTTTCCATTTCCAACGTCGTCATTTCCACGCAGCACGCGGCGGATGTGGAACACGCGGAGATTGAAAAATTCTGCATCGAACAGATCATCAAGAAAGTTTTGCCCGCAAAAATGCTCACGGCGAAAACGGAATTTCTCATCAATCCGACGGGCCGTTTCGTCATCGGTGGACCACAGGGCGACACCGGTTTGACCGGCCGCAAAATCATCGTGGACAGCTACGGTGGCATGGGCCGTCACGGCGGCGGCGCGTTCTCCGGCAAAGATCCGACGAAGGTGGATCGCAGCGCGGCCTACATGGGCCGCTGGGTCGCGAAAAATATTGTGGCCGCGAAGCTCGCGGAAAAATGCGAAATCCAATTTGCTTACGCCATTGGTTATCCTGATCCGGTCAGCGTCCACGTGGACACGTTCGGCACCTCGACGGTTGACGATGCGAAAATCATCGCGGCGGTCAACAAGGTGTTCAGCTTCCAGCCGTCCGACATCATTGACCAGCTTGATTTGCGCCGTCCGATCTACTCGAAGACGACCAACTACGGTCACTTCGGCAAGAACGACAAAGACCTCACTTGGGAAGCGACGAACAAAGTCGAAGCGTTGCTGAAAGCCATCTAACAAATCATTTATCGAAGGGTTGGAGCAAAGAGTTCCAACCCTTCAAATTTTCTAAATCAAAAATATGTCCAAAGCTAAAAAATCTACCACCGCCGCTGCTGTGCTCGCTGAAGTGAACGCCGCGCTGCCCAACTACGCCACGTTCGCCGCGCAGACGCCGGCGGGAAAAAATTACATCGTCCGCGATTTCGCGCTCGCCGAATGGGGCCGCAAGGAAATCGCCGTCGCCGAACACGAAATGCCGGGCTTGATGTCTGTGCGCAAAAAATACGCGAAGTCCAAACCGCTCAAAGGCGTGCGCGTCACCGGTTCGTTGCACATGACGATCCAGACCGCCGTGCTCATTGAAACCCTTGTGGCCATTGGCGCGGATGTGCGTTGGGCGAGCTGCAATATTTTCTCCACGCAAGATCACGCCGCCGCCGCGATTGCCGCAACCGGCACGCCGGTGTTCGCGTGGAAGGGCGAGACGCTCGAAGAATATTGGGAGCTGACGCTCAAGGCGATTTTGTTCCCCGGCGACAAAGGTCCTGAACTCGTCGTTGATGACGGCGGCGATGTGACCTTGCTCATTCACAAAGGTTACGAACTCGAAAAAGGTTCCAAGTGGGCCTACGAAACCAAGGGCGACAGCCATGAAGTTTCCGTTGTCAAAGCTCTCCTCCGCCGTCTCGCGAAAGAGAAGCCCGGCCTCTGGACGAAGATTGTCAAAGATTGGCGCGGCGTTTCCGAAGAGACCACCACCGGCGTGCATCGCCTCTATCAGATGAAGGAAGCGGGCAAGTTGCTCGTGCCCGCCATCAACGTGAACGACTCCGTCACCAAGTCGAAGTTTGACAATCTCTACGGCTGCCGCGAATCCCTCGCGGACGGCATCAAGCGCGCGACTGACGTCATGCTCGCGGGCAAGGTTGCCGTCGTCTGTGGTTACGGCGATGTCGGCAAAGGCTGCGCCCATTCGCTCCGCGCTTATGGTTCACGCGTGATCGTCACCGAGATTGATCCCATCAATGCGCTCCAAGCCGCGATGGAAGGATTTCAAGTCAACACCATCGAAAGCACGTTGGGCGTTGGCGATATTTACGTCACGACGACGGGTAACTGCGACATCGTCACCGTCGCGCACATGCTCGCGATGAAGGATCAAGCCATCGTTTGTAACATCGGCCATTTCGACAACGAAATCCAAGTGGACGCGCTCAAGAAACAAAAAGGCGTGACCATCGAGAACATCAAGCCGCAATACGACCGTTACCATCTCCCCGGCAACAAGAGCATTTATATGCTCGCCGAAGGCCGCCTGGTGAACCTCGGTTGCGCCACCGGCCATCCGAGCTTCGTGATGAGCAACTCGTTCACGAACCAGACGCTCGCGCAGATTGATCTCTGGGCGAACAAGGATAAATACGAGAAAACGGTTTATCGCTTGCCCAAGAAGCTCGACGAAGAAGTAGCGCGCTTGCACTTGGATAAAATCGGCGTCGTGCTGACCAAGCTCACCAAGCCACAAGCCGAATACCTCGGCGTCTCGGCGGACGGCCCTTACAAGCCGGAACATTACCGCTACTAAAAATTGGTAGGGCTGACCTGCCGGTCAGCTTGATTTGGGCGGTGTAGCAACATCGTCCTTCCGAAAAATTCAAAAGGCGAACGGAACAATCCGTTCGCCTTTTTGTTTTGCCGCCCTGACGGCGCTGCGGAATATCCCGAAGGGATTACGTCATTCAGCCCAGCGTTGCCGTGACGCAGGAACAGCTACGCTGGGTAGGGGCGCACAACATTTATCAACTCTGAAGGAGTTGAATCAAACCGCAGCGGGAAGGTGCTGGAACCCCGTTGGGATTCGGAGCGCGGGTCTGCGACCCGCAGCAGCATTGTAAGTCAGATGCGTTTGGAATTGGCGGTGACGTTTTGAAATACCGGTTTGCTGCGGCTCACACAGCCGCGCTCCGGGAAAGCGCCGGAGGCACGGCATCGTTGTAGAATCCAAAACGGAAATGAGAAAGCTCCGTCGGGAGCAAAATATTTTTGAGATGTCGCTCCTGACGGAGCTTCCTCATTTCCGTTTTGGATTCTACAACTATGCCGCGCCTCCGGCGCTTTCCCGGAGCGCGGCTTTGTGAGCCGCAGCAAACCGGTATTTCAAAACGTCACCGCCAATTCCAAACGCATCTGAC
>JANYFN010000093.1 GCA_025362675.1 Limisphaerales bacterium | reverse complement strand
GCGGGAAATTTATTTCCATGCAGCGTGGCGGCAGCAGCAAGGACACTTGGATTCCTTCCGCCACGCCCGTCGCGGAATTGTCGTTGCTTCACGCGACCAGCCAGAGCGTCGAACTGCGGCGCACCGGAAACAATCTGCCGTCCCGGCTCGCGGACAATTTTTTCTGGCTCGGCCGCTACTCGGAACGCGCGGACGCCACGGCGCGGCTGCTGCGGAGCGCGCTGCTGCGGTTCAACCCCGAACGCACCGGCGGCTCGCGGCCGCTGCTCGCGCCGTTGTTGCAGACGCTCGAAATACGGGGCCAGTTGCCGGGCATTTCCGACCGGCCGGAACTGTGGGCGAACGCCGAGGCGTTCGAGGCAAAACTCCTGGCGGCGATCTTTGACCCGGCGAGCGCGGGCAGTCTGCGGCAGACGGCGGAGCAGTTGCAGCGCCTCGCGATGCTGGTGCGCGACCGCACGTCCAACGACATGTGGCGCGTGTTGAGCCAGATTGACGACCGGCTCGCCACGCCGCCGCCGAGGCAGGTGATGCTCGCGGGCGACGCGGTCGGCGTGCTGAACCAGACGCTGCTCGGTCTCGCGGCGTTCCACGGTCTGGCGCGCGAGAACATGACGCGCGCGCAGGCGTGGCGTTTTCTCGACATGGGTTTGCGGCTTGAACGCGCGGTCTATCTTTGCACGCTGCTCGATGCGACGCTGCGTTCGCCCGATGCGGAAAATCCTAGCTTGCTCGAAGCCGTCCTAGAAGTTGTGGACAGCAGCATCACCTTCCGCTCGCGCTACAATTTGTTGCCGACAGTTCCAGCCGTGTTTGATCTGGTTTTGCTCGACGATAAAAATCCGCGTTCGGTTTTATTTCAGATCAAGCAGCTCGTGAAACATTTTGAACGTCTGCCGAATGAACGCGGCGACTCCGGCGGCGCGGGCAAAATAATTTTGATGAATGCGTTGATTCGATTGGAGCGGGCGGACGCGCGCGAACTCACTAGTCCGTCGGCGAAGTGGGCGGAATCGGGCATCGCCACCGCTATCAAAGAAACGTTGCAGGCATTACCGGAATTATCGAACGCCATCGCCGCGAGCTATTTTGCACACTCGGCAATTTCGCGCACGGGACGGGGGGATGCTCCATGAACTACCACATCACGCATCGCACGCTTTACGATTACGCCGCGCCGGTGTCGGTGTCGCATCACGTCGCGCGTTTGGAACCGTTGATCACCGCCACGCAATCGCGCGACGATTTTTCGCTCCAGATTTTTCCCGAGCCAACCTTGCGGAAGGAACGCACGGATTATTTCGGCAACCGGCTGTGCTTTTTTGCGATCCAGGAAATCCACACCAAACTGGAGATCATCACGCACAGCCGGGTAACGGTTCATGCGCGCCGCCAAACGCAGAATGAATCTACGGCCTCGTGGGAATCGGTGGCGGAAATGATTCGCGATCCCGTGTCGCCGGAAGTCGTCGAGCCGTATCAATTCGTTTTCGACTCACCGCAGATCCGGGCGTCGCAAGAATTGTTCGATTACGCCCGCGAAAGTTTTCGCGATGGAACGCCGTTGATTACTGGCGCGCGGGATTTGACCAAACGTATCTTCAAGGATTTCAAATTTGATTCCAGAGCCACCACCGTCGCCACCCCGCTGGAAGAAGTGTGGCAGAAACGTCGCGGGGTTTGTCAGGATTTTGCACATCTCGGCATTGCGTTTCTGCGCTCACTCGGTTTGCCCGCGCGCTACGTCAGCGGTTATTTGCGGACGCGTCCGCCGGAAGGCAAGGCGCGTCTCGTCGGCGTGGATGCGAGCCACGCATGGTTTTCGATTTTTTCTCCGGGCACGGGCTGGATAGATTTTGATCCCACCAATAATTGCCAGACCGACTTGGATCATATCACCGTTGCCTATGGCCGTGACTTTGGCGACGTGAGTCCGGTTGCGGGAATCCTCACTGGCGGGGGGCAACACGTAGTCAAAGTTTCCGTGGATGTCGAGCCGTTGGATTGATAAATGAAATACGATATTTTGCATCGCACCCGTTATCACTATGCCACGCCCGTGCGCGATAGTTTCAATGACGTCCGCCTCCAACCGATGCCCATCCCGGAGCAGACGGTGGAATCGTTTTTATTGAAAGTGTTACCGGCCGTGCGCCTCACCCATTTCACGGATTTTTATTCCAACTGGGTTAACCATTTCGAAATTATCGAGGCCCACAGCAGCTTGATGATTGAAGCGCAATCACGCGTCATCACCAATCCACCCACGCCCTTGCCGGCCGAAAAACTTTGTTCATTCGCCAAGATGAAAGAGGCACCGAACATCGAGCGTTGCTTTGATTATCTGCAGGCGAGCCGCTTCGTGGAACTCTCGCCGGACGCATGGAAGCTTGCGCTCGACGCGACCGATGGTGTGGACGACGCGTGGCTGGCCGTGCTTGCGCTGATGAAATTCGTCAACGGCTATCTAAAATACGAATCTTTTTCCACGCACGTTCACACGCATATGCGCGATGTCATCAAAGACCGGCGCGGCGTGTGCCAGGATTTTGCGCATCTCATGATTGGACTATGTCGGGCGCTGAAAATTCCCGCGCGCTATGTCAGTGGTTATCTCGCCACGGAAGCGGCGAGCGCCACGCACGCGTGGATGGAAGTTTTTATTCCTGGCTACGGCTGGCGCGGCATTGATCCGACACATAATTGCCAACTCGGTGAGACCTATGTGAAGATCGGTAATGGTCGCGACTACGGGGATGTGCCGCCAATATCTGGTAATTACCGTGGCACGCGCGACCACAAGATGGAGGTTGAAGTTAAAATTTCGTTAGTGAATTGAAGTCCGGCGAATGTCTCATTTTCAATCATTCGTTAATGATTCAAATTATTTTCTTGAATTCTGACCGCGAGAGGCAGATAACGGTTTCACGCCTATGAAAACCACCTATCCCATCAGCTCCCTCCTGCACCAAAAAAACTCGGCGCTCTGGAGCGTGGCGCCGGAAACCACGGTCTTCGACGCCATCAAACTCATGGCGGAAAAAAACATCGGCGCGCTCCTCGTGTTGTCCGGCGAACGGCTCGCGGGAGTTTTTACGGAACGCGATTATACCCGCAAAGTCGCGCTGCACGGCAAATCCTCGCGCGACACGCGCGTGGCCGAGGTGATGACTGTCGAGGTCGTGACGATTTCGCCGGATGATTTTGTGGAAGACAGTATGCGGCTCATGACCGAGCATCGGGTGCGGCACTTACCTGTGATTGAGGGCGCGCGCGTCATCGGCGTCATCTCCATCGGCGACCTCGTGAACTGGAT
>JANYFN010000076.1 GCA_025362675.1 Limisphaerales bacterium | reverse complement strand
TGGTGGCAACGGCAACGCCATCGCCAGCACACTGGATGGCACCATCGCCGGTGGATTTCATAACGCGATCACCAACGGGGCCACGTTCGCGGCGGTCGGCGGCGGTAACGGGAATGTGATTGGTGGCGGGTTTGATTCCGTTATCGGCGGTGGGTTTCAAAATTTCATTAATGCCTCCTTTGCCACAATTCCTGGCGGAGCAAATAATTCCGCAGTTGGAGATTACAGTTTCGCCGTTGGCCGTCAGGCTAAGGCCAATAATCAAGGCTCGTTTGTCTGGGCAGATTCCACGGGCGTGGATTTTGCCTCCACGGCGAACAACCAATTCCTGATCCGCGCTGCCGGCAATGTCGGCATTAACACGCCCACGCCAGCGGCAACCTTGGAGGTGAATGGCAACGCCCAGATTGATGGCACCGTCACCGCCAGCGCACTGCGCTCGCCAGGGGCGGGTATCAACACCGGCACATTTGCGTTCACTCAGTTGGCCGTCGGCACAAATACGGCTGGAAATATCACAACGATTTACAATCCGCTAACAGATGGCAACCCGAACGCGATCGTGATTGTGACTCACAATTGGACCGCCGACACCAACTCGACGACCAAATACAACACGAAGCCCGTGGGAGTTTATTACGATGGTGCCCATTGGACGATTTTCAATGAAGACGCAACCACTATGGCGTTGGGACGTGCGTTCAACGTGATGGTCATCAAACCTTAAACGGTTTTGTTTTATGAAAACCTTTTGCTTATTAATTTTGGCAAGCTTGGTGGTTCACCTTTCAGCGCAGGCCCAAAGCTACTCGATAGACTGGTATAAGATCGCCGGCGGTGGCGGCACGAGCACGGGCGCGGTTTATTCCGTCACCGGAACCATCGGCCAGCACGATGCCAGCGGTGCGATGAGCGGGGGAAATTATTCGATCACGGGCGGATTCTGGAGTCTGATCAACGTGGTGCAAACGCCCGGCGCACCGGGGTTGAATATTAGCCGCAGCGGCAATACCGTCACGGTGTATTGGCAAAATGTGAGCGGCTGGAACCTGATCCAGAGCAGCAATCTCACCACGCCCATTGGAAGTTGGTCGGCGAGCAGCGCACCAACGCTGACGGGCGGAACGAATTATCTGAATCTCGTCAATCCAGCGGGCAATTTATTCTTCCGCTTGAAGAATCCGTAAGCGAAATCTCCCTGGGGCAGGGCGACGCTGCGGCGTCGCCTTTCCCCGCCGTCCGGCCAAGCGGCAACCTTGCCCGACCACTACGGACAGTCTTATTTCTTTCTGCGCCAACTGGCGATGAACATGCCGTTGCCGCCCAAATCTTGTGGCCAGATGAATTTCGCGGCGACCGCTCCCTCCAAGGCGAGCGGCTCAAAATCCACGGAGAACTTGCCGTTAAAATCATTCACCACTTCCGTGGTTTCTGAACGTGTCAGGGTGCAGACAGCGTAGATCAATTTCCCCCCCGTCTTCACACTCGGCGCGGCATGAGCCAGAAGTCGTTTCTGGATGGCGGAGAGTTCCTGCACGTCCACCATATTAGTGGTCCAACGCGCGTGCGGATTTTTTTGCCACGTGCCCACGCCGCTGCACGGAGCGTCCACG
Organism: Limisphaerales bacterium; assembly: GCA_025362675.1. GTDB lineage: Bacteria > Verrucomicrobiota > Verrucomicrobiia > Limisphaerales > UBA11358 > UBA11358. The sequence goes on along the minus strand of JANYFN010000076.1, from coordinate 34,998 downwards.
AGAATGCCATCGAATTTAGTTTTCGTCGGGGGCTTCACGCCCCCGTCCCACGGAACGGAACGGAAATTGAAAACGCGCGCCCGGCCAGCGCGGCGTTTGAGACTTTTCAATCGCCACTCCGCACGATCGCTCGCCCAGATAAGTCCCTTGTTTTGCATGAGCGCGGATAAATGCAGGGTCTTGCCGCCTTCGCCGGCGCAAGTGTCCCACCAGGTTTCGCCGGGCTGCGGTGCGCAAAGCCAGCCAACGGCTTGCGAGGCGATGTCTTGGATCTCAAATTCGCCCGCATGAAATTCTTCGCGCTGAAACAAATCTTCCTCGCCCTGATAATGCACGGCGTCGGGCATGTTTTGAGCGAGCTGGGCCCAGCCGAGCCGGTTGACAAGCTCACGCCCGTGGCCGGGTTGGGCGCGCAACCACAAGCGGGGTTCGCCTTGAATGGCCCGGGCCCAGGCGGGCGAAATATCGAGTTCACCGGCCAACCATTCCGGGCCGATATGGGCGATCAAGTCGGCGTCGGAAAATGTTTTGGGATTAGCGGCAAAACTTTTGGCGAGCTCACGCGACTTGCGGATTTGTTCGTTCAACGGCAGTTCCAGATCCAACCAGCCGCGCCAGCGAAAGTAATTAAATACCGTCTGCGAAACGGCGGCGATGTCCGAAGGCATCATGTCGCGTTGTGTGCGAAATTCTTCACGCATCACGGCGTCGGCGGGACGTTCGCGGCTGGCAGCGGTGATAATTTTTACGGCAAGGCTTTGACTCACGCGCAGAGATTACGCGATTTGCCTCGCAATACAATCACGCATGGTTTGGGAGCGGTTTGTTTTATTCAAGCGATCGCTGCGGCAGCTTTCCCTTTGAGCGAAAAGTATTGTCCTAATCCAAATGCACAATGCCTAGGCGGATAACTGTTGACCTCGAAACCCTCACTTCCGATCTCGGCGGACTAAGCGGCCACCCCAATGGCTTAACTTCCCTGAGCGACGCGCTAACTTCCTTGAGCGGGGCGTTAACTTTCGTCATCGGCGGACTAATTTCCGATGTCTTTTGGCGGGTTCGCAGTATCAAAGCTCCAAAATACAGATACTTATATATAAAATCCCAATGGCAGGCCTTTTCGACCGTGAACCACTGATGGCGGCGCTGGAGGTTGGGGGCAGGTTCCGTGGTGGCATTTGAAAACAATCGCGCCGTGGACCCCTCACCCTAACCCTCTCCCCTCCGAAGGGCGAGGGAACCGCGTTTGGTTTTGCTCGCGGCCATTGAAGTAGCGAACGCAGTTCTCTCCGGCCTCCTCGCCCCCTTGGGGGAGGGGATTGAAGTGAGGAGGTGGACGTGAAAAGCAGACCGATGAAATAGCCGAGCGTTTAATCTCGCACTCCGGCTCTCTCCCCTCAATGCGCGAGAGCGCCGACCGACGCGCGCGCGAATCAAATGACAAAACTGTCATGCAGCATTCGTTGAATATTCCCCCGCGTTTCGTTTACTGTGGACGCAAGGTTAAATCACATCAAACAAATCAAAATCAATTGCATGAAAATTAAATTATTCCTCTCCACAATCTTGGCGGCGGGCTTGTTCGCCGGTTGCGCTTCCGAAAAATGCGAGTCGTGCGGCAAAGGCGGCGATACTAAAACAGCCAGCGCGATGGCCGACGCAAAAGTTTCTATGGCCGACGCTCAGGTAGCGGCCTTGGCGAAACTTCCCGGCGGCACGGTCAAAGAAGCCAAGATGGATAAATGGAAAGGCAAACGTTACTGGACGTTTGACATCGTCCCCGCGACCGGTGGCGACGCAGTGGAAGTGGCCGTGGACCCTAATTCCGGCAAAGTCGTCTGGATGAGCAACGAAAAAGAAGGCGAAGAGGATTCCCACGCCAAGGTCAGCAAGGCGGACGCCCAAGCCACCGCGTTGGCGAAGGTTCCCGGCGGCACGGTCAAGGATGGCGAACTTGAAAAGGAGCAGGGCAAATGGATCTGGTCCTTCGATATTACCCTGCCGGGTTCGGCGGATATCAAGGAAGTGGCCGTGGACGCCACGACGGGCAAAGTGCTGGAGGTGGCCACGGAAACGCCCGCCGATCAAGCCAAGGAAGCGGCGGAAGATGCCGCCGCCGCTGCTAAAAAGAAGCCGGGCGCTAAAGCAGATAAAGACTGATTTAACCCTCCGTTCACCATAGTTTTTCAAAATGCGGCTGGGTGGTTGAAACTTCCCCGCCGCCGATTCGGTCTAAAATGATTCCATCATCAACTAATCAACAACTCTATGAAAAAAATAATGTTACCGGTTCTGTTTTCGCTCGCCGTCATCACCGCTGCCAGCGCGGCGGAAGCGGAGTATCATTTGCTGAAAGAAATTCCCGTGGGCGGTGAGGGCGGCTGGGATTATCTCTCGGTAGATTCCGCCGGGCAACGCCTCTATGTCTCGCACGGCACGAAAGTCGTCGCCATCGACCTCGCGAAGGACGTGGTCGCCGGCGAAGTCACGAACACGCCGGGCGTTCACGGGATGGCCGTCGCGCCGGAACTCAATCGCGGTCTGGTGACGTGCGGTCGCGAGAACAAAGGCGCGCTGGTGGATCTGAAAACGTTGCAGATTTTATCCAAAGTCGAGACGGGCGCGAATCCCGACGGCATGTTGTATGAGCCCGGCCAAAAAGAATTTTACACGTTCAACGGTCGCGGTGAATCGGCAACGGTGATCGACGCGCAGTCCGGCAAAGTGGTGGCGACGATTCCCGTGGGCGGCAAGCCGGAGTTTGCGGCGGTGGATGTGAAGGCGGGTTTGGTTTTCAATAACATCGAAGACAAAAATGAAGTGGTGGTGATTGATACGAAAACGCACACGGTAACTAATCATTGGCCGATCGCGCCGAACGAGGAGGGTAGCGGTCTGGCGTTTGATGAGGCGAACCATCACTTGTTCATCGGCTGCGGCGGCACCAAGACGATGGCGATGATGGATAGCACGAGCGGAAAAATTGTCGCGAGCGTGCCCATCGGCGATGGCGTGGATGCGAATTCATTTGATCCGGCCACCAAACTGGCGTTCGCCTCCTGCGGCGATGGCACGGTGACGATCGCCAAAGAAGACGGAGACACGTTGACGGTGGTGCAGACGTTGAAAACGGAAAAAGGCGCGCGCACGATGACGATTGATCCGGCGACGCATAAGATCTATCTCGCCTCCGCGAAGTTCGACGCGCCGACCAGCGGCCAACGTCGCGGCAAGATGCAGCCGGGCAGTTTCAAGATCCTGGTTTACGGCCCCGAGAAATAAAATTGCGCGCCGAGCGCGGAGCAAAACTCCGCGCTCGGGATTGGTCCGGTTTTTAAAGCGATAAAAAGAAGCATGACTGCAAAACATATTCCCGCCGCACTGTTGCTGCTGCTGATCGGCGGCAGCATTTTATACGCAGTGTTTTCCCACCGCGTGAACGGGGAGAAAATGTCGCCGCCAGCGGTCGTCGCTACCAAAATCAAAACCCTGTCGCCCGCCGCCGGGGCGGAAGTTGCGGCGGTTGCTTCCACGCCAGCTTCGGTGAGGGAAAAATCCGGTGATAAACCGGCAGCAGTTTTGGCCCTGCCGCTAAAGCCGGTGGCCGGGGCGGATTCACAAAAACTGATCGCCGACCAAGTGTCGAAGCCGCCGAAAGTAATCCAAGACCCCGCGGCGCGGTTGGCGTTGAATTTTGTCGGTGCCGACCCGTTGGCGGAACAGTATTGGGCCGCCGCCATCAACGACCCCAACCTGCCGGCAAATGAGCGCAAAGATTTGATCGAGGATTTGAATGAGGACGGTCTGTCTGATCCGAAGCATCCCGGCGCGCAGGATTTGCCACTGATTTTAAGCCGCATCCAGATCATCGAACAGCTTGGTCCCTCTGCGATGGATGAGGTGAACGCCAAGGCATTTGCCGAGGCCTACAAGGATTTGGTGAACCTCGCGCAAGGCGGAACCGCGCAGTAAAAACCTCGTTGCCATCCGGCCGTTAACTAACCCTCACCCATGCGCATCCTCGTCGTCGAAGACGAAAAGAAAACCGCCGCCTTCGTCCGCAAAGCATTGCAGGCGGAAAGCTTCGCCGTAGATGTTTGTCATCACGGCGGCGACGCATTGGCGGCCGCCAGCGCGACCCCGTTCGATGTCATCGTGCTCGACATCATGCTGCCGGGGCGGGACGGGATCAGTGTCTTGAAACAATTGCGCGCACGCAAAAATGCCACGCCCGTATTGCTGCTTTCTGCGCGCGGCGAAGTGAATGAACGGGTGGATGGTTTGAACGCGGGCGCGGATGACTATTTGCCCAAGCCGTTTGAACTCGCCGAACTGGTCGCCCGCGTGCGCGCCCTTACCCGGCGCGGGGGCGAAAATAAATCCACCACCCTGCGCGTGGCCGATCTGACGCTCGATACGCTTACGCACAAAGCGCGGCGCGGCGCGGCGGAAATTGAGCTGACCGCGCGCGAGTATCGGCTGCTGGAATTTCTCATGCGCTCCGCCGGCCGGCTGTGTGGTCGCATGATGATCTTGGAGAAAGTGTGGGACTACAATTTTGATCCCGGCACCAACCTCGTGGACGTTTACATTCGCCGGTTGCGCGAAAAAATTGACGCCAACTTTCCGGCCAAACTCCTGCACACCGTGCGCGGCGAAGGTTACGTCCTGAAGGAGGAAGGATGACTATCCGCACCCGGCTCGCTATCTGGTATGCGGCGATTTTTTCATTGTCGTTATTAGTCATCGGCGTGGCGATGTATTCTGATTTAGTCGTCGAACAACGCGCCAAAATTGCCCGGCATCGCACGGCGGGAATCGACGACGATGCGGGCGAGGACATCACGCAGATCATTTTGCTGTATGGCGGCACGTCCGCCGTGGTGGGATTGCTCGGCGGCTGGTGGCTCATGCGCCGCGCGCTGGCGCCCGTGTCGGCTTTGACCGATGCGGTGGAAAAAATCCACGAACACAACCTCGGTGAAAAAATTGCGCGCACCAACAATGGCGACGAACTTGATCGGCTGACAGAAGTTTTTAACGCGATGACCACCCGTTTGAACGAGTCGTTCAATCGCATCCACGAATTTACGTTGCACGCCTCGCACGAATTGAAAACGCCGCTCACCGTTTTGCGCGGCGAGACGGAAACGGCGTTGCGCGACCAATCGCTATCGCCGGGCGAGCGCGACCGCGCCGTGAGCCAGTTGGAAGAACTGCGTCGCCTCACGCGCATCGTGGATGGACTGACGTTGCTCGCCAAGGCGGACGCGGGGCAAATCGCTTTGCAGTTGGAAACGCTGCGCTTGGATGAACTGGTTCGCGATGGTTTCGCCGATTTATTAATCCTCGCCGAGCCACAGGGCATCCAAGTTGAAATGGCAGTGTGTGAGGAAATTTCTTTGCGCGGCGACCGCCATCGGTTGCGCCAGTTGCTTTTGAATCTGGCGGATAACGCCGTGAAATATAATCAGCGCGCGGGCCGGATCACGATGAGTCTGCGGCGTGCGGATACATGTGCCGAATTCATAATCACCAATACTGGCGTGGGAATAGTGCCCGAAGTGTTGCCGCGCGTCTTTGACCGTTTCTTTCGCGGCGACGCGGCGCACGGAAACATAGTTGATGGCTGCGGCCTTGGTTTGAGCATTGCGCAATGGATCGTTTCCGCGCACGGCGGAAAAATTCAAATTGCCTCCGCGCCGACAAAGCCGACAATTGTGACCGTGCAACTGCCGATCACATGAAATTTTGGCCACTCATTTTAGGAACCGTTTTACTCGCGAGTTGCGCGAAGTATCATCCGCGCCCGCTCGCGGCGGACAAACTGGCGGCGCAATTGGAATCACGGCGATTGGAGGACGACGGGCTGAGAAAATTCATCGAACAAAATTCAGGTCATCCGCCGGCGAGTTGGCCGTTGGCAAAATGGAATCTGGATTCGCTCACGCTGGCCGCATTTTATTTTCATCCCGATGTCGTCGTCGCCCGCGCGCAATGGCAACTCGCCGAAGCCGGCGTGAAATTTGCCGGTGGCCGTCCCAATCCGACGCTCGCCGTTTCGCCGCAATACAACACGACGACGCTCGTGCCGACGCCGTGGGCACCGGCGGTGAATTTTGATCTGCCGATTGAAACCGCCGGCAAGCGGAGCAAGCGGATCGCGGAAGCTGAAAAAATTTCCGAGTCCGCGCGCTGGCAGTTTGTTTCGGCGGCGTGGCAAATCCGCAGCGGCGTTCGCGCGGCGCTTGCGGCATTTTCACAGGCCCAAAACCGGTTGCCGTTGTTGCAAAAACAAATCGCGGCGCAACGTGACATTGTTTCGCTGATGCAAGGCAGCTTCGCGGCGGGCGCCACTTCGCGTCCCGAACTGACCACGGCGCAGATCGCCTTGACCAAATTGCAGCTCGATGTTTCGAGCGCTGAAGCAAAATCTGCCGAGGCTCGCTCGCGGCTGGCGGAGGCGATCGGTGTTTCATCGCTCGCGCTGGACAGCCTTGAGTTGGAGGCGACTGTTAGTTCGCCGGCGACGGATGATTTAACCTCGCCGACCGCTCGCCGCGCCGCATTGGTTGGTCGGGCGGACATTCGCGCGGCGCTGGCCGATTACGCGGCGGCGGAAAATAATTTGCAGTTGGAAATCGCGAAACAATTTCCGGATGTGCATTTGAATCCGGGCTATCAATACGATCAGGGCAACAACAAGTGGTCGCTCGGCCTTACGTTTGAACTGCCGGTGTTCAATCAAAATCAAGGACCGATCGCGGAGTCACGAGCGCGGCGCGAACTGGCGGCGGCGAAATTTCTTCAGCTTCAGTCGCAAGTGATCGCGCAAGTGGAACGCGCCGTGGCGGGCTGGCACAGCGCGCAGTCGCTACTGAAAACTTCCGGTGAATTACTTGAGGCGGCGGCGCAGCAGCAAAAATCCATCACCGCGCAAGTGCAAGCCGGGGCGGCGGCAAAAATGGATTTAGCCGCCGCAGAAATCGAACTGGCTTCCATCCGTCTCGCGCAGCTTGATAGTGAAGCGCAGGCGCAATCCGCGCTCGGTGCGCTGGAAGACGCGTTACAAAGTCCGGCAGATTCGATTGCGGCTGTCATCCAAAAAATTTCCAATATGTCTGCCCAAGGAAAGGAATCTCATCCATGAAATATGTTCTCAATTTTATTCTGGCGGCGGCAGTTCTCTCAGCGCTGGCAATCAGCGGTTGTTCCAAATCGGTCAGCGAGCCAACGAGTGTAGCCGAAAAAACCGAGGCCCCGGCTAAACCTGGCGTGATGATTGATGCAGAAACTCAAGCGCGCCTCGGTTTGACGTTTGCAGCGCCGGAAGCCACGCAATGGTTGCCGGTGTTGCACGCGGTCGGGCGCGTGGTTCACCCGCTGGCCTTCACAGCGGCGGCGGCGGATTACGAGGGCGCACGTTCGGCGACGCTCGCTTCGCAGAGTGAACTCGACCGAACCCAAAAACTAGCGGCGCAGGACAATGCTTCGCCCCGCGTATTGGAAGCCGCTCAAGCATCAGCCGCTCGCGATTCCCTGGTGCTCAAATCCGCGCGCGCGAAATTTGCGGCTGAATGGGGTGTGGGTTTGGCGGCGGCGACAAATCTCACCGCGTTTGCTCAGCAACTCCAGACCGATGATAATTCACTCATAAAAATCACCCTGCCCGTCGGAACATTTCCAAAACCTCTGCCGTCCACGGCCATCATTTTCCTGTTTGGTGACGAGACCAATTCCGTCACGGCCGATTTTGCGGATGACTTGGGTATTGATTCCGCGACGCAAGTGGAGACGTTGTTGTTCACGATCAAACAAAAACTGCCACCGAGCATTTCCCTGACCGCCAGCTTGAAAACTTCCGGTGAACCCATTGCGGGCGTGACGATTCCCGCGAGCGCGATCTTGCGGCACGAAGGCAAGGGCTGGGTTTATGTGCAGACAGAGACAAATCAATTTATGCGCGTGGAAATTCCGTTTGATCGGCAGACCGAAAATGGCTGGTTCGTGGCCGACAAATTGTCCGCGACGAATCGCATCATTGTCACCGGGGCGCAGACAGTGTTATCAGCGGAACTGAGCGGCGGCGGATTCAACACCGGAGCGCGCGATTAAAATGCTCAAGCGACTCATTGAAATTTCGCTCGGCGCGCGCGGCGTGGTCATCACGCTGGCGGTTGGTTTCATTTGTTACGGGCTGTTCGTCACGGCACGCGCCAAGCTCGATGTGTTTCCGGAATTCGTCCAACCCCAGGCCACCGTGCAGACGGAGGCGCCGGGCCTCGCGCCGGAACAAGTGGAAACGCTGGTCACGCGGCCGGTGGAAAGCGCGCTGAATGGCGCGGGTGATCTCGATTCCATCCGCTCGGAATCTATTCAAGGTTTGTCGGTGGTGACGGCGGTGTTCAAGGAGGGAACCGATATTTTCAAAGCGCGACAGATGCTTGCGGAACGGCTGGCGCAGCTCGGCGGCGACCTGCCAGCGGGCGTCAAAGCGCCCAAAATGGAGCCGCTCACATCCTCCACGATGGATCTGCTGAAGTTTGGTCTGACGTCAGAAAAAATTTCAGCGATGGAGCTGCGGACCTTCGCCGACTGGACAGTGCGTCCACGTTTACTTTCCGTTCCCGGCGTGGCGGCGGTAAAAGTTTTTGGTGGTGAAACGCGGCAGTTGCAGATTCAGATCAAACCCGATCGCCTGCTGGCATTCGGGATTTCGGTTCAAGAAATTTCAGCGGCGGCGAGCGCGGCAACCGGTGTTCGCGGCGCAGGCTTTGTGGAGACAGCGGCGCAACGCCTCGTTTTGCAGACGGAAGGTCAGGCACTCACGGCGGAACAACTTGGCGAAGTGATCGTCGTCCAGCGCGATAGTCGGAGCATTCGCCTGCGCGATGTGGCGAATGTTGTCGAGGGTGCCGAACCGAAATTTGGCGACGCCATTATCAACGGTAAGTCCGGCGTGCTCATTACTTCATCGAGTCAATTTGGTGCGAACACGATGGAAGTCACGCGCGCTGTGGAGTTGGCGCTGGAAGAATTGAAACCCGCGTTCGCGGAGCAAGGGATTGATTACACCCCGGCGTTGCATCGTCCGGCCACGTTCATCGAGATTGCACTGCGCAACATGAAAACGTCACTGGCCATCGGCGCGGTCTTGGTGGGAGTCGTGCTGTTTTTATTTTTGTTGGATTTGCGGACGGCGCTCATTTGTTTCACTGCCATTCCGTTGTCATTACTTGCGGCCGTCGTGGTGCTGGATCGTTTCGGCGTGACGCTGAACACGATGACGCTGGGCGGGCTGGCGGCGGTGCTCGGAGTGGTGGTGGATGACGCGATCATCACCGTGGAAAATATTTTGCGGAGATTGCGGGAACGTCGAGCACCGTCTCGGCTCGAAGATGCTGGAGTCCAAGCTTTAGCTTATTCGGACGGCACGCTAAAGCGTGAACTCCAACGAACGGGGTCGGAGACCGGCGCTTCATCCGAAATTTTCCGAACCGTGCTGGACGCCACACTCGAAGTGCGTAACTCGGTGGTCTATGCCACGTTCGTCGTCGCGATGGTTTTCTTACCGGTGCTGACCATGACTGGCTTACAGGGAAAGTTTTTTGCTCCGCTCGGCATCGCCTTCATCCTCGCAAATTTGGCGTCCCTTTTGGTTGCCCTCACGGTTACTCCGGCAATGTGTTTCGCCCTTTTATCGCGCGGTAAACCGCATGAAGAACCGCATTATCTCCGTCAGCTCAAAACCTGGCATCGTTCGGCGCTGGGAAAAATCAGCCGCCGTCCCAAGACCATCGTGGCGGTCGCATTGATTTCATTTATTGCGGCGCTGGCGACCCTGCCATTTTTTGGCGGAGAATTTCTACCGGATTTTCGCGAAGGCCATTTCGTCGTCGGCCTCACGATGTCGCCGGGAACGTCGTTGCCAGAAATGAAACGGCTGGGTTCACAAATCACCGCTGAATTGTTGAAAATCCCCGCCATTCAAAGCATCTCCGAACAGATCGGTCGCGCGGAGGGTGGCGAAGATACTTGGGGCACGCATCGCGGCGAAATGCACATCGAACTCAAGCCCGTCGCGGGCGAGGATCAGGAAAAAGTTCAAGGCCAGATCCGCGATACACTCGCCAAATTTCCGGGCGTGCAAAGTGAAGTCCTGACGTTCCTCGGCGATCGCATTGGCGAAACCATCTCGGGCGAAACGGCGGGCGTGGTGGTGAATATTTTCGGCGACGACCTCGATGTGCTTGATGATAAGGCGAAAGATGTCAGCGATGTCCTTAAAAAAATTCCCGGCGCGGCCGATGTTCAAATCTCTTCGCCGCCCGGCGCGCCGCGCATCGTTGTGCAGTTGCGTCCAGAACGTCTGGCGCAGTTTGGGTTTCGTCCGCTCGAAGCGCTTGAAGCGGTTCGCACCGCGTATCAAGGCGATGTCGTGGCCCAGACTTACGAAGGCGCAAAAGTTTTTGAAGTGACGGTGATTCTTGAACCCGCCGCGCGAGCGCAACCGGAAAATATCGGTGACCTACTGGTGAGTAATCAACAAGGTCAACGCCTGGCGCTGAAGCAGCTCGCGAATGTTTTTCTGACTACCGGTCGCTTTGCGATTCTGCATGATGGCGCGCGGCGACGGCAGACGATCACCTGTAATCCAAGTGGCCGCGATGTGTCATCCTTCGTGGCTGACGCGCAAAAACAAATTGCCGCGCAAGTGAAATTTCCGGCTGGCACCTACGTCGAATTCAGCGGCGCCGCCCAGCAACAATCCGCCGCCCAGAGCGAATTGCTCCTGCATTCACTCGTGGCCACGGCGGGCATCATTCTATTGCTCGCGATCGTTTTCCGCAAAGCCAGTCATCTGCTATTAGTGCTGGCGAATCTTCCCTTCGCCCTGGTCGGCGGTGTGCTGGCCATTTTTCTCGTCGGCTATTTCGGCGAAGCTGGGCGCGGCTCGCTTTCACTCGGCACGCTCGTCGGTTTCGTCACGCTGTTCGGGATCACGATGCGCAATTCCATCATGATGATCTCGCACTTTGAACACTTGGTGAAGGAAGAGAAACTGGCTTGGAACATCGAGACCGCGTTGCGCGGTGCCACCGAAAGATTGATTCCGATTTTGATGACCGCGCTCGTCACTGCGTTGGGACTTTTACCGCTGGCCATTGGCAGCGGCGAAGCCGGGCGCGAGATCGAAGGCCCCATGGCCATTGTCATTCTCGGCGGACTGGTGACTTCCACCGCGCTGAATTTGCTGGTCCTGCCCGTGTTGGCCTTGCGGTTTGGAAAATTCAAGGCTTAACGCACGTCAACGTTGCGCCCCAAAATCCCTTCTTGCAGCCGCGCGTTTTCAACGTAAAATTTCCGCGCTCAAACATGAATTACAAAATTTCACAACGTGCCGCGTCCTTGGCTCCGTCCCTGACGCTCGCCATTGATTCCAAGGCCAAAGCCATGAAAGCTGCCGGCGAAGACGTCGTCGGCTTCGGCGCTGGCGAACCGGATTTCGACACCCCGCAGCATATCAAAGACGCCTGCGCCAAGGCGTTGGCGGATGGTTTCACCAAATATACGCCCAGCAGCGGCACACCCGAATTGCGCGAAGCCATCGCCGCCAAGTTCAAACGCGAGAATGGCCTCACCTACAAGCCCTCGCAAATCATCGTCTCCTGCGGCGGCAAACATTCCTGCTACAACGTCATTCTCGCCACGTGTGAACCGGGCGATGAAGTCATCATTCCCGCGCCGTATTGGTTGAGCTATCCCGAGATGGTCAAGCTCGCGGGCGCGAAACCCGTGATCTTGAACACGAGTGACAAAACCGAATTCAAAGTCACGCCCGCGCAACTCCGCGCCGCCATCACGCCCAATACCCGCCTGTTCATTCTCAACTCGCCGAGCAATCCCACCGGCTCCGTTTATACGCCCGAGGAAGTGAAGGCGCTCGGCGATATCTGCGTCGAAAAAGGCGTGCTCATCATGAGCGACGAGATTTACGAACACCTCCTTTACGATGGCGCAAAAGTGAAAAGCGTCGCCAGCTTTTCGCAAGCGCACTATGACCACACCATCATTGTGCATGGACTCGCCAAAGCGTATTCCATGACCGGCTGGCGCATCGGTTTTCTAGCCGCCCCGGAGCCGATTGCCAAAGCCATTGACGCCGTGCAAAGCCATAGCACCAGCAACCCCACTTCGTTTGCGCAAAAAGGTGGCGTCGCTGCTTTGAACGGACCGCAGACGCACCTCACGATTTGGCTTGCCGAGTTTGATCAACGCCGTCGTTTCGCGCACAGTAAATTGACGGCCATGCCCGGCGTCACCTGTGTGAATGCCAAAGGCGCGTTCTATCTTTTTCCCAACATTTCCGCCACCGGCCTCAAGTCCGCCGAGTTCTGCGCCAAATTGCTAGAGCAGGAAAAAGTCGCCGCCGTGCCTGGCATCGCCTTCGGTGCGGATGACTACATCCGTTTGAGCTACGCCACCAGCATGGCTAATATTGAAAAAGGCTTGTCCCGCATGGACAAATTCTGCCGCGCGCTGGTGAAATAAATCTCTTAAGATCAAAATCAAAAGGCCGCGATCATTCGCGGCCTTTTTCTTTGGCTGAGTGAACGATCAAAACTGATCTTCCTTCTCCTTGAACAAAATATTGAACGTCGTCAGCGAACCATAGCTGCGCGTGAGGTATTGTTGCATCTCCACCTTCTCGCCATCCGACAATTTTTCGTGTGCATTAATTTTTTGTTCCAACACGCGCAAATTATTACGGACCATGACAATTTTGTGAAAAAAAGTTTCCAGCGGCACTTCCTTCGTAGCCAACGTCGCATCGGCGGGATGCAACACCGCTTTGCCGCCGTGCCAGCGCAACCCGAGCTGTTCCACCACGGAATCCGGACGCGCCAAACCCAGTTTCTCCACCGCTGCCTCCAGCGTCTGCTCCACGAACAGTTTCAGCGGCAGCTCCAAACCATTCACCGTGGCGTGCGCTTCCATCGGTTCCAGACCGCTCGGTTCTGGCGCGACGGCGCGCTTATTGCCGTCGTCGAATTGGATTTCAGCCACGGACTCAGAAATGGTTTTCACAAAGCCGGAGCCGTATTGCGGATGGCGCACTTTCATGCCAATGCGCAGGGATTCAATTTTCATAATGCAAATATAACCACGGATGCAGTTGGATGGACACGGATATTTTTGCGATTAAGACCTAGCCTGTCTGTTTAATGTTTTGGTTGGGGCCAATGGCAAACGCGGGGCGGGGGAATGATTGGAGCGAACTTACCTCCGCGGCTACGGCGAGGCGGAAGGTCAATCCCAGTAGCAGCTCGACGTGAGTCGGCTCTAACTTATTCCCAATGCAGAGCAGATAAGATCAGTCCGGACTCACATCCGCCGCTGCGTGATGCGTAAAAATCCACATGGTCGGTCACTGCAGATTCACCCACGACCGCTGGAATTTACCACGCCACAGTTCCCACGTGGCTCAGCTTGCTAAGTTAGGCGACTTAACTTACAAAATAGCTTATGAATGTTCAAACCACGCTTAATTTTTTCGGACGAACTGAAGAAGCCGTCAAGTTCTATGGCCGGACGATTGACGCTGAGACGCTCTTCCTGCTGAGGTTTCGTGACTGCCCCGACCCTTCCTATATGCGACCAGGAATGGAGGAGAAAATATTTCATGCGACCTTTCGCATCGGTTCCACCGAGATCATGGCGTCAGACTGCGGTTGCGAGCAGCCGCCCGTCGGAACCAGATTTGCCAGTTTCTCGCTGGCTGTCCGAGTGGAATCTCCCGAGAGAGCCGAGCGCTTCTTCGCGGGTCTAAGCGATGGTGGACAGATCCAGCTCCCTATGTTGAAAACATTTTTCGCCGAGCGATACGGAATCGTAGTTGATCGCTTTGGTGTCTCTTGGAAGATAATGGTTGAGTCTAAAGTGCAAAAATGAGGACAATATTCTTTAGTTCCACCTTCGTAGTGTGAGCAATTAGTCGTGATAGAATTTGTTTAGGGTTTTGAACCTGCAACGAAGTTGCGGACAGATTCTATCTGCTAAATAAGGGTGGCAATTGACAAGGAGCGGCAAGCGGCGCGGGTCATGGTTTGCGAGGTTTGGTCGTTATGAACTTCGATCGCCAACCGGGCTGGTTCCGGGTCGCCCATACTTTCCTCCGGCTGGTGCTTTGTTTAACGGCGTTCTCGGCGCTGGCAGCGACGACTAATGCGCCCGCAAAATTTTCCAGCAGCGACTGTCTGGATTGTCACACGGACCCCGCGAACAAACGCGTGCTGAATGGTCACGCCGTGGCGCTCGCCTTGTTTCCCACGAACGGTTTTGCCAAATCCGTTCACAGCGCGCTGGATTGTGTTGATTGCCACGACGGTATCAAGGAATTGCAGCACGATAAAAACGTGCCGCCGCCGAACTGCGGCAGTTGTCATGAGCTAGAGGCTAAGGAATATGCCTCGAGCATTCACGGGATGAGTCATTCGCTGGGCGCAAGCGGCGCGGCGCAATGCTGGAGTTGTCACGGCGCCCATGAAATCGTGCCGGTGAAGCATGGTGACTCGCCGGTCTTCAAATTAAATTTGCCGATGACGTGCGCGAAGTGTCACAGCAACACTAATCTGACAAAGGAATATCAGATTGAATTTCCCGAGGCGGCAAACCAATACATGGACAGCATCCACGGGCGGGCGTTGTTGAAGATGGGTTTGATCGTTGCGCCTTCTTGCAACGATTGCCACGGATCGCACAACATCAAACGCAATGTGGATCGTAACTCGCCGATCCATCACGCGAACGTGGCCAAGACTTGCGGCAAGTGTCACGTCGGCATTGAGGAGACTTACAACCAAAGTGTTCATGGCAAACTTCTGCTCGCGGGCGATGCACGCGGGCCGGTATGCATTGACTGCCACAGCGCGCATCAGATCGTTAATCCAACCGGAAAGAATTTTAAATCTTTGAGCGACCAACGTTGCGGTAAGTGTCACGCCGATAGGTTGGAACATTATCGCGAGACTTATCACGGCAAGGCGATGATGCTCGGTAAAGCCAACGACGCCTCGGAAGTGGCCGCGTGTTATGATTGCCACGGTTTCCACGACGTGCTGCCGATTGCCAATCCGGCGTCCCATCTTTCGACGAATAATATTCTCGCGACCTGCCAGAAATGTCATCCGGGGGCGACGGCGAAGTTCACGGAATATCGTCCGCACGCCAACCCGCTGGATCAGAAGAATTATCCGCTGCTGCACGTGGTTTTTCTCGCGATGACCGGACTGCTCATCGGCACGTTTGGTTTCTTCGGGCTTCACACCTTCGCGTGGCTGGTGCGCACGGTTTGGCTGTATCTGCATGACTCGAAAACGTTCCGGGAAGCGAAAATCAAGACGCAGGAAGGCGACGAATGGTTCACGCGTTTTGCCCCGTTCGAGCGATTCCTCCATTTCCTAGTCGTAACCAGTTTTCTCACGCTGGTCATCACCGGCATGCCATTGAAGTTTTATTACACCGACTGGGCGAAATTTATTTTCAGCCTCATCGGCGGGCCGGAGACAGCGCGCATGCTTCATCGTTTCGGCGCAATTATCACGTTCCTCTATTTCACGTTGCACTTGAGTTCACTCATCGGTCGCTCCTGGAAAGCGCGGGGCAACTTACGCCATCCGGCGACCGGTAAAATGGAATGGAAGCGCGCCTTCGCCGCCGTGTTCGGTCCCGACTCGATGGTCCCGACCTTGCAAGATTGGCGTGACCTCGTGGACCATAATAAATGGTTCTTCGGCAAAGGTCCCAAGCCGCAATTCGACCGCTGGACTTATTGGGAAAAATTCGATTATTTCGCCGTCTTCTGGGGCGTAGCCATCATCGGCGCGTCGGGTTTAATCATGTGGTTCCCTGAATTTTTCACGCGCTTCCTGCCTGGTTGGGTTATCAACATCGCGCTCATTCTTCACTCCGACGAGGCGCTGCTGGCCGCCGGATTTATTTTCAGCATCCACTTTTTCAACACGCATTTTCGCATCGAGAAATTCCCGATGGACACCGTCATCTTCTCCGGTCGCGTCTCCAAAGCCGAGCTGCTCCACGAACGCCGTCGCTGGTATGACCGCCTTGTGGCCACTGGCAAGCTTGATGATTACCGCGTGCGCGATGAATGGTTCCGCTGGAAAAACATCGCGAAATCATTCGGCTATTTCTTTTTCAGCCTCGGCCTCGTGCTGCTCGCGCTCATCATTTTTGCGATGGTGTCACGGCTATTCCACTGAACATGAACGGCTATGAAACTCAGATGGCTTCTGATTCCTACGCTGTGGCTGCTGTTTGGCCTCACCGCGTTTGCGGGTCTAAAGGATAATGACTGTCTCGACTGCCACAGCGATACCGCGTTCACCAAGACCAACGCGGCGGGCAAAACTATTTCGCTGTTCGTTGAGGTAACTAAGTTGAAATTGTCTGCACACAAAACGAACACCTGCCTCAGTTGCCACGCCGATGTCGCGGCCAAACATCCCGACGATAACATCCAGCTCAAACCCGTGAAATGCATGCGGTGTCATCAGCGGCAGACCGAGAGTTACAATGCCAGCGTGCACGGACTGGCCTTGCGGGCTGGTCACGCTGAGGCTGCGACCTGTCAGGACTGCCACGATTCGCACGAGATCATTGCCGATAATTCCCCCGCCTCGCCGATTTATTTTTCGCGACAAGCCGCCACCTGTGGCGCGTGTCATGATAAAGCAGCGCGGGATTGGTCTGCCAGTGTTCATGGCCAAGCCGTGACCGCCGGCAAACGCGATGCGCCCACTTGCACCGGTTGTCATTCCGAACACCGGATCAAATCATTGCGTGGCAGTCAGAATATCTCGCTCGAGATTTGTAGCCGTTGCCATGCCTCGGAACGGCTGAATACAAAATACAATCTCCCCGGCGATCGCGTTAAAACATTCTTCGAGAGCTATCACGGTCTAGCCGGCCAATATGGTTCCACAGTCGCGGCCAATTGCGCGAGCTGTCACGGCTTTCATAAAATCTTGCCGTCGTCTGACCCGAACTCATCCATCAATCCCGCGCATCTCGTCGTGACTTGCGGCAAATGCCATATTGGTTCCACCGAGAAATTTGCGCTGGGAAAAATCCACGTCGCTTCCGATGGCACTGCCGCCGGTTCCGAGACCGGCAATCGCATCAATCGTTGGGTGCGGCGCATTTATCTCGCGCTCATCGTTGGCGTTGTCGGGGCCATGTTCGTTCACAACCTGTTGTTGTTTGTCAAAAAAACTGCCGCCCGGTTGCGGGCCACCGCGCGTCCGGTGCTACGTCTGAGTCTGGCCCAGCGTTGGCAACATTTTGCGCTCGCCGGCAGTTTCAGCGTGCTCGCCATCACTGGTTTCGCGTTGAAATTTCCTGAGTCATGGCTCGCAAAAGCGCTGGGTTCCTATGAACCTTCCCGTCGCTGGGCCCATCGCTTCGCCGGCGGGTTGATGTTAGTGGTCGGCCTGTGGCATTTGATCTATCTGCTAACCACACCCGATGGCCGCAAGCTGTTGCGCGATTTCTTACCGGTGAAAAAAGATCTCGCGGATGTTTTTGGCGCGGTGCGTTATCTCCTCGGCTGGCAGCAACAAAAACCTAGGGTCGACCGGTTCGGGTATGCGGAGAAAATGGAATATTGGGCCGTGATCTGGGGCACCATACTCATGGGCGTCACGGGTCTCATGCTCTGGCTCCAGATGAATGTTACCCAGTGGGTCCCGCGCTGGATCGTGGCAGTCGCACTGACCATTCATTACTACGAAGCGGTGCTTGCCTGTCTTGCCATCGTCGTGTGGCATTTCTATCACGTCATGTTTGATCCCGATATTTATCCGGTAAATCTCGCCTGCTGGGATGGGAAAGTTTCCGAACACTGGCAGGCGGAGGAACATCCTTTGGAGGTGATCGTGCCGGATGCCAAACCTGATTCAGAACCTGCTGACATTTAGGCCGCATCCGGCACATCCATCCCAACCACAACGGGTGAGCACGGTATCGCGTTCCAATGGCGTGGGGAGCGACGCGTGCCCCGCGTAGAATTTGCGGCCGAGGGATTTCATTTTTGTCGGAGACGAGGTGACGAGACTCATTTTAAATTTTATTTAGTTAGAGTCTCCTGACGTCGTGTCTTACAAATTATTGGGCACCCTCGACTAGGCTTCCACGAGCCGGTTGAGGTGTTTTTCAAATGATTCAACCGTGGCACCCGGAGACCTGGCGCGCGATGTGCGCGGGAAGATTTGTGGCTTCAATCAAATTCACCGCAGCGGCGGGCGTTCGCGCGCGGGAAAATGGTTGCCGGCAAGTAATACCGGCAGCAGGAGCACGGAGACGATGAAGCAATTCACCAGCCCGAGCACGAGGAGCAGCCCGAGGCGCGCGTTCGCGGGCACTTGCGATAACATCAAGACGCCAAAGCCGAGCGAGACGGATAAGGTGTTGACAAGCGCGGGCGGGCCGGTGAAGCGCAGCGATTGGCGCATCGCTTCCAATGCGTTTTGGCCGGCGGCGCGCGCTTGGTCAAAGCCTTCGAGCAGATGGATGGCGCAATTCACGCCGATGCCAAGGGTCATCGCCGCAAACATGGAGGTGGCGACGCCGAGTGGAATCTCGGTCCACCCCATCACGGCGAATTTGATCACGACCGCCAAAAGGCTTGGCAGCAGGCAGAATAGTCCCCAGCGCCACGCGCCGCCGAGCAGGGCGGTGACGAGGAATATTCCGAGCAACGACCAGAATAGCGATTGGAGTTGGGTGTTGACGATGCCGCCGATGAGTGACTGGCTGACGGCGACATCGCCCGCGAATGAAAGTTTGATGCCGAGGGGAGCGAGATATTTTTGCTCGTAAGCGCGGATGTCGCGCATAAGCCGCGCGGTGTCTTGAAAGTTTGCGTCCTTTAGAAATATGGTGGTGAGGGACTGCGAGTAATTGGCATCCACCACTTGTCGCAATCGCGCTTGGCCTAAGGCGAGGGCGTAGTAATCCCACATTATTTTAAATTCTACGGCGGTGTCCGGCAACCGGCGGGCGTCTGGATCGCCGGTTCGCACCATGAACCGCGTGGTGGTGAGATAGTCCACGGGGCCGAGCACGCCGCCAACGGCTTCTTGCTGGTGCGTGCGGATGAAGGATCCCAAAGCGCCGAGCGCACGGATGAGTTCGGCTTGGATGTGCGTGGCGAGAGTAATTTCAAACTGCGCGCGTCCGGTTTTGGCCAGCGCTTCCAGAAAATGATTCGTGGACTCGATCTGCGCGAGGCGGCAATTCATTTTGTTGGCACTTGCGTTTGCTAATTCAATATGCGTGCGCCACTCGGCCTCGCCGGATCGGAACGTGATGGAACTGCCGATGATGGTGGCGGGTTCGCTCACGAGCGTGAGGGGCAGGGCGAGGTTGGAGCCGTTCAGGGCGTCGGCGGTGATTTCGCCGCGAACTGGTTTCGTGCTTTCGGCGCAAACGTAGAGCAGGTGCATCCCGAAATATTCGTCATTCACGGATTCGGTCACGCGCCGGAATTCACTCTCGGGTGCGAAGCTGTTCGTCCAACTATCCTGGATGGTGAGTCGTCGCAGGCCGAACGGGGTAAGTGCAAGAATGACGAGCGCGGCACCAATGACCCAGCGGCGATGACGGAAGGCAGCGTTTCCCAAAAGCGCGAATCCCTTTGCCAGCGTGGCGAATGAATTGGTTGCGCGTTGGTTGGCTCGCGGGCGCAGCCAATTCGGGTTCGTCAAAACCAGTAACGCGGGAACCACGGTCAGTGAAAGGAATAATCCGAATAACGCGCCGACGCCGGTGAACAGCCCAAACGAACGCACGGGTAAAAGGGTTGAAAAACTGAATGACAAAAAACCAATCACGGCCGCGAACGAAGTGCAAACGACGGGCCGCGTCAGTTTCTGAAAGGTTTCTTCGAGCAGCGCGACGTGATCGGCACCGGGGTTTTCCCGCAGTAAATTAAAATAACGGCTGAATAGATAAATGTCATTCGTCACCGAGATCACGGTGAGTAATACCGGCATCACGGCGGTCGTCAGATAGATGGGCACACCGAACCAGCCCATCAATCCGAAAACAAAAATCATCGTCGCGGCCACGCCTGGTAACGGTAGGAGAGCGGCCAGCGGATTGCGAAAACAGACCAGCAGGACGAGCATCATCACCAGCGCTGATAACGGCACGAGGCCGAGGTGGCGCGCGATCAATTGGCGGAGTTCGTGGAGACTGCCGGGAATTTTCCATTCGTTTTTGCCCATGACCATTGGCGCGGCGTCACCCAAAAACGCGCGCGGCACGCCGAGGTCTTCGAGAATCTGGCTGCCGAATAGTGACTCGGCGACTGGCGCACCCGTGACGGCGATTTGATCCGTGTCGCTTTTTTGGGCGGCGATGAGTTGCAAAATGTTTCTGTAAAACTGTTCGCGATTGATGCTGTCCGGCACGCCGACCAGAATCACGGTGGATTGACCGTTCAAGGCTACCAGTGCGCCGGTGTAAAGTTTGATGCTCTGCAAGTCTTCGCGCAGCCGCGCGAGTTCGGCAGTTGAAACCAACTGCGGCTCGAGCATTTTCATTTGCGTGAGCGTTCCGGGCCGCAGCCGGAAACTTGGCTCGGTGGCGAGACTGATGACATCGGCGGGGCCGACGCCGGGAATGGTTTTGAAAGCGGCTGTCAGTGCGCGGACGAGTTGCAGCGTGTGGGCATTGAAAATCTCATTGGTTCCTTCGGGCTTGATACGCACCAGCAGTTGGTCGTGGATGCCAAAATGGGATCGAATATCTTTATCCGTGATCACTTCCGGCGCGCTTGGAGAAACCAGCGCGTGGCCATCGGTGCGCAAGGTGAGATGTAGTAATCCCGGGACGGTCGCCAGCGTGATCAGCGCCGCCAACCCTAGAATTTTCCGTGGGTGTCGGATGGCCATCCGCGACAGCGACCTGAAAAAATTGAGTGTCATTCGAAGCGCAGGCGGAACATCGGGAAATGTCAGACCAAGCTTGCTGGCACGTTAGGCCAGAGGTAGAAACGCGTCGAGAGCAATTTTACCAACGTCAGCTCGCAGCGACGAAATTGATTTTATTGAACCCCGCCACGGGTTGAAGCGAACTGACTGGTCGCGAACGCGATAAAAAATTTACGCGAGCTACCTCGCGCCGGCCGGTCATTTCAGTTTCTATTTTTCGAGTAACGCGGCCGCGCACCAGAGCAGGGGAGCCTGTCCGTGCAAATCGCCCGTGGCACGGGGACGATCCAGATAATATTGCGTATCGTCTTTCTGGTTCGTGCCGATGCAGACGTCGCGTAAGGCACCTTTTTCATCAATCTTACTGCATAGACCAATCCAGCCGCGCCGCGCGACATCGCCGTATTCATTGGCGTCGAGCCAGCCATGTTTCACGCCGGTGATGAGCGCGTAGGTGAACATGCCGCTGGCCGAGGTTTCATCCCACGCCTGTTCGTTGTCCACGAGTTGCCGCCAGAGGCCGGACGGCGCTTGATATTTTTTGAGCGAAGCCATCATGGTTTTGTAACCGGCCATGAGGCGGGCATATTTCGGATGTTCCGGCGGAAGCGAGCTCAACACTTCGGCGAACGCGGCGGCGAACCAGCCGTTGCCGCGTCCCCAATAATGCGGACTGACATCGGCGTGAAAAAAGAGTCCGTTCGGTTGTTGTAATTTGTCGAGATAGGCGGCGAGTTCGGTGGCCACACGGTCGGCATATTTCGCATCGTGCGTGGCGCGGAACGCCTGGGTCTGCAAACTGCCGATCATGAAACAATCGTCCACCCACCAACGGGTTTCTTCGCAGAGACCGTCGGCGCGGGGATTGAGCCATTGGTCATCGGCGAAGCGCAGGCCGAGATCGCGGAACGGTTTCTCGCCGCTAACGAGATAGATTTCCAAGGGCAACACGCCGAAGACATGGAAGTCCACATGACGATTCGTCGAGATGGATTTTGCTCCGTCCGGGGTAAGGATGAAAGCGTAGCGGGCGATGAGCTGCTGCTGCAATGCGGTATCGCCGGCCACCTGCGCGAACCGCAGCGCGCCGAACGCAGCGCAGACTTCGGGGTAAACGATTTTGTGATCGGTGTTGTAATAGATTTTGCGCGGAAGAAAATTAGCGCTCACTTTTTCGCCGATGAGTTTCGGATCGCAGTTCGCGGGGAGATTTTGAAATGCCGCTGGTGACGGGGTATGAGTCGAGGCGCAACCGGTCGCCAGCATCATTCCCAAAAGGACAATAATTGCGGAAATAGACTTTTGCATCACGAAATGTAATCGGTTTCGGCGGACGAGCGCCATCGCCAATTCTGTTGAATGAATCGTGCGATCAGTTCACGCTTTTACTGACCGGGCAGGGGCTTAACGTAGTGGTCGCCACCTTGGTTCCCGAATATCAACAGCGCGATTTGGCGTCGGAAATTTTGAGCGATCGGTGGCTCTGGATTTATGTCCACGCCTCGCTAACGGTCTGTTTGGCGCGTGACCCGAAGGGATTTTATCCTGAAGGCCTTGTAGTTTGAAGGCCGCGAAAGATTTGGCAATTGTCACCGTCGCAATACGTGTAACACTCTTGTATGAGAAGTCGTCTGAATCGTGATCGGTAATTTGCTTGGAAAATCGAACCCTAAAAATGACGACTCGCTATTCAGAGCGTTTTCAAGATTCAGCATCGGTCGCCGATTACGAATCGAAAGAATATCGCGCGGGCAGCTACTCGACTTGCATCTGGGATTTACAACGTCCACAGGTTGAAAAAATAATCGCTGATTTACCCCGTTCCCACGCGCGTCCCTTTCGGCTACTTGATTTTGCCTGTGGCACCGGGCGCGTGATTTCTGCGCTCGAAAACCAGGTGGACACGGCTGAGGGAATTGATATTTCCGAGAACATGGTCGCGGTCGCGCGCGGTAAATGTCTTAGGGCGCAACTCCAAGTCGGAGATATTCTTTCACAACCCGAACTGCTCCGGAACAAATACGACGTGATCACCGCCTTCCGTTTTCTGCTGAACGTGGAGCCGGACGTGCGCGGGAAAATTTTACGGCGGCTCCGGGAAATCATTGCTGAACCGGATGGGCGGTTGATCATCAATGTCCACGGAAACTCCCATTCATTGCGGCATCCGGCGATCCTCTGGCGACGCTGGCGGGAGCGCGCTCAAAAAACCGGCGCGATGCTGAATGAGATGTCGCCGCGCGACACTAAACAGTTACTTCGGACCAACGGTTTTGAGATCGTGCGCCAGTTAGGTTTTGGCGTGTTGCCGCCGACCCTCTATCGCACTCCGTTACGCGGCCTGGCCACCGCCATTGATGCCGCGCTTTCCGGCGAACATGTTTGGAATGACTGCGCCATTGATATGCTATTTGTTTGCCGAGCCATTTGAATCATGTTCCAGAACGTCATCCCAACCATCAACTCACTTTTTGCTTCCGATACACCGTATCGCCAGCCGATAAAATTTTCCTGGCGGCTCGTGCAGCGGAAACGCCGCCCGTTTTTGTTATTGCCGGATCGGGCGCAGAACATCCAATTCAGTCTGGAACTTTATTCGGCGCAACGGCCGCTGGCGCGTTTGTGGCGCTCGTTGATTCCTGTGATGTTCAAAACTCCGGCGCGTGCTTTACTGGGTGCCGTCAATGCCGAAGCCGAGACCTCGTCCGCTCTCCTGCGTTTTTTTGCTGAACAATCCGGTCTGGCCGCGGATGCATTGCCCACACCAGCGATTAAATTCGGTGGCATCGCCGGAATTACCTCGCGCGTGGTGGTGTTGCTTTGTGACGCGGGTGGAAATCCGCTCCGCGTCATCAAGATCGGCTTGAATCCCAAAGGTCGCGCGGCGACGGATCGCGAAGCCGCCCTGCTGGCCAAGTTGCCGAAGTCCACGATTGGTTGCACCAGCATGACCGGGCAGTTGAGAACGGAGTTATTGAGCGCTTTTGCCACCGCTTACTTTCCCGGTAAAAGTCTCGCCACCGATGTTGGGATTGAAAAATTATTCCATGCTTGGCTCGCGCCAGGCTCGGCTGTGTCGTTGAACGATTTGCCGAGCTGGCACGAAATGGAATCAATCTCGGCCAAAAAAGAACCTGCCATCTGGGCCGCCTTGAGTTCCGTTCTGTCCGGCAAAAAAATTTCTACCACCCTCTTTCACGGCGACTTCACGCCTTGGAACGTCCGCATGACGAACCTGGAAAATATTCAGGCGTTTGACTGGGAGCGTGGTCATTTGGATGGCATCCCGGCCTGGGATTGGTTTCACTTCATCATCCAGACTTCCATCCTAGTGAAGCGCCATTCGCCAGAGCGCGTTGCCGCCGAACTGGATCATCTCATCCAGTCCGCGCGTTTTCAAAACTACGCACGTGCGGCCGGCATCAGCGAAATCATCGAACCGCTGCTGCTCGCCTACTTGCTCCATGAGAAATACGTCGTGCAACCTGAAGAAGGCCGGAAGGTTGCCGGGCAATTATTTTATTTGCTGTGGGAGCATTGGGAGTTGAAGCAAAATCAATTACTGCCTGCCCCGCCGGCGAATGATGAATTACCTTCCCGTGAAACATCGCCAGTAGCACCAGCGGCAGGGTTTTTCGCCCAGATAAATTCAGCCTTCACCAATCTGGCGAATATTTTCTGGGAACCCAGCCTCTCGCCCAGATTTCGCCCCTCACTGAAATCGCTTATCCAGACTCATTGGCTGGCGTTGCTGGTTTCCCTCGCTTGGATTGCGCTGATCGCCAACATGCCATTGTGGACCAACCCGCGCCTAATGTTTGCGCCGTTCTATCTGGTGCCGATCATTTTTCTGGCGATGAAAACCGATTGGCGACTGGCCACGCTCGTGGCTCAATTCAGCGCGATTGTCGGTCCCCTTTATTTTTACAACGCTAATCCGGACTTCATGCCCTTCCGGATCATCTGTTGGAACACCCTCATGCGCATGGGCGTTTTTCAAGTCGTCGTGAATCTGTTTGATCGCTTTGGACAGAGCAGTGTGTTTCAAACCGTTCCCAATTCCACCTCGAAACGAAATCCCATTCAATCCATCGCCGGCAGTTGGCCGGTTATTTTACTAACGATGCTGTTTTTTGCCGTGGTGATCACCTTTGACGTGCTCACCAGTCCGCAGATGCTGTTGATGCCGCTCTACATGATTCCCTGCATGACTTTGACACTCGCCCTAAGTTGGCGTTGGGGCGTAGTCGCCGCCGCCATGGCGGCATTTTTAGGACCATTGTTCCAGCGCGCGGATCCTGGATATCAAGTTTGGGAGATTCAATTCTGGAACACAGCGATGCGGTTGATCATTTACCTCATCGTGGTCGGCTTGCTGGAACAAGTCCGCCGGAAAAATATTCTCTTCTCCGGCAGTCGCCGGACTTGATGGATAAGTCGCCGGGATATTGTTAACTTAAACGTCCGCTTCGGGGAACCGCTCGCGGATCTGCCGACGCAAAATTTCCTCATCGCTCGGCTGATAACGGCGACGATTCACGAGGCGTTGCACGCAGTCCAGCAATTCCAGCCAATCCTCCAGCGGCGGTTCCTTCACGCGCTGCCAGACGTCAAAACGCTTGGCGCGATGGAAAAAATGATAGTCCCGCCCGATGTGTTGGGCGTAGACCTGAAGCTTTTCACCATCCTCGGTGACGCGCTTCCAAGCGATTTCGGCTTTAGGCATAAGTTAGGGGCTAATGATTCGGGGTAGTTGACCTAGTGCTTTTTGGTAACTCGTTATCTCTGCAATAATTTGGTTGGTTAACCCTGGCGGTTGACTAGTCAGCGCAACCGTTAACGCCGCGTTGGCAGTAGCAATAGCACTGGTAAAATCCCCGTTGGTTGCGTGAGCGCTGGCAAGATTTTCCAAGGCTTCAACCCAGTCTGGCTGAAGCTGAACTGCCATCGCGTAGTTGGTGATCGCAGCCGCAGTCTGCCCTTCAGCCATTAAAATTTTACCGAGATTGAAATACGGTTTTGCATATTCTCGTTGGAGTTCAATGGTAAGTCTAAATTCTTTTTCAGCTTCCTGCGCCCGCCCGCCTTGCAGCAACGCCACCCCGCGAGTGTTGTGATAAATTGGATTGCTGGGAGACTTAAGCAGAGCCGCGTTTAAGTGCGCTTCGGCTTCCATAAATTTTCCCGCTTCAATTTCCTCGCGGCCAAGATTGTATTGCGCTTCAGGCCGATCCGGACGAAGGCGGACCGACTGCGAATACTGTTCAATCGCTTCTGGGACACGTCCGTTGCCTGAGAGCGCGGTGGCCAACAAATCATGGGCCAAGGCGCTGTCCGGGTTTAATTTTACGGCGTGCGAAAACAAAGTGATGCTATTTTTCCAGAGCATGAGCTGGCGTTGAGATAGCATCAAGCAAATACCCAAAATAAAAATTACCAGCAGCACCACCACTGGTCGTCTCTGTGGTTTGGCAAAAATGTAGGTTCTAAAACCAGCCGCAATAATGAAAAATAAACCTATCAATGGTAAGTAGGCATAACGCTCGGCCATCGCCTGCTCACCTACCTGAACCAAACCGATGACTGGAATTAATGTGACTAAAAACCAGAGCCACCCTACTAGTAGCCAGCGAAATTTGAATCGCCAATACCACCCCAGATATGTGATCAGCCCCAAGAGTAAAGAGGCTGCTACACCGAGAAACAAAAGGTTTTCTGGAAAATCGTAGATGACCCGCAAGTTTATTGGGGCCAAGGTTTTGAACCCATAGTTCACATACGCCACAGGTATGTTCAACAAGCGAATGTTTAGCGGCACATCGGTCAACGATTTGACGGCTCCGGCCCGGTTTTGCACGATAAACGTGACGCAGCAAAAAACGAGCGATATCAAGAGAAAGGGGGTTTTTTCACGCACCAGCAACCAGATGCACCGTTGCTTGAGTCCGAGCGGTGGTTCAAGTGAAAATCGTTGAAGTGGCCAGTAGTCAAGCAGCAATAACAAAAATGGTAGGGTTACTAACATTGGCTTGCTGGCCAGGCCTAAAATAAATAACAACGCGGTGAGCGTGTATCTAATCCCGCTGGGCTTTGTTGCATAGCTACTGTAAGCCCAAAGGGTAAGGATGAAAAAAAATGTGCTTAACACATTCTTGCGTTCAGCAATCCAAACAACAGATTCAACGTTAAGTGGATGCCACGCAAATAACGCCGCGACCAGCGCGCTGAACCAAAACCAGCGCGTGAGCCGTTTCAGCAATAGCCACAAAAGGACTGAATTGATTGAGTGAATGAGCAGACTCGTCAGGTGATGTCCGCCCGCAAACTTTCCGTAGAGCGAGCAATCGGCCAGGTGTGACAAAACTGTCAGTGGATGCCAGTTGGCGCTTACCACACTCGTTGCTGACCAGACCAGAGCAGACCAAGAGAGGCCTTTCAGCACCTCTGCATTTTCATAGACATACAACTGATCATCGTAATTGACGAATGGAAAACTGATGGCTGGCCAATACAGCAAGACGGTGATTACAAACAAGGCGGTTCCGACCAACCAGTTTTTTCGCCGATCCATAGAACTTAAGGCAAATCCACGCTCGCCACCGCCATCGCAGCGATACCTTCCTCGCGCCCGATGAACCCCATCGTTTCGTTCGTGGTCGCTTTCACGCCGATCTGTTTTTCAGAGACATCCAAGGCGGCGGCGATGCAACGTTTCATCGCGGCGATGTGTGGATAAATTTTAGGTGCTTCGGCGATCACCGTGGCGTCGATGTTCACAATTTTTCCACCTCTCAGCGCGACGATGCGCGCCGCCTCTTCCAGAAAAATTTTGCTCGGCACATTTTTCCAGCGCGGATCTGTGTTGGGAAAAAAGTGGCCGATATCTTCCTCGCCCAGCGCGCCGAGAACGGCATCGCAGATCGCGTGCATGAGTGCATCCGCATCCGAGTGCCCCTCCAGGCCTTTCGGGTGCGGAATTTCCACGCCGCCGAGAAAGAGCTTTCGTCCCGTGACCAATTGATGAACGTCGTAACCAGTGCCTACATGAACCATGAGAAAAGAATAGGGAAAATCTGCGGAGCGAAAAAGACATTTTAATAAATGCTTTGAACGGCTGTTCCAAAAAATCCTCGGTTCCACCATTCGAAAAATCATTAAACTCCAACCTCAACTAGGATTGCCATCGCGATCAGGGTTTAAAATTTCCGGGGCTTGGACGTCATTGGCTGGCGATATTTTCCACCGTTGACAGGGTAAAAAAGAACGTCGCGCCTTTCCCCAATTCGCTTTCTACCCAGACTTCCCCGCCGTGCGCGTGCACGATGTGTTTCACAATCGAAAGACCTAAACCAGTGCCGCCCTGATCACGGGAACGGGCTTTGTCCACTCGGTAAAACCGTTCAAACACACGGTCGATCGCTTCGGGGGGAATGCCTGGACCGTCGTCGCGCACCGAAATTTCCACGCCGCCTTTTGGCAGTTTTTTCCCGCCCACGATCACCGAACCGTTTACGCGTCCATATTTGATCGCGTTGTCCACGAGGTTGGCGAGAACCTGATCGAGCCGGTTAGTATCGCCTTTCGCCGTGAGTTCCGGCATTTCGTTGACGAGAGAAATGGTTTTAGTCTCCGCCTTGGAGCCGAGGTCGAAAAAAATTTTTTCCGCCAGCGAATGGAGATTTACCGGCGCTAACTCCAGCTTCATGCGACCTGATTCCAAAGCGGAAATCGTCAACAAATCTTGGATGAGCAAATCCAGCCGGTTTGTATTGCGCTCAATGATTTTCAGAAAACGCTCGGCTACTTCAGGATTATTCCGCGCCCCATCGAGGAGCGTCTCGGTGTAACCTTTGATGAGCGAGAGCGGCGTGCGGAGTTCGTGGCTGACGTTGGCCACGAATTCCTCGCGCTGCCTCTCCAACTGTTTTAGGCGCGTCAAATCATGAAAAACTAAAATGGTGCCTTCGCGTTCGTTGGCGGAATTGGTGATGACGGAGGCATTCACTTGCAACCAGCGATCGCCTAAATCCGGCAGTTTGAATTCATGGCCGAAAACTTGTTGTTCAGTTTCAACCCGCTGTAGTAAGTCATCCAGTTCATGCAATCGCAACACCTCGACGAGTGTCTTGCCGCGCAGATCCGCCTTCAGATTGAAGAATTCCGTGAACGCCCGGTTGGCGAGATAAATTTTTTTGTTCCGGTCCAGCAGCAGCAAACCTTCGAGCATTGAGTTGAATAGGATTTGCTGCTGCGCCTTGGCGTCGACTGAAGTCTGCTGCGTCTGCTTCTGGAAAATTTCCATCTCCTCCATCGTCTGATTTTGCTGCGCGAGAAATTTTGCGCGCCACCAGAAATGGAGCGCGACCAGTGCGACGAGCGTGACAATGAAAAAGAAAAACCACACGGTGGTTATTTAGCCACAGATGAAACACAGATGAAACACAGATTTTGTGAGCCGTGCATGAAATGCTTTTTATCTGTGTTCCATCTGTGAAAATCTGTGGCTCGAAAATTTATTCCACAAAGCGATAGCCCACGCCGCGCACTGTGTCCAGATGCTTCGCCGCCGCGCCGATTTTTTCGCGGAGACGCCTCATGTGCGTGTCCACCGTGCGCGTGTCAATCACGCTGTCGTATTCCCACACGTCGCGGAGTAATTGATCGCGCGACTGCACGCGGCCGGCGCGTTGCGCGAGAATGGTGAGCAGCTTGAACTCCGTGGCCGTCAGTTCGATCGCCTTGTTTTTCCAAGTGGCGATGTGGCGCGGGAGATCAATCATCAAATCGCCGAAGCGCAATTGCTCCTTCGCTTTTTCCTGCGGCGCGGAACGCGCGAGAATTTTTTTCACGCGCAGCAGCAGTTCGCGCGGGCTGAACGGTTTCGTGAGATAATCATCCGCACCGAGTTCCAGGCCGAGCACGCGGTCAATCTCCGCCGCCTTCGCCGTGAGCATGATGATGGGCACCTTCGCCGTCGCTGCTTCCAGCCGGAGCGCCTTGCAGATTTCGAAGCCGTCCATCTCCGGTAACATCACGTCCAGCACGATGAGATCGGGCGTTTGCGAGCGGGCTTTTTTTAACGCTTCTGCGCCATCGGCAGCGGTGGTGATAGCGTAACCCGCTTGCTTGAGATTGAACTCCACGAGTTCCACTGCTTCCGGCTCATCGTCCACGACTAAAATTCTTTGCTTCACGTTGGGAAGAATGTCAGTTCGTCCATCAGCGCACAATTTCAAACCAGTGACAACCGCGTTACGATTGGGTGACGGAAGGCTGAAAGCAGAAAAATGGGAAAAAATCTAACTTCCGGCGAGGTGTGGGGAATATGGGCTGTATTGGGTTGCTTTTCAAGCTAAGGGGCATCGTGAGGTAAATCAAATCGCGCTGCACGCTTAACTTTTTTATCAATTCGCACCGATTCGGCAATAATCCGAAATTCTATTCGAAGGCGTGAAAGCGGGTGTTTTGGCACCAAGTTGTCGAACTTCGCATCGTCAAATGACCAGCCATGCGCCGCAAATTTTCCATCTTGAATGCTGCCTGTTCCATCCCGAAGAGCTTGCTCTACCAAAATTGCTTCACGCATTCCGGTAACACCGCGCTCTTGAGTTTGCATCTTGATGACGTAGCTAAAGTCACGAAAAGGAATCGTGAACGAACCAACAAAAATCGCGCCGCCGGATTTTTGGTCTAGGCCGCCAACGATAAGCCGAACGCTCGGAATTTCATCCAATGGCTGCACGCAGCAATCAACCACTCTAAATTTATCGCCAAGCATTGACACATAATTTTCGCGCAACCGTGCTGTGCTGGTGAGGCCGCTGGGAATATCTGGAGTCTTATGGAAAAAATAAATTCCAAGACCGTCTCCGTCTGCGGTATGCCATACTTTCACTCCATCGCGCACGCCTTGATATTCATATCGTGAAACATCAAAGGTGACAGAATCAGGAGAAGCTGGTTGCCCGCCAAAAATGTTGCGGAAAATCCCCATGTTCACGCATTCACTTTTTCCTCATGCGCCAACAACGCTTCGAATTCGCGCAAGCTCGGCTTGATTTCACGCGGTTTGCCGCAGTAACCGTTCACGGCATCGAGCGTTTTCAGGCCATTGCCGGTGACGCAGATCACGGCGGAGGAATCTTTCGGAATCTTGCCGGACGCGATGAGTTTTTTCGCCACGCCCACGGTCACGCCGCCGGCGGTCTCGGCAAAAATGCCTTCCGTCTCGGCGAGCAACTTGATCGCGTCTCGGATTTCGTCGTCGGTCACGTCGTCGGCGGCGGCGTTAGTTTCGCGCATCACTTTGAGTGCGTAAAAACCATCAGCCGGCGTGCCGATGGCGAGCGATTTCGCAATCGTGTCAGGCTTCACAGGCTTGAAGAAATCGAGTCCGGCTTTTTGCGCGGTGGAAATCGGCGAACAGCCCGTGGCTTGTGCGCCGTAAACTTTCGGGTGGCTTTCGGCGATGAGGCCGACCTTCATCAGCTCCTGATAACCCTTGTGAATCTTGGTGAGCAGCGAGCCGGACGCCATCGGAATGATGGTGTGCTCGGGCGCGCGCCAGCCGAGTTGCTCGGCGATTTCATACGCCATGCTCTTGGAGCCTTCGGCGTAGTAGGGGCGCATATTGACGTTCACAAACGCCCAGCCGAACTTGCCCGCGATCTCGGCGCAGAGACGATTCACTTCGTCGTAATGGCCTTTGATGGTAATGACGTTGGCGCCATAGACGAGCGAGTTCAAAATTTTTCCCTGCTCCAAATCCGACGGAATAAAAACGTAGCTTTTCAATCCTGCGCTCGCGGCGTTGGCGGCGACGGAGTTCGCTAAATTTCCCGTGGACGCGCACGCGACAGTTTCAAAACCAAGTTCCTTCGCGCGGCTCAACGCAACGCTGACGACGCGGTCTTTGAACGAGAGCGTGGGATAATTCACGGCATCGTTTTTGACCCAGAGTTCGCGGATGCCGAGCGCCTTTGCGAGGCGATCCGCTTTGACGAGCGGCGTGAAACCGACGAGCGGGCCGACGGTCGGTTCGCCGGCGATGGGCAAAAGCTCGCGGTAACGCCACATGGTTTTTGGGCGTGCGGCGATGATCTCGCGCGAGAGTGCCTTCTTGATTCGATCGTAATCGTAGGCGACTTCGAGCGGGCCGAAGTCGAATTCGCAGACGTGCGTGGCTTCGAGCGGGTATTCGCGACCACATTCGCGGCACTTGAGCGCCTTCATGAAACCTTGATGCTTATGACTCATAAAATTAATTTCTCAACGGTAGCAGCCGACATGAGTCGGCTCATTATTTTCAGTTAGAGCGAACTCACGTTCGCTGCTACGGATTTAGTTCCGGGGCTTTCCGTTTTTGGTTTGCACCAAAAACAAAAAAGCCCCGGCTCACAAGGAGAAGGGGCGACAAAACAGTTGTGCATCACTTCTCATTTTTTCCCAAGCTAATGATGCTTGAGCTGGAATTGGCACCTGACATTGAAAACAAGTTCAACCGGTTGCCGTGGTGTCATTGGGCCAGTCCCTCGACCACTCGTTATGAGTCCGTCATATCAACGGATGCGGATAGATTGATATTGAAGTGGAAAACTGTCAAATGGAATTTTAGCCGAGCCATGTCCGTCTGCGTTTCGCTTTGACGCTGTGCGCGGTGTCGCGTAAGGTGTTTGCTCATTTTTAACTGTTTCCAACGATATACATTGTGAATTTTTTCAAAGCCATTTTTGGTTCCAAGAACGACCGCGAAGTGAAGAAGATTCGCCCGCTCGTCGCCCGTATCAACGAGCTCGAACTCGGATTGCAGAAGCTCTCCGACGACGACTTGCGTGCCAAAACCGCCGCGTGGAAAGCCGAGTTGTCGCAGATCGAGGACAAGGCGGAACTCGCAGCCAAGCTTGAAGAAATTTTGCCGGAAGCCTTTGCCGTGGTGAAAAATGCCGCGCGCCGTTTGTGCGGCCAGGACGTGATCGTGCGCGAGCATCCGCTCAAATGGCAGATGGTGCATTTCGACGTGCAACTCATCGGCGGTTACTCGTTGCACACGGGACACATTTCCGAAATGGCCACCGGAGAAGGCAAAACGCTCGTCGGCACCTTGCCGGTTTATCTCAATGCGCTCACCGGTCGTGGCGTTCACGTCGTGACGGTGAATGATTATCTCGCTTCCCGCGACGGCGAATGGATGGGCGCGGTGTATAAATTTCTCGGCCTCACGGTCGGTTGCATTTTGCACGACCAGCCGCCAAAAGTTCGTCGCGAACAATACGCCTGCGACATCACTTACGGCACGAACGCGGAGTTTGGTTTTGATTATCTGCGCGACAACGGCATGGCTCTGCGCAAAGAAGACCAGGTGCAGCGCGGACATTATTTCGCCATCGTGGACGAAGTGGATTCCATTCTCATTGATGAAGCGCGCGTGCCGCTCATCATCAGCGGCCCGGCGGTGCATACGCACGACGAACAATTCGGCCAGTGGAAACCGACGGTAGAAGGTTTGGTCCGCGCGCAGCAACAGTTGTGCGCCCGCTACTTGAAAGAGGCTGATGAGCTCATCCGCAAATTGCATCCGGAGAACGGCCAGAAAATTGATGACGCTTCGGGATTGGAAAATCAAATCGGCTTGTTGCTGTTTCGCGTGAAAACCGGCCAGCCGAAGTCCGAGGCGTTGATGAAAATTTTGGAAGTTCCCGAAAACGCCGGGATGATGAATCGCGCCGAACTCGAACTCCACAAGGATCAGAAGAAAGTGGATTTGTATCGCGAAAAAGAATTGCTGCTGTTCGCGATTGACGAAAAAGGTCACGAGGCGGATTTGACGGAAAAAGGCCGCGCTTACATTAGCCCGTCAGACCCGGACGCGTTTGTGCTGCCGGACTTGAACACGCAGTTGCATGACATTGACGTCGGCTCGGAGACGGACGCGCGCAAACGGCTCGAAGCGAAAACCAAGTTGCAATCCGACTTCGAGGCGAAGGCGCAGAAGATTCATGCGATTTCGCAATTGCTCAAAGCCTATTCGCTGTATCAAAACGAAGTCGAATATGTCGTGCAGGAAAACAAGGTCATCATCGTGGATAAAAACACGGGACGCCTGATGTCCGGTCGCCGCTGGAGCGATGGCTTGCATCAAGCCGTCGAAGCGAAAGAGGGCGTGACCATCGAACGCGAAACGCAGACGCTCGCGACGATCACGATCCAAAATTATTTCCGCCTCTACACAAAACTCGCAGGCATGACCGGCACCGCCGAGACCGAGGCAGCAGAATTTTTCGATATTTACAAGCTCGGCGTGATGACGATTCCGCAGAACCGTCCGAACATCCGCAAAGATTCCGACGACTCGGTCTATAAAACGCGTCGCGAAAAATTCAACGCTGTCGTCAATGAAATCAGGGCGATGCACGCGCTGGGCCGGCCGATTCTCGTCGGCACCGTTTCGGTCGAGACGAGCGAAATGCTCTCGCGGATGTTGAAGAAAGAAGGATTGATCCATTCCGTCCTCAACGCGAAGTATCACCAGCAGGAAGCCGAAATTATTTCGCGTGCGGGTCAACGCGGAGCCATCACTATCGCCACGAACATGGCGGGACGCGGCACGGATATCAAGCTCGGCCCCGGCGTTTCCGAAGTGGGCGGCTTGCACGTTCTCGGCACCGAGCGTCACGAATCGCGGCGCATTGACCGCCAGTTGCGCGGGCGTTGCTCCCGTCAGGGCGATCCGGGTTCATCCCACTTTTTCATTTCGCTCGAAGATGATTTGATGCGCCTGTTCGGCAGCGACCGCATCGTGAAATTGATGGAGCGCATGGGCCTCGAAGAAGGCGAAGAATTGAAGCACGGTTTGCTCAACCGCTCGATCCAGCAGGCGCAGAAACGCGTCGAGGGCCATAATTTCCAGCAGCGCAAACGCACGCTCGAATACGACGACGTGATGAACAAACAGCGCGAAGTTATCTACGGCTTCCGCAACGAAATC
>JANYFN010000059.1 GCA_025362675.1 Limisphaerales bacterium | reverse complement strand
GTTTTGACCGTGGACAAAGTGCGGCGCGAGGCGATCCAGCGGCATCACACGGTGACGCATCTGTTGCACTGGGCATTGCACGAAGTGGCGAGCCGCGACGCGTCGCAAAAAGGTTCGTCGGTCGGGCCGGATAAATTGACGTTTGATTTTAACA
Organism: Limisphaerales bacterium; assembly: GCA_025362675.1. Classification (GTDB taxonomy): domain Bacteria; phylum Verrucomicrobiota; class Verrucomicrobiia; order Limisphaerales; family UBA11358; genus UBA11358. The sequence goes on along the minus strand of JANYFN010000059.1, from coordinate 6,823 downwards.
GTGCGCCGCTCACGCCGCGCCAGTTGGCGGACATTGAGAAACTCGTGAACGAACGCATCGTGGAAAATGCCGCAGTGACGTGGACGGAAGTGCCGTATGGCGAGGTGAAAAATCGTCGCGACGTGATGCAATTTTTCGGCGACAAATACGGCGACACCGTGCGCGTGGTGCAGATCGGCGGGCGCGCGAAAAAGCTCGATGGTTATTCGATGGAATTGTGTGGCGGCACGCACACGCGTGCGACGGGCGAGATCGGTTTGTTCCGCATCATCGGCGAAAGCGCCGTGGCGGCGGGCGTGCGGCGCATCGAGGCATTGGCCGGTTTGGAGGCGTTCGATGCGATGAAGGCGGATCGCGAACTCATCAAATCGCTCGCCGGAAAAATCAGCAGCCCGATCCACGAGATCGAGAAAAAAATCGAAACGCTGCTTGCACAGCAACGCGACATGGAAAAATCCTTGCGCGCCGCTGCGATGAAAGATGCGGCGAACCGCGCGAAAGATTTGTTGCGCCACGCGCGCGTGGTGAACGCGACGCCATTGCTCGTCGCGAACGTCGGTGAGGCGGATGGCAACACGGTTCAGACCATCGCGGATGCATTGAAGACGCAGTTCATGGGCGTGATCGTGCTCGGCGGCGTGAGCGGGGAAAATGTGACTTTGGTGGCGTCGGTCAGCCCGGAACTTCAGAAAAATTTCCAAGCGGGCAAAATCATGGAACGTCTCGCGCCGATGGTCGGCGGCAAAGGCGGCGGTCGTCCCGACAACGCGCGCGGCGGCGGCAAAGACGTGGCGAAGCTCGACGAGGCGTTGGGCAAGGTGAAGAATATTCTCACTTAAAATCCGCAATGGCGCATGATCACTTACCGCATCGGCAACGAGTTGGATTTGGATGCGGTCATTGAATTGTATCGCGCTTCGACGCTCGGTGAACGTCGTCCGGTGGATGACCGCGAGCGCATGGGGCAAATGCTTCGTAACGCAAATTTGGTTGTGACCGCGTGGGACGGCGAACAACTCGTGGGCATCGCGCGCAGCGTGACGGATTTTTCTTACGCGACGTATTTGTCGGATCTGGCGGTGCGGTTGTCGCATCAAAAACAGGGCATCGGACGAGAATTGATTCGTCGCACGCAAGCGGAAGGCGGTCGAGCCAATCTGATTCTTTTATCCGCGCCGAAAGCCGTGGAGTATTATCCGCGCGTCGGAATGAAACCGCATCCGTCAGCCTGGACGCTTGCATCAGACGAGAAGCTGCGATGATTCTTTGAGCCGAGTTAGCAGCCGACGTGAGGAGGCGATGACTGAAAAGCGGAGAGCGGGAATCGATTTGAGCCTCCTAACGTCGGCTGCTACAAATTTTTTATGACGATCAAAGAAGTTGAACACGTTGATTTGCCCACACCGAAAGGGCCGATGCGGACTTTCATTTTTCGTCCGGCGGCGGCGGGAAAGTATCCGGGCATCCTTTTGTATTCGGAAATTTTTCAGGTGACTGCGCCAATACGCCGGACGGCGGCGCTTCTGGCGGGTCATGGATTTGTCGTGGCGGTGCCGGAAATTTATCACGAGTTTTTGCCAGCGGGAACGGTGCTGGCTTATGATCAAGCGGGAGCCGACAAGGGCAACGAACTGAAGACGACGAAGGAACTCGCCGGCTACGACGACGACGCGCGAGCGGTGCTGGAATTTTTGAAATCGCATCCGCAATGCACGGGCAAGCTGGGCGTGATCGGGATTTGTATCGGTGGTCATTTGTCGTTTCGCGCGGCGATGAATCCCGGCGTGCTGGCGGCGGTTTGTTTTTACGCGACGGACATCCACAAGCGCGGCCTCGGCAAAGGCATGAATGACGATTCACTCGCGCGGATCAATGAACTCAAGGGCGAGATGCTGATGATCTGGGGACGGCAAGACCCGCATGTTCCGCGCGAGGGTCGGTCGGTGATTTACAATGCGCTCGCAGACGCGGGAACAAATTTCACCTGGCACGAGTTCAACGGCCAGCACGCGTTTTTGCGCGATGAAGGTCCGCGTTACGATGCGGAACTGGCGCTGAAATCTTACGGACTGGCGCTGGAATTATTCAAACGCAAACTGGGCGAGGGCGATTTGCCCGCGTCGGAATCCACAGCCGCGAAAGAGACGAAGCATTGAATTTTGTCTGATTAGAAAAGATGAGCGCAGACCAATCACTCTACCAACGTCTCGGCGGTCACGACGGCATTTTGAAACTCATCAAACCGTTCTACGCGGACGTGCGGCAACACGAAATTCTTGGGCCGATCTTCAACACGCACATCCAAGATTGGCCGGCGCATCTCGAAAAGATTGCGGATTTCTGGGCGTTGCAAACCGGTGGCGAATCAAAATATCGTGGCGGTTTCGCGGGTGCGCACATGGGGCTGGGTTTGCAGCCGGAGCATTTTCAAAACTGGATTGCGCTGTGGGAATTCAATAACGCCCGCTCGCTGCCGTCAGCAGAAGCCGCCGCGATGAACGCGCTGGCTCACGAGCTGGGACGGCGTTTGTTCGCCATGACCCAAGGCCGCAATCCCCAAGCGGGACTGCGCGGTTTTCAATTTTCAAAACCGAACGGTTCACAACCGGGCGATCAGTAGTTCGCGTTGGAAGACGAGTTCCTTCGGCAACTGGCTGTAAAGCTTGATGAACAGTTCATCCTGCATCAAGAGCTCGCGATGCCATTCGGCCTCGTCAATTTTTTGCGCCTCGGAAAATTTCTCCACGGTCATCTCTTTTTCCAGGCCGCGCATGTCGAGGTCTTGATATTCCGGCACCCAGCCAACGGAAGTTTCAATGGCATGCGCGCCCATCTGACAGCGCTGCACGATCCATTTCAAGACGCGCATGTTGTCGCCAAAACCCGGCCAGAGGAATTTTCCTTCGGCAGATTTACGGAACCAATTCACATGGAATACACGCGGTAAATGTTTCACGAGTCGACGCATCTCGAGCCAGTGCGCGAAATAATCGCCCATGTTGTAGCCGCAGAACGGTAGCATCGCCATCGGATCGCGCCGAACCTGACCGATGGTGCCGGTGGCGGCGGTGGTCATTTCGGAACCCACGGTCGCGCCGAGATAAACGCCGTGGACCCAGTTGAACGATTGGAAGATCAGCGGCATCGTCGTCGCGCGGCGACCACCAAAAATCATCGCGCTGATTTTCACGCCCGCGGGATTTTCCCAATCGGGATCGATGATCGGACAATTCTTTGCCGGCGCCGTGAAGCGGCTGTTCGGATGGCTGGTGACGACGGTTTTGCCTTCCGCATCTTTTGTATCCGGCGTCCAGTGTTTGCCTTTCCAATCAATCAAATGCGCGGGCGGCGTCTTGGTCATGCCTTCCCACCAGATATCGCCATCGTCGGTGAGTGCGACGTTGGTAAAAATCGTGTCTCGCTTGATGGAATCCATCGCCATCGGATTGCTGGTGTAAGAGGTGCCGGGCGCGACCCCGAAGAATCCAGCTTCAGGATTGATCGCGTGTAAATGTCCATCAGCAGCGGGCTTGATCCACGCGATGTCATCGCCGATGCAGGAAATTTCCCAGCCTTCTTTTTTGAGATGCGGCGGGGGAATGAGCATCGCGAAATTCGTTTTGCCGCAAGCGCTCGGAAACGCGGCGGAGACATAAGTTTTTTTGCCCGACGGTTCTTTCACGCCGAGGATCAACATGTGTTCCGCCATCCAACCTTCGTCACGCGCCATCGCCGAAGCGATGCGCAGGGCAAAACATTTTTTTCCGAGCAACGCATTGCCGCCGTAGCCGGAACCGAAGCTCATGATGAGCCGGTCTTCGGGAAAATGCGTGATGTAAGTTTGCTCTGGATTGCACGGCCACGGCACATCTTTTTGACCGGCCGCGAGGGGCAGGCCGACGGAATGTAAACATTTCACGAACGTGGAAGTCTGCTCAATCTGCGCATAAACCCCCACCCCCATGCGGGTCATGATTTTCATATTCGCGACCACATACGGGCTATCAGAAATCTCGATGCCGTATTGCGCGATGGGTGAGCCAATCGGCCCCATGCTGAATGGAATTACATAAAGCGTGCGGCCTTTCATGCAGCCGTTGAAGAGGTCGCCGAGCTTGGCCTTCATCGTCGCAGGGGCTTCCCAATTGTTCGTCGGGCCGGCATCTTTCGGCGATTTGGAGCAGATGAAGGTGCGCTGTTCCACGCGTGCCACATCGCGCGGATCGCTGCGGACGAGCAGTGAATTGGGGCGAAGTTTTTCATTGAGCCAGAGACCCGCGCCAGATTCGACGATCCGATCGCGCATCAATTTATCTTCGGCCTCGGAACCATCGCACCAAAAAACCTGGTCGGGCGCACACAACTTGATTTGTGCTTCCACCCAATCCAGGACAGCTTGATTTTGGGTATTAACGGACCCGAGATTATTATTTTTCATAAGTGTGTTTCAACGGAGGCAAATCCTCCTTACAAATTCAACGTATGGATTTTAGCCCGCCGCAGCTTTGCAAAAATTGCTAAAGTCACAACGAAAAAAAAAGGCCGGCTCGCGCCGGCCTTTTGAAATTTTTGATCCAGATTTTAGCGCGGTGGCATCAGCCCGCCCATTTTCTTCATCATCACTTCCTGCATCATCGCCTGCATGCTGGCATGTTTGGTCATGCCGGCGGGAACTTCAAAAACGCTCGCGGCGGGTTTGGTGAAAGACACCTCTTTAAAGTGCATGATCGCTTTCTGGCCCTGCTCGGTGGTTTCAATCTTAACGGGAAATTTTCTCAAATCCTTCGCGTTCCAAACCGTGGATTCAGTGATTTTGCCATTCTTATCCGTCACCACGACTTTGTTCTTCACGCAATCATGACCTTCCACGTTTTCCTTGGCCAGTTCCGTTGTCTCCACTTTGAAATCATCCGGCGAAGTCACTTCGGCTTGATCCTTCAACGGGTTTTCCACGTAACCCTGCATGCCGGGATAAACTAAATACATCGTTTTTTTGTCGGGCCGCGAAATGCTCACCATTTTGTCCATGCCCATGGACTTCATTTGCATGGCGGCTTCCGGCGGCATACCGCCACCTTTCATCTCGCCCATGTTCATTTCCAAACATGATTTGCCGTTATCGAAACTGATTTTACACGGCATCGTCATGGCTTGCGCTGAACCCGGAGTGCCGGATTCCAATTCCATGGTGGCGGAAAAGGATTGATGTTCGCCGAACAGTTTCGCCGTGGCATCGCCGAAGCTGGGGCCGGACGAGGGGCGACCGCTGAATTGCGCCGTTGCGTTGAGTAAGCCGAGTCCCAGCAAGCCGGTTACGATAGAGCAGAATGTTTTTTTCATGGTAATGTGATGTGTTTCAAATCAGCAAATGCGGCAAAATCTGCGGCAAGTCCAGCTAAAACTATTTCTTCGCCTGCGAATTTTTCTATGCTACAAATCAGTTGATGAGTTCAGGTCATAATCATGGCGACCATTCGCAAGGCAGCGAGTGCCTCGCGCGCTCGGTTGCCGACACATTGGCCGAGGAGCCGTCGCTGGAAGCGGTGACGTTCGACGCCGCGCTGAAAAAAATTTCGGTCGCGACACTCGGTCGCACGGATGTCGAAAAACTCACGCAGCGGCTCACCGGGAAAATTCAGTCGGCCCAAAATTCTGGTGGTAACCGCAGTTGTTCATTGCTCGCTGGTAAAGGCGATTGTGCCACCTGTGAATCTCCCCTTTCCGAAAACGAACGGAAACGTATCACCATTCAACGGATCGGCGACGCCACGACCATCGCGCGCGTGACGTGCCCAACCGCCCCGAAATTCTGGCGCTGGCGGGATCTGCCCTTTCCGCGCATCGAAGCCCGCACGCTGGAAATTCCTGACGATGATCATGGCCACGATCATCACCACACAGATGAATGGAAGCTGCAACTCGCTGCGGCGATTCTCTGCGGAGTGTTCGGCTTGCTCGCCGTTTTTGTTTTGCAGGCGCCTTACAATATAGCGGCGTTCGTCGCCGCCTATCTCGCCGGTGGATTTTATCCCGCCGAGGAAGTTTGGGAACGTCTGCAAAAGCGCGTGCTCGATGTGCATTTTCTCATGCTTGCTGTTGCCGTCGGCGCCGCGTGTATCGGTGCGTGGCCAGAAGGCGCAACGCTCCTATTCCTATTTTCATTCTCGGGTGCCTTGGAACATTACGCGCTGGGTCGCACTCAAAAAGAAATCCGTTCCCTCTTTCGTGATGCACCTAAAACCGCGACTGCGATTGATGCGCAAGGAAATGAATCGGAAGTTCCTCTCGAAAAAATTCTCCGAGACGCGCGGCTCCTCATCAAGCCGGGCGCTCAGTTTCCCGTGGATGCCGAAATCGTCAAAGGCACCACCGCTGCGGATGAATCCAATCTCACCGGCGAAGCGGCGCCTGTGGAGAAAAAAATCGGCGACCTCGCGCTCGCTGGCACCATCAATTTGTGGGGCGCAGTCGAAGTGATCGTCATCAAGCCCGCCGCCGAAAGCTCGCTGCAAAAAATCATCAACCTAATCCGCGAGGCGCAGCACCAGAAAGCACCGTCGCAACAATTCGCTGACAAGTTCAGCACCTATTACACTTACGGCGTGCTGGGCCTTTCGCTCGCGATGTTTTTTGTGTGGTGGCTGGGTTTCAAACTCGCCGCGTTCACGTCCACCGCCGAAGTTCACAGCGCCTTTTATCGCACGATGACGCTGCTCGTCGTTTCGTCGCCGTGTGCGCTGGTGCTGTCCATCCCGAGCGCAGTGCTGGCGGCCATCGCGTGGAGCGCGCGGCATGGCATTTTATTTCGCGGCGGCGCGGCGGT
>JANYFN010000275.1 GCA_025362675.1 Limisphaerales bacterium | reverse complement strand
GGATGCGCGGATCGGCGGCGGCGAGTTCCTGCAAAACTTTCCACGAGGAGTCTTTGCTGCAATCGTCGGTGATGACGATTTCGTAGGAAATTTTCAGCGGCTCGACCGCCGTGCGGATGGCTTTGACGAGTTCGCGCAGATTGCCTTCCTCGTTGTAACACGGGATGACGAGGCTGATTTCAGGGGCTTCGATATTCATCGGTCGGAAATAAAACCATGAAACGCGTCCGCTCGCACGCAATACTTTTGGCAATCACTCTGCGGGATCGTTGCGGGAGAAAAACCGGAAAGTCCTATCATCTACATTTGAGCGGTCTGTTTCCCCTCACCCCGGCCCTCTCCCTTGGGGAGAGGGAGAAACGCTCCCAGCATCTGGGCGTAGCAATGGCTGACTTCTGCTCGACGACGCTCGAATTTTTTGAAGACGACCAAAGGCTGTTCCCTCTCCTCAGGGGAGAGGGTCAGGGTGAGGGGAAGGCTCGCGCCATTCAGTCAGCCAGCTTGCTCCAAAAATTATTTTGCCGCCCTAAACTTTTTCCACCGTTGCTTTGCCGAGCAATCCAGCGGGTTTGAAGAGCAGGATCAAAATCAAAATCGCAAACGCGATACCGTCGCGGTAGTTCGAGAGCACCGGAATGCCGCCCGCAAAGGTTTCTAGCAAACCTAAAATCAATCCACCGAGCGCCGCGCCTTGCAAATTTCCGATGCCACCCAACACGGCGGCAACGAACGCTTTCAATCCCATTTGCACGCCCATCAACGGATCAATACTCGAATAATTCATCGCGAATAAAATCCCACCCGCGCCCGCGAGCGCGGAGCCCAGGCCGAAGGTGAACGAGATGATGGAATTAATATTTACGCCCATCAACGCGGCGGCACTTTCGTTAAAAGACACCGCGCGCATGGCCGTGCCGACGCGGGTTTTTTGCACGATGAAATGCAGCGCGACCAATAACAGCGCGGTAATGACGAGCACGAGGATTTGGTTCATCCCGATGACGAGCCCGCCAAGATTCCAAGTCAGCGCCGGAATGAGATCAGGAAATTTGTGCGGCGCCGCGCCGAAGACGTGGCTGTTCTGACAGGTGTATTCGATGAACAACGACACGCCGATGGCCGTGATGAGCACTGTCAACTTGGGTCTGGAACGCAGTGGACGATACGCAAGAAACTCAATGAGGATGCCGAGGAGAGCGCACACCGCCATCGCCAAAATCAAAACCAGCGCACCGCCAGCATAGGAATTGGCCGGCAAAAATTTATTCACCAGCGGCGATAAATAATAGCCCGCAAATGCGCCGAGCATGAAGACATCGCCGTGCGCGAAATTAATGAAACGCAGCACGCCATAAACCATTGTGTAGCCGAGCGCGATGAGCGCGTAGATCGCGCCGAGCGCGAGGCCGTTGATGAGTTGCTGGAGAAATTCGTTCATGCCATCCGCGCGGGAGGATGCGAAAGCGGCTCTTTTTTGTCGAGCGCGTTAAGACTGGAATTAAGTTAAGTTTTTTGTGCTCGCTGAAAAAATCTAATCTTTTTCCAATTCAAAAATTTCTTCGATTTTCAATTTGAACAGGCGGGCGACTTTGAACGCCAACGGCAGACTCGGATCATATTTTTCCGTTTCGATGGCGTTGACGGTCTGGCGCGAGACACCGAGCTTGTCCGCCAGATCGGCTTGCGACCATTCTTTCGCCGCGCGCAGTTCGCGCAGTTTATTTTTCACCGATACCTCCGCCCGGAAAAAAATAAGCCGATGAAATAATAAATCCACATCAGGAAAAAACCGCTTTCCAAACGCAGTGCCGGTGCGCCGACGTCTTGCAAGAATGGATAGGTCACGCAAGTGAATCCCGTGGCGATAGCTGTAAAAGCCCAGGCTTCAGTAATAATCTTTCTCCATAACTCATCTAATTCAGTTATGTAACGGATGATGGTGAAGCAAATAAAAATCACCGGCAAAATAGGCAATAATACCAGCAAATATTTGTAAGGCGCAGGCGGCATCGGAATGTGATGCAACAGATCAATGCCCAAAATATATGCGACCATGCCGAGAACCATTCGCTTGGTATGTTTTTTAACCTTTGGCGGCATGAATTTCAGATTGATGGCAGCAGAAACAAGAACTGCTATGCCGAACGGAAAGAAGAACATAGTCACATAATCTTTTTTCGCCCAACAATGCAGCTCGCGGTTCATTTCGAAGGCCAGCAACACATACGTTGCCAAGGCTGCGAT
>JANYFN010000225.1 GCA_025362675.1 Limisphaerales bacterium | reverse complement strand
GCGCTGCACGGTGCTTTTCGCCACCCCAGCCTCTCCCGCCAGTTGGACTTGGGTTAGATTCCGTTCCAAACGAATCCGGGTCAACCGGTCACCCAGTTCGGCCAGAACTGCCGGATCGGTCGCTTGTTTGGTTATTTTCATAACGCATCCTATATGATGCGTAAAAAAATAAATGTCAATTAAAACATCACTAAAGATGCTCAAGACAAATCCAATCGCCGTGACCAACGCGGGCTTCCGCGATGAACAGTAATAGCACGGGGCTTCCGTCAGCGGCTTTTGCATTGAGTAAATTAACTCAGCGTATTGAGTAAATTGTATGACGCGCCAAACCCTCCACGACGAACTGCTGAAACGGCTCAAGGAGAAACCCTTTCGCGCGCAGCGCTGTGTAACAAGTCGCCACACACCGAAACTCGTCGCCGCGTTTGAAAAAGGCGACCTCATCACCATCCCTGCGACACGGTATTTTCACACCGACAACCAGTGACAGAATCCACTTGTCATTTGCTTGGTTTAGGCGCTATTGTTCAAGTATGGCTTTAACTACGCGCCATAAACTAAACAAACGTCTGCAATCGGCTTTCCCGCGTGGAACGCCTTTCGACCATCAGGAACTGACGAAGCTGGGTGTTTCGTCGGCGCTGGCGCATCATTATTTGAAGTCGGGATGGCTGGCGCGGCTGGGACGCGGGGTGTTCATGTTTCCAAACGACACCTTGCGCCGGGACGATTGTTTGAAATTCCTGTCGCGGCGGGTGAAGGGCTTTCACGTCGGCGGCAAAACGGCTTTGGCCTGGCGCGGCGTCCGCCACAATCTGCCGGTGCGCGAACCGCTCTCCTTGTGGGGTGAGGTGAAGACACGATTCCCAAAATGGTTTCAGAAATTATTTTCCGCGCGTTACACGACGCGAAATCCGTTTTCTTCCCAGCTGCCTAAAAATTTCGGCTTGCAACCGTTGCCAGAAACACCCGACGGAGTTCTTGTCTCCGTGCCGGAAAGGGCATTGCTGGAAATGTTGAGCGAAGTCGGTGTGCATCAGGGAATCGAGGAGGCTCGTAACATCATGGAAGGGGCCAGATCGCTGCGGCCAGAGGTGTTGACCACGCTGGTCAAGAACTGCCGGCGCATCAAAGTTGTGCGGCTCTGTGCGAGTTGGGCCGAGGAATTGAACTTGCCGTGGGCCGCCGCTGCGAAAAAGGCAGCGGGAAAATCGTTGAGCAGTAGTCGCTGGACCACTCGCCTTAATGACGGAACGCTTCTCGTGCTAAAACCATAATGGATAAATCCTACATCGTAATCGTCCGACTCTTGCTCGAAAGCGCGCCTGCAATTTTTGAGACGCCGCATTTCGCCATGAAAGGCGGCACGGCAATCAACCTGTTCATTGAAGATATGCCGAGGTTGTCGGTGGACATTGACGTGGTTTATACCGATCACCAAGCGACCCGTGACGAGGCGCTGAAATCCATTTCAAGCGGATTAGACACCGTGCGGAAGCGACTCGCCAAAATTGGTCTGGAGGCGGAAGTGTCCGCCACCAAGGACGGCGACGAAATCAAATTATTCCTCCGGCGCGGACGCAATCAGGTGAAGGTTGAAGTGAATCATGTTTTTCGCGGAACCGTTCTGCCGGTGGAAACCCGGCGACTCGGTGACGCAGCGCGGAAACTTTTTACCACCGAGTTGTCCGTGCCGGTTCTGGCCATGCCGGAACTTTACGGCAGTAAACTTGTTGCCGCGATGGATCGCCAGCATCCGCGCGACCTGTTTGATGTTCACGGTCTTTTCGAGGGTGGCGGACTTACATCGGAGGTCGTCGAGTGCTTCGTCTGTTATCTCGCCGGCCACAATCGCCCTGTGCATGAAGTTTTATTTTCACGCGACGTGGATATGTCGTCGGCTTTTGAAAATGAATTTTCGGGCATGGCGCGGAATCCGATCACGCTGGCAGAATTGCAGCGCGTCCGGCGCAATCTAAAATCGGAACTACCCGCTGCACTGACGCCAGACCAGCGCCAATTTTTGCTCGGTCTGGTTTCCGGCGAACCCGACTGGACGTTGATGAAATGTCGCCACTTGTCGCAGCTACCAGCGATAAAATGGAAGCTACAAAATCTTGCCAAGCTTCGGAAATCCAATCCGGACAAGTTTACTCAACAGTCCGAGGAACTTCGCGCTAAGCTGGCCGGCTAATTTGAGTAAATCCTGACTGGTAAGACAACCGTAAGACAACTTTTAGGGCAGCCAGAAAACGGCGGGCCTGTCAAAGCTGATACTGTAATCTGATCCTGTTTGCCATTTTTAGAGCCAATCATAATCAACAAGGGCAAAGTCAAAAACGCATTTCAACCAATAAAAAAGATGGTTTTAGTCTCACAAGCAACGTTAGTAAATCGTAGGACGAGACCATTTTCAACATCCCAAGCATGGTTGGCGCATCCAGGACACCACTCGGATCATTGACATGCTGTGGTGGCTCAAGCGCCGCAAGGCGGCGCGGCTGGCCGCGCGACGGTAATGCGCCACCACAAGAAAGTTATTTAGTTAATGGCGTAATCGCGCACCCTTTGGACTGGGCTATAAAACCGGCGGACGATCATTGACCGCGTCGGTATCAATTAAGTCCATTCTCCCGCTCACGTCGTTCAGAAATTCAAACACGTGTTGCGTGCTTTCAATGATTTGGAGTTGCATGGTGGTTTTAGGTTTTGATGGCTTGCGCCACCGGTTCAATGCCAGCGCCCTTGGCGAATTGTTTGCGGTGCTGTTCGTATTCGGCCAAGGACGGCAGTTCCACTTGCGCCCGGCGCGAGTAGGCGCGATGCACCGCCTTGCTATTGTGTCCCAAATTCTCCATCGCAAATCGTTCGGGATAACCGGCGACCTTCGCCCGTTCCGCCCACGCATAGCGGTAGCTGTGCAGCGTGATACCTTTTATGCCCAAGCCGTGACACCGTTGCCCGAACTCCGTCGCCCGGTCGCCCGCGCGAACGGTTCGTAGATACGGAAACAGCGGGCCGCTGCCCGGCAAATCCCGCAGAATTTCCGCGACCTCGTCGTTGAACCGCAGGATGGCAATGGATTTGGTTTTTTGACGTGCAAAACTAATGACGTGATGTTCCCAATCAATGTTCTCGGCTTCCAAAAAAGCCAGGTCGGATTGCGAGGCACCCAAATGCCAGGCCAGTTTGTAAAACGCTTTGCGCTCCGGGTTTTTCTCGCACGTTACAATCCGGATATGCTCTTCCTCGGTGATGGCGCGTTTGGCTTTGAAAACAATTGCCGGCCACAGCCGCTTGACAATCACCGGCCACGGCAGCCAGCCCATGTCCAAGGCGAAATTATGAATCCGGCGTAGAAAAACATTTGTGGAGACTTTGCCACGGTTCAACACCTTCAGAAAATGCTCGGCCTGCGTTTCGAGCACGGGTAGATCCAGGATTAGTCCAAAGGCCTGATCTTTCATGGCATTGTGCCAACGCACCAGCGTTTCGCCACGTTTCAATTTGGCCATTTCCTCCATCACCATCAGCCAGGTGCGCTTCGCGACCATCGGATCAGTTGCCGCCAGATAGGTGCGCGCCAG